>JBMHCK010000050.1:0-17797 GCA_049889955.1 Puniceispirillaceae bacterium (SeqCode)
GATATTCCCCCTATCCAGGACCGGATAGACGCGCATATCGCCCTGCATCTGGGAGATAATATTTCCACAGACTATATCAGCCCTGCTGGCGCGCGCGCCCTGCCCTTTCGATCCAATATTCCGAGGATTGCAGAATTATCCTTTGATAATATCGATGCAAATTATGCCGCAACAGCGCGCGCCCATGCCATTGAACAGCGTTATCACACCATTATTGGCGGACATAATTATGGTCAGGGATCTAGCCGCGAGCATGCAGCTATTGCCCCACAATATCTGGGGCTGCGCCTTGTGGTTGCGAAAAGCTTTGCCAGATTACATTGGCAGAATTTGATCAATTCAGCGATCCTGCCGCTGGTCTTTGATGACGAAGAGGATTGGGGAAAATGCGACGCTGGCGACCAACTGGTGATAGAGGATATCCACCATCATCTGGCAAACGGTGCGCGCAGCTTTACCTTGCGAATAGAGAATAAGGATATATGCATTCCCACCACCCTAACCGCATCCGACAGGCAACGCCAGATCATGCTTGCTGGTGGCTATACCAACTGGATCAAGGCAAAATATATGTAATAGGTTTAGAGGGGGCAGGGCAGGACATAGCCTCTGTCTTTCTGGAAATCGGATAGTGATGATAGAGTTTATTTAGCGATAATCTAGTAAGGATGATAAAAAATATATAAAACCGAAAGTTTCTCTCTTATCTGTTTCTGGCAAGAAAATGGCAGCACAAACACAATCCAACATCACCGGGGTATTGCTTTCGCTAGCAGGGTTTGCGCTCTATTCAGCCCATGATGTGATCGTTAAATATCTGGGGACCTATTACACGCCCTTTCAGATTTTGTTCTTTTCTGTGCTATTTTCATTTCCATTGGTAAATTTGTTTATCATTCGCAATCCGCGTACCGGCAGCTTATGGCCGCATCACCCGGTTCAGATGGGGTTGCGGGTATTGGCCACCTCTGCCAGCGGGTTTTGTGCCTTTTATGCCTTTAGCGTTCTGCCCCTGCCGCAAACCTATGCCTTGTTGTTCCTAACGCCTATTTTCATCACCATATTTTCAATTCCGGTGCTAGGGGAGAAGGTTGGCTTGCATCGCGGCCTGTCGGTATTGACCGGGTTTATTGGCGTATTAATTGTTCTGCAGCCCACCACCAGCACGTTCAGCGCCGGACACTTATCTGGCATTATGGCAGCGATAGCGGCGGCGGTTAATTCACTGATTACCCGCAAAATTGGCCAAAAGGAAAAGACCTCTGTGATGCTGCTCTATCCGATGTTCGGGAATTTTATTTTGATGGGGGCGGTCTTGCCATTTGTATATGTGCCTATGCCGGTGGCCCATCTAGGGGGAATTGCCCTGATTTCCTGTCTGGGCTTTATCGCCATGTTTTGTATTGTGGGCGCCTATAAGGCCTCTAATGCATCGGTGATTGCCCCAATGCAATATTCGCAAATCTTGTGGGCTGGTTTTTTCGGAGTGTTATTATTTGGCGAGGATATCACCACTTCCTTTATCTTTGGTGCGGCACTTATTATTGGCAGCGGCTTATATATCGTCAAACGGGAATGGAACCAGAACCGGTCTCTGCAGCCGGTATTGGGCAATGGCACCTTTCGGCCAGATATTGGATTGCGCCCGCGTTTCGCCCTGTTTGGTTTCTTTATGGAAACACATAAAAAGCGCCAAAAAAATCGCTAGAAAAGGCGCTATAGAAAACAGAAATAGCCCTCTTCATTATCGCCGATTTTTTCCTGTCAGTTTAGGGCCGAACAAAGCAATAGGTCTGCCTTTGTTTCTGTGCCAGTGCAAAACCCCTATCCTGCATTCTGGCACAAAAGGTGGACAAGCCGTCCGTGCCATATATTTCCGGATGCAGCTCAATAACGATTTTTTTCACCCCTTTAAACTGATCGGAGGTAAAATAATCTAGCTCTGCCCCCTCAATATCACAGAAGATCACGGTTGGCTGGTGGGCTTTAATCACCGCCTCCAGCGTAATGGTTGGAACCTCTATTTTGGTAAAGGCATGGCCGGGTGCCGGCTTGTCAAAAGAGCTTAGGATATAGTCATCCATTGCATAAAAGGGCAGCTTCTGCCCATTACCAAGGGCGATATTCTCAAAGCCTATATCCAGCTTGTTCACTTTGAAAAGCTGGCTTGTATATTCACCCAAAATGGGATTCGCCTCAAAACAGATATGGCCCTTTGGCGAGCATATCTTATGCACCCGTGCCGCCGCGATACCCAGCCCGGCGCCAAATTCGACAAGGACATCCTCTTTGCTGATGACCTGTTTAGCCATCGCCACCTCATCATGTTCGATAGCCCCGGCGGCCATGGCAACAAACCGCTTGCGATCCATAAAGCGCGAGACAAACGGGAACCTGACATTGTCATATTTACACCAGGAAGCTGTCTTTATTTTCTCAAATCGGGATAAGGAAATCCGGATGCCCGGAAATGTTCGTGCAAGAAAAGCCAAAATTGGTGACATGGAATAAATAGGGGCTTCAGGACTTGGGAACATCAACATGCCACTTTCAGTTGGAAAAGCAATATAGTCTCTGACCTATAGCAAATAAGATACCCATAATACACTTAAACTTGATATTTATCCTGTTCATCTCTCAAAACAGAATAGAGAGAGAGAGAGAGAGAGAGAGAGAGAGGCACTGTCACCGCCAGGCCGATCATAATGAAGAGATATGCGTATAAAGGTTCTGGCTAAGCTGATGTGCGGGCTTTAAGGCACTAGCCAACTCTGCATCTGGCTGCACAATATGCGAGAGTGCAGGCGGCGTACAAACTGCCGCTAGCGGCTTTCCATCTGCCAGCATTGCCAACCGTGCTGCCCCAACTGCCGCGCCAATATTGGTATTTTCCGGCACAGCAATAGAATATCTGGTCAGGCTAGCTATCAGGGTCAGCCAATACCCATTATTGGCCCCGCCACCTGTCGCGATCAGGTGATGCGCCGTGTCTTTTGATGTTTCCAATACCGCCATGGCATCGGCCATCGCAAACGCCACCCCTTGCAAGACCGCGCGGGTTAAATCGCCCGCATCATCGCGCCGCGACAACCCAAAAAAACCGCCCTTTGCTTCGGGGTTATTATGGGGGGTGCGCTCACCACTAAGATAGGGATGGAAAAGTGGCCAGCTTTTAGTGCTATCTTCCGGCTTCATTTGGGCCAGCAGATCGGGTACTGGCTGGCCGGTAATATCTGACAGCCAGCTTACACTATCACTGGCAGATAAAATCACCCCCATCTGGTGCCAACTATGTGGCAATGCATGACAAAATGCATGCACCGCTTTTTCTGCGCTCTCGGCAAAACCTTTTGTAACCGTGAACACCACGCCAGAAGTGCCAAGCGAAACAAAGCCCTGATGGGGTGCGGTCAGGCCAAGCCCAATCGCGGCAGCCGCATTATCGCCGGCACCGCCTGCAATGATCACCGGTCCAGCAATGCCCCATTTGCGGGCCAGTTCTGGCTTCAGCTCGGCACTCGCCTGGCTACCCTCAACCAGTTTCGGCATATGGTCCAGACGCAACCCGCAAATATCCAGTAATTTTTCTGACCAGCACCGCTGAGCAATATCCAGCCAAAGCGTACCAGACGCATCTGACATATCAGATATTTTTTCCCCTGTTAGACAAAAACGTACATAATCTTTGGGCAGTAAAATGGTTTTGATATTTGCAAATCGCTCTGGCTCATGCCGGGCCATCCATACCGCCTTTGGTGCGGTAAACCCCGCCATCACCAGATTGCCGCCAATGCGCGCAAATTCAGGATGGCTTTTTTGCAGCTCTGCTGCTTCAGCACTGGAACGGGTATCATTCCATAAAATCGCGTCTCGCAGAGGCTGATCCCGGGCGTCCAGAGCGACCAGCCCATGCATCTGTCCGGACAGGCCGATTGCCCGCAGGGCTGACATTTTTTCTGGCTGTTGCCGGGCCATTTCTGTGACCGCAGCATCGACCCCTTGCCACCACGCCATTGGCGATTGCTCTGACCAGCCAGGGGCCGGACGTGAGACTGTCAGAGGTTTAGAGATAACCGCATGCTGATGCTGATCTGCATCCAGCAAAATAACTTTAATAGAAGAGGTGCCGATATCAATGCCGAGATAAAAAATCATTCACTGCCTCTATCTTGTCTATCAGGTGGTTTATGCGGTGTTGGCGCCATCCAGATAGGCTTTGATGGTTGCCTCAACCCCATTTTCATACAGACTCAAAAGGGCTTTTTCAAACGCAACAGCAAACTGCTCTTCATTGGCAAGTTCGCCATAGATATGTTCCATTTCCAGCCAGACACGCGGCGTGGTTTTCGCCGCTGCCGCGGTTTTGCTCAGCTCTGGCCAGGAAGGATCATTGGCCTGAATTACACTGCCATCCTCGCGCGTGCCAAGACACATTCGGGCCCATGCCGCCTCTATCAAGGCCAGCCCCTCAACCGAATTCCCTTTGGCCAACCCATCTCGCAAAGATGGCAGGATAAAGCCAACATGGCGGGCAGCCCCATCAAATGCGACACGCCGAACCGTATCCACTATCGCATCATTCGCGAATCTATCGCTGATTAATTGCAGATATTCTGGAACACTCCGCCCAGGCAGAGGGATAATATGTGGCAGGATTTCTTCTTCCTGAACCTTGGTGAACATTGCCTTGATCAGCGGATTTCCTATCGCCTGAGCGATTGTCTGGATACCCATAATTTCAGCAACATTTGCCAAAACTTGATGACCACCATTCAATATACGAATTTTTTGGGTTTCATAGTCCGCTACACGTGCGGAGAATTGTGCGCCAACCTTGTCCCATTCCGGACGCCCAGCGCAAAAATCATCCTCAATCACCCATTGACGGAAATTCTCATGCGTTACCGGGGCAGCATCTTCAATGCCTAGCTTCTGTGCCAAGGCTAGCTCGTCAGGGCCAGTTGCCGGTACAATGCAATCAACCATAGAATTTGGAAAGCTGCAGTTCTTGTCAATCCATTGTGCCAGCTCTGGGTCGCTAAGCGCGGCCAGCCCCACAACAGATTGCCGCAGGATAGAGCCATTGCCCTGTAGGTTATCACAAGACAGGCCTGTAAAAGCGTCCAGACCCTGGTCACGGCGCAGCCGCAATGCCGCAACAATTGCCCCAAAAGCTGTGCGCGGATGGCTTGGGTTTTTTGCATCATGGATAATATCAGGATGGGCTGTATCCAGCGCGTTTGAGGTCGCCTCCAGATAATAACCGCTTTCCGTAATGGTCAGAGAGACAATTCGGATTTGCGGGTCTGCCATCGCCTGGATAAGAGACTGGTTATCCGCATCTACTGGCAGGAAGTCCAGCATTGCCCCGGTCACTTCTATCGCTTGGCTGCCATGCGGGTCCAGCTCTATCAGGGTTGTCAGGCAATCCTGTTTTAATAGCCGTTCACGCATCAGATTATCTTGTGGGCGAACACCAGCCCCAATAATACCCCAATCATGCGCCAAGCCCTGTTGCATCAGCCGGTGAACATACCATGCCAAATGCGCGCGATGGAAATTTCCAACACCAATATGTATGATACTGGCCGTTAATTGGCGCCGATCATAACGAGGCAAATCTAGATTTTTGGGCAATCCGCTTAAGGTCTTATTGCTAAGCGTTGCCTCGCCTGTTTCCTGAATAGAAAGATCCATTAACTCATCCATTGTCCACCATCGACATTATAGGTCTGTGCCACGATATAATCTGCCTCATCGCTGGCAAGGAAGATGGCCATACCTGCCAAATCTTCCGGTCTTCCCATTCTGCCAAAGGGTACAGCCATCCCAACTTCCTGTTTCTTCTGTCCAGGTTGTTTGTTTTCATACTTAGCGAACAGGGCGTCTACACCGTCCCAATGTTCGCCATCCACCACGCCAGGTGCAATCGCATTAACATTAATGCCATGTTCAATCAGATTAAGCCCGGCAGATTGCGTAAGAGAAATCACCGCAGCCTTTGTCGCACAATAAACCGCCACTAACGGCTCTCCGCGCCGACCAGCCTGGCTGGCCATATTGATTATTTTGCCCCCCGATTTTCGGGCAATCATATGCCGTGCAACTGCCTGCATGGTAAACAGGGTTCCAGAAACATTAATATCAAAGGTCTGCTGATACGCCTCTCGGGTGATATCGGCAACAGGCGCCGCGGTGAAAACAGCCGCATTATTCACCAGAATATCAATGCTGTTAAAGGCTTCTATCGTCTTATCAATTCCCTGATCGATGCTGGCCTGCGATGTTACATCCATTTCAACAGCAATAGCCGCGCCGCCTAATTCTTCGGCAGCTTTGGCAGCGCGCTCAAAATCGATATCGGCGATAGCAACCTTTGCACCTTCCCGAACATAGGCAGTTGCGAAATGACGCCCGATACCGCGTGCCGCGCCTGTTATAAGCGCTGTTTTCCCTGCCAGCCGGTTCATTAAATCCTCAAACCCTTATCATCAAATTTGTGCAAATACGCAGCATCCGGGGTCAGATATACCTTGTCACCATAGGCAAGCTGTACTTCACCGCTGGCCCGAACTGTCAAGGTTTCTGAAAAAGCCGGGCAATTCACATGGAAAAAAGTGTCCGAGCCAAGATGTTCTGATACGCCTACAACCCCTTCCCATTCACCCTTTTTCGGCGAAATGCTCAGATGTTCAGGTCGAATGCCGATCGTGGTGGCACCATGTTTTTTTGCCTCACTACCGGTCAGCAGATTCATCCGCGGCGAGCCGATAAAGCCGGCGACAAATGTATTGCGCGGGTTATGATATAGCTCTAATGGGCTACCTACCTGTTCAATTACGCCGGCCTGCAATACCACGATTTTATCGGCCATTGTCATCGCTTCAACCTGATCATGGGTAACATAGATCATGGTGGTGGCCAGACGCTTATGCAGCTCGCTGATCTCCAGGCGCATGCCAACGCGCAGCGCGGCATCCAAATTCGAAAGCGGCTCATCAAACAAAAAGGCGGTAGGTTCGCGCACAATGGCCCGGCCAATAGCTACCCGCTGACGCTGACCACCAGAAAGCTGGCCAGGGCGCCTGTCCAGATAATCTGTAAGGTTCAGAACTTTTGCGGCTTCTTCTACGCGCTTGGCTTGCTCTGCCTTGTCCAGCCCTGCCATTCGCAACGGAAAGGCAATGTTATTACGAACAGACATATGCGGATAAAGCGCATAAGACTGGAACACCATTGCCAGACCACGACTGGCTGGCGGAATAGCGGTCGCATCTGTCCCATTAATCAGGATTTGCCCATCACTGACATCTTCAAGACCGGCAATCAGACGCAATAAGGTCGATTTACCACAGCCAGACGGCCCAACGAATACAACAAATTCGCCTTCTTCAATTTCCAAATCCAAAGGCGGAATAACTTCGATATCGCCAAAACGTTTTGATACCTGTTGTAATTGTATCTGTTTCATCTCTATTCCTCTATTTTACCGCGCCGAAGGTCAGGCCGCGAACAAGTTGTTTCTGACTGAACCAGCCCATAATCAGGATAGGCGTAATCGCCATAACCGATGCCGCACTCAGCTTGGCATAGAACAGCCCTTCCGGGCTGGAGTAGCTGGCGATAAAGGCGGTCAAAGGCGCCGCTTTGGCCGCTGTAAGATTAAGCGTCCAGAACGCTTCGTTCCAAGCCAGAATAACATTCAACAGCAAGGTGGACGCAATGCCAGGGATCGCCATAGGGGTCAGCACATAAATCAATTCCGAACGCAAATTGGCACCATCCATGCGCGCCGCTTCCAGAATTTCGGCTGGAATCTCGCGGAAATAGGTATAGAGCATCCAGACAATAATTGGCAGGTTAATCAGCATTAACACCACCACAAGACCAGTACGACTATCCAGCAGGCCCAGCTCGATAAATAGCAGATAAATAGGGTAGAGAACCCCCACCGCAGGCAACATTTTGGTAGACAGCATCCACATTAATATACCGCGCGTCCGCTTGGATGGCACAAACGCCATTGACCAGGCAGCAGGCACAGCGACCAGAATACCAAGCAAGGTAGAGCCAACCGCAATAATTACCGAGTTACTGAAATGCTTGAAGTAATCAGATCTCTCCTGAACCACCGTATAGCTTTCAAATGTCCAGGCAGACGTCAACACTTGCAAAGGCGTGCTGATAGCATCCCCTTCGGTTTTCAGCGATAGAACGAATATCCAGAAAATCGGAAAGAAAATTAACAAACCCACTGTCCAGGCAAGGAAGGTGTTAAAAGATTTCCGGCGTATCGAAACAGCTCTAGCCATGAATTAATCTCCCTACCTGTCCAGATTCTTGCCGACAATCCGCATCAAGAAGATTGCCACAATATTTGCCAGAATAATCGCATATACCCCGCCAGCAGACCCCAGTCCGACATTCTGGCTTTCCAGTACCCGCTGGAAAATCAAATAGGTCAAGGTTTTGGTACCAAACGCGCCTGCTGTTGTAACAAAAATCTCTGCGAAAATGGACAGCAGAAAGATGGTTTGAATCAGCACAACAACCGTGATAGCCCGTGCCAAATGCGGCAGGATAATGTAACCAAAGCGCCAAATCGGCTTGGCCCCATCCATTTCAGCAGCTTCCAGCTGTTCAGAATCCAGCGACTGAATAGCGGTAAGCAGAATAAGCGTGGCAAAGGGCAACCATTGCCAGCTGACAATCATAATCAGCGAGGGGAGCGAGGCATGGCTAAGCCATTGTATGGGTTCCGCCCCAAAAGCCCGCCATAAATGCGCAAAAAAGCCGTTTACCGGATCCATAAACATGTTCTTCCATACCAGACCAGAAACGGTTGGCATGACAAAGAAAGGTGCGATAACCAGAATACGCACAATCCCTTGTCCCCACAAAGGCTGGTCTAGCAATAATGCCAGCAGAATACCAATAACCACGGTGATCAATAATACACCGCCAACAATGACAAGGGTGGTGCCTACCGCTGGCCAAAAAGAGCTGGAGGAAATAAAGCGAACATAGTTATCAAACCCGACCCAGCCTAAATCACCGCCACGCAGAGGCAGGTATTTTTTGAACGAAAAATACAGCGTCATGGTTAATGGAACCAGCATCCAGCCAAGCAATAAGATGGTAGCAGGTGCAATCATTAACCGGGCAATGGATCGAGAATGCTGTGTAGCCACGGCCACGCCTCCACTTGTTAGAGAACCACGTTCTCAAAACGTTACGTCAAAAGAATAAAATAAAGGGAAATGGATTTAAGAAAATAAACAGAGGAGAGGGAAAACCCCTCTCCCCTGAAGGAAGAAAAGACTAGCGGTAGCCAGCAGCTTCCATGGCGTCATTTGTCAGAGCCTGTGCTTTCGCCAGAGCTTCTGCAATAGTCTGCTGACCTGCGTAAGCTGCAGAGAATTCCTGGCTTACTTCGGTTGCGATACCAGCAAATTCTGGGATAGCAGCAAACTGAACACCCACATATGGGCTTGGGTCAACTGTTGAGTTGTTTGGATCAGCTGACAGGATTGAGTCCAGAGTCATCTGTGCGAAAGGAACTTTCTTGTAGTTCGGGTTTTCGTACAGTGATGTGCGCGCACCTGGAGGTACGTTTGCCCAACCTTCTTTTGAAGCTACAAGCTCAATATAGCCGTTTGATGTGGCCCACTCGATGAACTGCTTTGCAGCTGCTTCTTTTTGTGTGCCAGCAGGAATGGCCAATGCCCATGCCCACAGCCAGTTAGAGCGAACGCCCATGCCATTGTCAGGTGCCAGCGCAAAGCCAACCTTGTCTGCAACAGTTGAATCCTTCGGGTTTGTTACAAAAGAAGCTGCAACGGTGGCGTCAATCCACATGCCGCACTTGCCCTGTTGGAACAGTGAAAGATTTTCGTTAAAGCCGTTTGTAGCGAAGCCAGCAGGACCGGCATCTGTCATCATGTTGTTGAAGAAGTTCAGTGTGTCTGACCACTCTCTTGAATCAAACTGAGCATTCCAGTTTTCATCAAACCAACGTGCACCAAATGAGTTTGACATAGCTGTAATGAAAGCACCGCCTTCACCCCAACCAGCCTTACCACGCAGACAAATACCGTTGATGTCGTTATCACGGTCAGTCATTTCGCGAGCAGCCTTGGCAATAAATGACCAAGATGGAGCTTCTGGCATAGTCAGACCAGCTTTTTCCATCAGGTCTGTGCGATACATGATCATTGAGCTTTCACCATAGAATGGTGCAGCAAACAATGTACCATTGTAGCTCAGGCCACCAGCCATTGCAGGCAGGATATCACCAGCATTATATTCAGCGCTCAGGTCATTCAGTGGCACCAGCCAGCCGTTTTTGCCCCAAATCGGTGTTTCATACATACCGATAGTCATGATGTCGAATGCACCACCCTTTGTGGTGATGTCGGTTGTTACGCGCTGACGTAGCACGTTTTCTTCCAAAGTTACCCACTCAACCTTGTGGCCAGTCTTTGCAGTGAAATCATCTGTAAGACCCTGCATCCGAATCATATCGCCGTTATTAACGGTCGCGATAGTCAGTGTTTCGGCAGACGCAACACCAGACGCTAGAAGCGTTGCTGCAGCTGCTGCTGAAATAAGTTTATTGAAACGCATTTTGTTCCTCCGTTATGTTGATGAGCAAGTGGACCAAAAAGCTTTGCCCGCGTCAATATTTTTTTAACGCGCGTAAATAAATGATTATTTATCAATATGCTTAACGATATAGATCAGGCAGAATCACGCATAATCAGGCGCGCCGCAAAGACTGTTTCTTCACGCTTTGAGAGGTTTCCGCCTGCCTCGATCAAGTTAAACAGGGTCGCCAGCGCGCAATCTGCAACTGATTCGTAGTCATGTGCGGCCGTAGTCAGGGAGGGGCAGGTATAGCGGGCATAGGGGTGATCATCATGCGAGGCCACGCGAATAGCACAGCCTTCTTCCCGGCCAACAGAAATGCCCAGCTCGTGGCAAGCAGATAAAAATCCAATCGCCAGCCTGTCATTACTGCACAGCACGGTCTGTGTTGGCAGCGCATTTTCACGCAGAACCTTCAGCGCGCCTTGCCGACCTATCTCTTCAAAGCTCCATCCGGTACCACCTATATTAACGATATGCGGCGGCAAATTCAGCCGCTGCATAATATCCAGATAGGCCTGACGCCGTTTATTAGCATTCGGATTGGCAGGGTCCTTCATCTCGAAAAAACAGGGGACATTGCCTGTACGGCTAAGATATTCAACTGTCTGCGAGACGAAACTGAAATTGTCAGAGCCAACAAAAGCTGCCCCAACCCCCTCTATATTACTATCGAACAGGATAGTTGGTACGTTCCGGCAAAAGGCTTCGATATGCTTTCGATCAGAAGTCCGGCCCAAAGGGGCGAGCAACACTCCAGCTGGCTTGAGAGAGCGCAAATTATCCAGGATATTATTTTCCAATTTCTGCTCACCATGCGAGGAAAACAAAGATGGCGTATAGCCAGCCGCAATACAGCGACGCTCTAGCATACGTGCAATCTCTGCAAAAAATGGATCGGCCAGATAGGGAACAACAATACCGATTGTCTTGGTCAGCCGCCTGTTCTGGTTGATGGCATAAATATTCGGGCGATAGTCATATTCCTGTAACGCTGCCTCGATTCGATTACGGGTTGACGGGCGCACGCTATCGGGATCATTAAAATATTTGGAAACTGTAGGTCGAGAAATACCAATAAGCGCAGCAAATTCGGCCATATTTTTGATTTTTTTGTACCGCATGACAGTCTGCCGCGTCCCTACACCAAAGTTTGAATTAACTTGACAATTTGACCTTAACTATCGCAACTAATATTAGCGCGTGTAAAGTTTTGCGCAAGAAAACTTTACATTTTTTGGGAAGAAATAACGTTAGAAGAGTTGATTTTGCCGTTATCAATACGCCATCTAGAAGCCGAAACACACGCAACGCGGACAAGTGAGATTGCTGAGAAAATTGCAACACTTGCCTCAACGCGCGACCGAATCGCTATTGCCATTGCGGGACCACCGGGAAGTGGCAAATCACATATGGCAGCAGCGATTTGCACCCATCTGGGAGAGGCAAGCTGTACCATCCCTATGGATGGGTTTCATCTTGACAACAGCGTTCTTGAAGAGCGCGGACTGTTACAAATTAAAGGGGCGGCAGAGACATTTGACCGCCGGGGATTTGCAACATTAGCTGCTGCCCTTATCGAGGGACGGGCGCGCCACTTTCCAACCTTTGACCGGGGGCAAGATAAGGTTATCGAAGCTGGCGGCGAGGTATCAGAAGCCGTCTCTATTCTGGTGTTTGAAGGCAATTATCTGTTGTTCGATGCGCCAGGCTGGGCTGATCTGGCGCCCCTATGGGATGCTAGCATTTGGCTGGAGGTACCAGAAAATGTGCTGGAGACACGCCTGATTCAGCGATGGCGTGAACACGGATTGTCAGAAGAGCAGTCGATCATACGCGCGAATGAAAATGACCTGGCCAATGCCCGCAAAATATGTGGCAACGCCCTACCCGCAACATGGGTGATCGGTCACGAAGAATAAGCAGAAATATAGTTATACAAGAAACAGCAAAAAATAAAAAAGGGTAATAAGGAAATGAGCACTAAGTTTGCAATTAACGGTTTTGGCCGTATCGGACGCAATATATTGCGCGCCCATATTGAGCGCGGTGACCAGGCTATTGAACTTGCCGCGATAAATGATTTAGGCCCGATTGATCATGCTGTTTTCCTGTTAGAATATGATTCTGTGCATGGCCGCCTTCACGCAGATATTCGCCATGAGGGGGAGTATATCTATATAGATGACTTGCCGCCTATCCGCTATTTCCAGCAAGCTGACCCCAGCAACTTAAACTGGGCAGATGCAGGGGTTTCGGTTGTGATGGAATGTACAGGCCGCTTTACCGCTGCTAAAGATGCCCGTATTCACCTTGCACAAGGCGCCAAACGCGTACTGGTCTCTGCCCCCTCTTCCGGCGCAGACAAAACCATTGTATATGGCATCAATCATACAGATATCACCAGCGATGATGTGGTTATCTCGGCTGCCTCTTGTACCACAAACTGTCTGGCGCCAATGGCCAAGCTGGTACAGGATGCCTGTGGCTTGCAGCAAGGATTTATGACCACCATTCACGCCTATACGGGCGACCAGCGCCTGTTGGATGCAGAACATAACGATATGTACCGCGCCAGAGCCGCCGCAACAAACCTTATCCCGACTACCACTGGGGCTGCCCGCGCTGTTGGGCTGGTGCTGCCTGAATTAGCAGGCAAGCTGGATGGTGTTGCTATCCGCGTGCCAACACCAAATGTCTCTGCTGTTGATCTGGTCTTTATGCCGACACAAAAAATTACTGAAGAGGCCTTAAATACGCTGTTCACAGACGCTGCCGCAGGTCCGTTAAAAGGGGTGATGGATATCACAGATAAACCGCTGGTATCGAGCGACCTTAATCATTGCCCTGCCTCAGTCACTGTGCATTTAGACCAGACAAAGGTGATGCCAGATGGTATGGTCAGAGTGTTTGGCTGGTATGATAATGAATGGGGCTTCTCCAATCGCATGCTAGATATAACCAGCTATTTAACATCATAAAAAAGAGGTGTTTTGTGCAGCGGGCAACTAAAATTATCGCCACATTAGGGCCAGCTTCGGCAGAGGCAGAAACCATTGAAGCCCTGGCCCGTGCGGGGGCAAATTTGTTTCGTCTGAACTTCAGCCATGGCAGCCATGATGATCATGCAGAACGGGTCAAAACCATCCGCGCTATCGAAGAAAGGCTGGGCCGCAGATTAGGCATTCTGGCGGATATGCAAGGCCCTAAATTTCGTATTGGCGCGCTAGAGGCCCCCATAGACCTCAGCATTGGGCAAAAATTATGCCTGCATCTCCCCGATGCCGACCTGCCGCAAGAGTGCCGCGACAGCGTATGTGCGCCGCTGCCGCATCCCGAAATTTTCGAAGCGCTGGCGCCTAAATCCTCAATATTGATGGATGATGGTAAAATCCGCCTATCGGTTACCAGGCTAGGCACCAGATTTGCGGTTACCGAAGTTACACAGGCTAGCCCACTATCCAGCAAAAAGGGCGTTAACCTGCCAGATGCACAGCTGGATATCTCGCCTTTAACGCCAAAAGACTTAACCGATCTGGAATTTGCCCTGTCGCAAGGGGTAGATTATATCGCACTGTCCTTTGTTCAGAAAGCGAGCGATATTCTGGAAGCCAGAAGCAAAATCAATGGCCGCGCCCAGATCATAGCAAAGATTGAAAAACCATCTGCGCTGACGGAAATTGACGATATTATCCGCGCCGCAGATGCGGTGATGGTGGCTCGCGGGGATTTAGGGGTAGAAAGCCCGGCAGAGCAGGTACCAGCCATTCAAAAAAGACTGATTGCCAAATGCCGTACTGTTGGCAAGCCGGTAATCATCGCCACACAAATGCTGGAAAGCATGATTACCTCTGGCACGCCTACACGCGCCGAAGCCTCGGATGTTGCAGGCGCGGTATTTGAAGGCACTGACGCGATTATGCTATCTGCGGAAACAGCGGCAGGCAGCTATCCTATTGAAGCGGTAACGATGATGGACAGAATAGCCCGCGCCGCAGAAAAACATATCCATAACCACCCCGAAGATGGGCCAGCCGATATGGAGGTAGAGCCATCTGTCTATCATGCTGTGGCAGAAGCAGCCGTGCGCTTGGCAGATACTATTGATGCCGCTGCTATTGTGGCCTTTACCGCTTCTGGCAATACCGCGGTGCGACTAGCCAGAGAACGGCCAAAACGCCCACTGATGGTATTATGCCCAGATATTGATGTAGAGCGCAGATTGACCCTTTTATGGGGTGCGGTGAGTGCCCATCAGCAAGAAGCCCAATATGAAGAAGCGGTAGATGCGGCGGTAGAAATCGTTAAACAACAGGGGCTGGCGAAAACAGGCCAGTCCATCATTCTGGTGTCTGGAATGCCGTTTGGCATATCTGGTACCACTAATGCCTTGCGCGTTGTCGATATTTAATCCGGAGTTTTATGCAGATGATTGCAGTTGGCGGCGAAAACCTTATCGATCTTGTTAGCACCTCATCAAAAGATGGTCTGCCTGTTTATATCGCCCACCCTGGCGGCTCGCCCTTTAATGTGGCAATGGCGGCAGGGCGGCAACAGGCACAGACCTGTTATCTTACCCCGATTTCATCTGACAAGCTGGGCGATCTGTTGGCCGCAAGATTGACAGATTCTGGCGTGACGCTGGCAGGGGGGCGCAGCGACAAGCCTTCTTCTCTGGCAGTTGTATCCATAGAAGGGGGGATTCCCTCCTATGGATTTTATCGCCGCGACACCGCAGAACGGCAGGTAGATACCGCCTTTCTGGAACAGATTATGCCAGATGAGATACAGATTTTGCATCTGGGATCAGCCGCCCTCATCGATGGGGCAGATGCCGCCGCATGGGAAGCTGCCTTTAGCCGCCATCATCAGTCAGGCAAGCTAACCAGCCTGGACCCCAATATTCGCCCATCGCTGGTCGCAGATGCAGATACCTATCGCGGGCGCGTAAAACGGATGATGCAGAGTGCTGATATCCTGAAGCTAAGTGATGAGGATTTGCAATGGCTATATCCAGGCAAAGATTTACAAGCTGGATTCGCTGCCTGTATTGCTGATAGCACCGCTGCGCTAAGCATTCTGACACAAGGCGAGAAGGGTATTTTAGCACAGGCAGGCACTGAACAATTTGAGATGCCAGCCCATAAGATAGATGATTTACAAGATACGGTCGGCGCCGGGGATACCTTTATGGCCAGCCTTTTGGTTTGGTGTCTGGACAATCAGAAAACCAGCCGCGGCGCGCTAGAGCAGCTCTCACGGGCCGAGGTTGAAACCGCCCTACAGCGGGCAGCTATAGCCGCGGCATTGAACTGCCAGAAACAGGGCTGCCAGCCGCCATCCGCCAGCGAGATTGACAGCGCACTGGCCTAAATAATAAATCGAATAGCAAATCGAATAACAGGCTGAACAACAAACCTGTATGGGTAGCGATAGTGTTTTTTTTCCGCGTTTTTCAGCTTTTTGCCGCGAGTGCCTTTTTCGGATCATAAAAGGGTTTCGGGGTAAGTGTGCCGTTGCGCGGACCATAGCTGGTCTCTAGCAAAATTTCAGTGCCGATGTCGCTATAGCTAACATCTACCAGACCAAGAGCAATATTTTCCTGCAATCGAGGCGAATAAACAGCTGAGGTAACATAGCCTATCTGCACGCCCCTTGCTGTGATCGCCCAAAATTCATCATTAGAACCAGGGATAGGTGCACCGTCAAATTTCAAACCGACCTGGCGTTGCGTGACCCCCTCTTGGGCAATTTTCTCCAAAGCTTTTTTACTGACAAAATCAGCCTCCATATCCAGATCAACCAGCCTGTCCATGCCCAGTTCAAACGGATTATTCGCCAGCGTCATATCCGCATGATAAGAGAGCATCGCTGCCTCGATCCGCCTGATGCTGGAAGTATGGCCCGGATGCAGACCCATAGGCTGGCCAATTTGCATCAAATATTCCCATAGCGCATCGCCATGAGCGCCATCGCGCAAAAAAATCTCATAGCCTAATTCGCTGGACCACCCTGTGCGCGAGATAATAAGAGGCACGCCATTCCAGTCATATTCCATAAAGTGATAATATTTTAGCTTGGCTGGTTCCTCGCCAAAGGCGGCCCGCAAAATATCGCGCGAGTTTGGCCCTTGAAGCTGTAGCGGCGATACATCTGGCTCACACAGCTGTATATCCATATTGGTTGCCGCCGCCAGCCCTTTTGCCCAAAGCAACACATCGCTATCTGCAATCGATAGCCAGAAATGATCCTCTGCCAGCTTCAGCAAAATCGGATCATTGATAATACCGCCATCCTGATCGGTTAACAGCACATATTTACAACGGCCAACCTCAAGCGCAGATAAATCGCGGCAACATATATATTGCGTAAACCGCGCCGCATCCTTGCCAGTGATTTCCACCTGCCGTTCAACCGCGACATCACATAAAATAGCTTCATTGACCAGATTCCAGAAATTTTGCACCGGATCGCCGAAATCACGCGGGATATACATATGATTATAGACCGAAAATCCCTTGGCCCCCCAGCGCAGCGCCGCATCACTAAAGGGGGATTTACGCACCTGTGTACCAAAGCTGAACTTTTGGAAATTACCTGGCTGTCTTTCTGTCATAAGCTGCACTTTCTTGGCTAAATGGTTTTAACCCCATCGCTAAAGATATCGCTGATTTTGAAATGACAAGTGTTTTGACGCAAAATAAAAACCCCGTTACAAAAATAACGAGGCTTTTATCTTTAACATCCTTGGGATAGGCACGCTACTTGCATATAGACCACCGTGCGGCGTGGTGCCATCCTTCTATCTTATCCATTGCAACGGCATTATGCCGCACAGTTTTAGTTTAATTTTCACTCTTTATGCTCATTATTAGTGGATAGCGCCTCTAATATGGGGCAATCTGGTCGCTCATTTCCCTGACAATGCCCTGCTAAATAGTGTAATTGGTCGCGCAAACCCTGCAGTTCTGCCAATTTCTTTTCAATTTCAGAAATTTTTTCCAGCGTGAGGGCTTTCACCTCCTTGCTAGACCGATTTTTATCCTGATAAAGCGAAAGCAGCTCTCGGCATTCCTCAACACTGAAGTCAAAACGTCGTGCTTTACCGATAAATTGCAGCTTGGCAACATCTTCTGGACCATAATCACGA
>JBMHCK010000051.1:0-13732 GCA_049889955.1 Puniceispirillaceae bacterium (SeqCode)
ACATCCCTGCGCCGACAAGATTATACCAAGGCCGCGATAAGAGCCTTGCAAGACGCGCTATGGCATAATTCGCTGACTATGGCAGATGCGTTTGGCTTTTCGCGCGAAGATATGATTGTCGAGGTGGAAATAGGCGTGCAAAAACCAGAAGCGGTAGATACCGAAGCGGTTAAAGCGATCCTGCCCTATGGCAAGGGCCAGGTGCGGGTGGTGCATGGCGGGCTAGATATCGCCAAACCAGCCAGCAAGATAACTGCCGATACCGATAAAACCGTCATTGCAAATGCCGCTGTAAATGTATTTTTTGATATGCAGCCTGCCACACCAAAAGGAGCCAGCACATGAAACGACTGATTCTGGAAATGGGGACAGGCAATGATTTATATGGCGCTGATTACACCAAAGCAGCCTGCCGCGCTGTTCAGGATGCAATTCATCACAGCTCGCTTGTCCTGTTCCGCTCGCTAGGGCTAAGCCATGAAGATATGCAGGTAAATGTGACCATTGGCGTACAAGACCCCGATGCGGTCGATACAGCACGGGTTGCATCCGAGCTGCCACGCGGCACGGCAGTGGTTACAGTTGTTAAAGGCGGGCTGAATGTGCATGATAAAGATAATGACACGCTGTCTGTTATTGCCACAGCTGCGGTTGAAGCCTGTCTGGATATCAAACCAGAAGAATGGGAACTTAGCCAATAACGCTTTGAAGAGGCCGACATGACTAGCCTGCTGCTAACGCATATCGATATTCTGGCCACAATGAATGACACGCCTGGCGGTGTGCATAGTTGCGGCGAGGAGTTGCGTGATGCGGCACTTCTTGTCGAGAATGGGGTAATTAGGGAAGTTGGCAGCACTACCGCCTTATCGGCGCATATATCGCGCGCAGATGACGTTATGGATCTGTCCGGTCACATTGTTATTCCGGGCCTGGTAAACACGCATCATCATTTATTTCAGAATTTAACCCGCCTAATTCCCGAAGCCCAGAATGAGAGCCTGTTTGGTTGGCTAAAGACACTCTATCCAATCTGGCAACAGCTCACCCCCGATGATATCTATATCTCGGCAGCGGTTGGCCTGTCCGAACTGGCTTTGAGCGGGTGCACCACCTCTTCTGACCATCTCTATCTTTATCCGAATGGCAGCCGTCTGGATGACAGCATTGAAGCCGCGCTGGATGTGGGCATCCGTTTTACCGCGACCAGAGGCTCTATGAGCATTGGCGAGAGCCAGGGCGGCCTGCCACCAGATAGTTTGACTGAAAAAGAAGATGATATTCTGGAAGATTGTTTGCGGGTTATTGACAGCTTTCACGATGACAGCCCCTTTGCCATGACCCGCATTGCCCTTGCCCCCTGCTCGCCTTTTTCTGTCAGTGTCGGGTTGATGCGCGATACCGCGATGATGGCGGCCGACAAGGCGGTTGGCCTGCATACCCATCTGGCGGAAAATGTCGAAGATATTGACTATTCTCTGGCTAATTTTAACCAACGCCCTGGCGATTATGTGCAATCCCTTGACTGGACAGGCGCGCATGTCTGGCATGCCCATTGTGTGCAGCTGGATAGCGCAGAGATCAGTTTATTTGCCAAAACCGGTACCGGTGTGGCGCATTGCCCCTGTTCGAATATGCGCCTTGCCAGCGGTATTGCACCGGTGCGCCAGATGCTGGATGCGGGGGTAAAAGTAGGGCTGGGGGTAGATGGCTCCTCATCCAGCGATAGTGGCCATCTGATTAATGAAGCCCGCCAGGCGATGCTGTTGCAACGGGTGTTAGGCGGGGCAGATAGAATGACCGCTAGACAGGCTCTGCGCCTAGCGACCAGAGGCGGGGCAGAAACCCTGAACCGGCATGATATTGGCCAGATAGCCCCAGGATTTGCAGCCGATCTGGCTATTTTTGACCGGAATTGCATCGATTTTACCGGCACCCAGTCCGACCCGCTTGCGGCGCTGGTTTTCTGTGGGCCGGTAAAGCCGCGCTCGGTTATGGTGGGGGGACGGATGGTGGTAAAGGACGGGGCGTTGACCACCCTTGATATGGGCGCCTTACTTACCCGCCATGACAAAGCCGCTCGCGCCTTGCTGAACAGAGGCCTTTAAAGCCCTGCCTAGCTATCCACTAACAGTTTACCCGCCTAGCAATTGTGTGCGAATACCGGCAACAAAGGCTTCATCCCCTGCTGCATTGCGTTGCTCTAGCAGGGCAAGGGCATCTGGCCCAACCGGATAGCGTAGCTGGGCGCTATCATCTGTGACAGCTGTATAAATCACCTCAGCTACCAGACTTGGCGGGCTGCTGGATTGATTCATTGTTTCCCTAGCCTTGTTGAATTTTGCGATAGTATTATCATAATCTGACAGGTCGTCACGCTGGGCCCAATCAAGAGAGCGCCCCTGAAATTCTGTATCGATCACGCCAGGCTCAATAATCTTTACGCGAATACCGATATCGCCAAGCTCAAAAGATAGCGATTCGCTAAAGCCTTCCACCGCAAATTTTGTCCCATGATAAGCACTGACCATCGGAAAGGTAATCTTGCCGCCCATAGAGGCGATATTGACAATAACACCGCTGCCATTTGCCCGCAAATGGGGCAATACTGCCCTCGTTACCGCCATCAGGCCAAGAACATCGGCATCAAATTGCCGCTTTAATTGTTCTGCTGTTGCCGCCTCAAACGGACCCCACAGGCCATAACCTGCGTTATTTACCAGAACATCTATCTTGCCAAACCTGGATATCACCTCCGCCACCGCTTTGGTGATCGAGGCATCATCTGTAACATCCAGCGCGGTCACCAGCATTTTGTCTGTTACTACCAGCTCTTTTTCAGCTTTGGGATGGCGCATTGTCACTGCGACGTTCAAGCCCTTTTCCAGAAAAAGTTTTGCTGTAGCTTTGCCAATACCAGACGAGCTGCCGGTAATAAGAATGGTTGAGGTCATGAAAGTACTCCTTGTTTACCGCCTTTAACAGCAGGCTGGTTTTGTATATTCACCAATGCGCTGTGACAGTTGCCTTCTTGGAATAAAAAGGGGAAATGCCGCCTCTTTTTTGGATATCCAGGCTAAACCACAAAACGCCACAGCTAGGGGTGTTGCAAATTTTCCAACGTACATTTCTACCAGCGCGATGACATTTACAGCCGCGCTGACCTACCAGAAAAAAGCCTGTGAGATAAACTTTTTAGTAGAGGGAAATTATTATAAATCTATTAATAATTTTACCAAAAGGATTTTTATAAAAGCATTTTTGCTTTATGCTATCTCTAGCCAATGGGCAATTTGCGTGGCAATGGATAAGCCAACATGGGCAGGTTCCTTGCTTTGCAAGACCGGCACGCCAACAGGACAGACAAGCTGGGAAAGCTGATCCGCGCTAATACCCTGTTTTTCAAGAGATGTACAAAAGCGCCGATATTTGGTTTGCGAGCCAATAAGACCCAGATGGGCAAAATCGCCCTTTTTCAGGATTGTATAAATCAGGGCTTCATCTATCCGGTGCGAATAGCTCATCACGATATGAATAGCCCCTTTAGGCGCATGGGCGGCAACAACGTTCATATCTGCGGCTGGAACCAATGTGATAAAGGGGTCTGTAGATACCGGAAAACGGCTAGTATCTGTGTCTACCCATACCTTCTCCAGAGCCAGGCCAGATATCGCGCCCATCACCGCCCGCCCGACATGGCCAGCGCCATATAGATAAAAAGGGGTCAACGGCGCTGCAGGCGGCATATATAAGGTTTGGCTGTTTTTGTCATAGACAGGCGCGCACACCCTATCCTTGGCAGGAACACAACAATCAGAAAGCTGAAGATGGGGGCCAGCTTTATGGATAGTGCCAGTAGCAGAATGGCTGGAGGTAGCGCCCAGCCTCTCTAGGCAGGCTGGGGTAAAGCCTTCAAACAGCAAGGTAACCTGCCCACCGCAACATTGCCCCAAATGTGGCCCAAGCGCAAAGACCCGAAAGTGGCGGGTAAAGCCAACAGGGTTTTCAGCACTCTGTTCCAGTATTTGCCGGGCTATCGCCATCGCTTCAAATTCCAGCGTGCCGCCGCCGATAGTCCCGTCGCTGTCATGGGCGGTGACAAACATATCTGCACCCGCCTCGCGCGGGGTAGAGCCTTTTGCCTCAGCAACCACAATCCGGCACACAATCTGGCCTTCCAGCAGATAAGTTTGAACCTGCTCACCCCAGCCAGGCATTAGCGCGATAATCCTTTGATACACATCAATAACCGCTCAGCGGTTGCCGGTGCGTCTAAATTTGGTGCGTCTAAATTTGGTGCGTCCAGTACAGGTGGATGGCCATCCTTTGCACATCCTGTGATAGCGTGGCGCAAGGCAGAATGCACACTGACCGCCAGCATAAAGGGCGGCTCACCAACTGCCTTGGATTTATGAATGGTATCGGCTGGATTACCGCCGCTTTCAAACAGCGTTATATTCATAATAGCGGGCCTATCGGAACAGGCGGGGATTTTATAGGTTGCCGGAGCATGTGTTTGCAGCCGCCCATCGGCGCCATAGACCAGCTCTTCTGTGGTTAGCCAGCCCGCCCCTTGTATAAACCCGCCCTCAATCTGACCTACATCAATGGCCGGGTTAACAGAACGGCCAACATCATGCAGGATATCTACTCGCAAAATTCGGCTCTCTCCTGTCAGGCGATCTACCGCAACCTCAGTTACTGCCGCGCCATAGGCAAAATAGTAAAATGGCGACCCCTTGCCCTTATCAGCGTCCCAATGGATATCGGGCGTTGCGTAAAAACCGGTTGCTGACAGCGATATCCGCCCTTGCCAGCACCTCATCGCCGCCTCTGCAAAGCTCAGGCTTTCTGTGCCAATAAAAACACGCCCATCTGCAAAATATAGCGTGTCTTCGTCTGCCTGATACTGGCTGGCCAGATAGGCAATCATCCGCGCCTTCAGCGTCTGTGCGGCTGCCGCAACCGCCATACCATTTAGGTCTGTCCCGGAAGAAGCCGCCGTTGCAGAACTGTTAGGCACCTTGCCTGTATTGGTAGGCGTAATCGCCACCTGATCAATCGGCACACCAAAAGCATCACTGCAAATCTGGGCAATTTTGGTAAACAGCCCCTGCCCCATTTCGGTGCCGCCATGGTTCAGGTGAATACTGCCATCTGTATAGATATGCACCAGCGCGCCTGCCTGATTCAGCATGGTTTTATTAAAGGAAATGCCGAATTTAACAGGTGTTAACGCGATACCCCGCCGCAAAACCGGATTGTTGTTATTCCAGTTTTCAATTTCTGAACGGCGCTGGCGATAGGCCGCATCTTGTGCCAGCTGCGCGGTCAATTGGCCAATAATGCTATCGTTTACGGGCTGGCCATAAGGGGTACATTTACCGCTATCCGCCTCGTCCTTATCTGGATAGAAATTGCGCTGCCGAACCAAAAGCGGATCTATCTGCAAACTGGATGCGATATCATCTATTATGCGCTCCATGCCCAAAATACCTTGCGGGCCTCCAAATCCGCGAAACGCGGTATTTGATGGGGTATGGGTCTTGCACAAGCTGGAACGCACCCGCATAGACGGAATGAAATAGGCATTTTCCGCATGCATCATGGCCCTATCGGCAATTGCCGCAGACAAATCAAAAGACATGCCACACCGCAAGGCCTGTGCGATATCAGCCGCCAGAATTCGCCCTTCATCATCAAAGCCTACATCATAGGAAATATGGAAATCATGGCGTTTTCCAGTAACGCGCATATCGTCATCCCGGTCATAGACCAGCTTGGCAGGCTTGCCGGTTTTCTGGGCCGCCAATGCCGCGATAATCGCGGGCAGATTTGCCTGGCTTTCCTTGCCACCAAAGGCCCCGCCCATCCGGCGCACCTGCACGGTAACCCGATTAAAGCCAAGCCCTAGTGCCTCGGCGACTTTATGCTGAATTTCGGTTGGATGCTGGGTAGAGACATGCAAGCTTAGCGCACCTGCCTCTTCGGGCAAGGCCATGGCGGCCTGACCCTCCAGATAGAAATGCTCTTGTCCGCCAATTTCTATCTGCCCCTGCAAACGATGGCTGGCTGCCCTAAATCCCGCCTCTATGTCCCCTGTTTCAATTTGATGGGGCGCACGCAGCAAACTATTCTGCTCCAGAGCCTGTTTGATAGTTAAAATTGCGGGCAATTCTTCATAGATAATTTGCGCTTTCAAGGCCGCCATCCGCGCCTGTTTTGCGGTGCGAGCAACAACTGCAAATACAGATTGCCCGTGATAGCTTACCAGCTTATCTGCAAATACAGGATCATCACCAAATATAGGGCTAGCGTCATTTTTGCCTGGAATATCCTCGGCACTCAGACAACACACCACCCCGTCTGCGGCCAATACATCAGATAAATCAAGGCTAACCAGCTTGGCATGGGCAACAGAGGAAAGGCCAAGCGCGATATGTAGCCCATCATCTGGAAACGCGATATCATCGGTGAATTGTGCTTCCCCTGTGACATAGAGTTCGGCGCTGTCATGGGCGATAGGTTGATGTAAATCGCTGTGCATACCCCGCCTTTCCATTATTGCGGCCTTACTAACGAGGTAAAATCACCCGGGGTGCGAAAACGCTGTGGCTCGGACAGTCTTATTTTGCCATCTGAATATTCTATAAACAGCTTTTCAATCAGCTGGCCTGCCGCCAGCAAACGATAGACCCGGCTGGCCCGCATATCATCAATGGGATCAAAATCGGCTTGCAGGCATCTTGCTATATCCTGGCGAAGCGCGTTCTGCTCTGCTGATTGCAGACACTCCAACGCTACCAACTTCTTGCCTACCAGCAAGGCTTCCAGATGCGGCGCACGGCTTGGAACGGCAGCCATGCCCCCAAAACCAAGCTTGATATCGGTAATGACATCATCGCGAACCCAAAAACATGCCGCCATTAATACAGCCGAAATATCCTGGTCAAATCGTTTCGACAGCTTATAGGCAAATAGCTGCTGATCTGTTTGCAAGCGGGGCAGAATCACCGCTTCGACAAACTCGCCTGGCTGACGGTTTTGCTGGCCATAATCAATAAAAAATTCCGATAGTTTCAAGCGGCGCTTATGCCCGGCCTTGTTCAGCAAAATTTCGCCATCCAATGCCAGAAAACATGGGGCCAAATCACCAATGGGAGAGGCATTGGCAATATTGCCGCATACCCGCCCCGACGCCCGCACCTGTGCCGACCCGAACCGTGACCAAATTTCCTGTAAGGCTGGGTAATCCTCTGCCAGATGGTGCATCGCCTGCTGGTGTGTTACCCCGGCGCCAATGGTAATATGCGTGCTGGATTTTTCTATCTGGTTTAATTCTGCTATGCCGCCAATATGAATAAGGTGGGCCAACTGGCGATGCTGTTTGGTTACCCATAGCCCAATATCGGTCGCCCCTGACAAGATGTGCGCGTCCGGGTTTTCAGCATAAAGAATTTGCAAGGCCTTGGTTGTAGATGGCGCACTATAGCGCTGGCCATCCGCCTGTAGCTCAAGCGTTTGATGATTTTCCTTCGCCTGCATGTCGCGCAAATTGGAAAGATCACGTTGCAAGCGATCAACAGCCCATTGCGGGCGCACCGCTTCTGACAGGGCATGGCCAGCCCGAACAATCGGCCCATAGCCCGTACAACGGCATAAATTACCACTTAGCAGCACTTCTATCTCGGCGGTGGTGAAATCACTGCCAGAACACCACCCCGCATATAAAGACATTACAAAACCGGGGGTACAAAAACCGCATTGTGCGCCATGATGCTCTATCATGCTTTGCTGGACAGGATGCAGACTACCATCTGCGCTTGCTACCCCTTCGACTGTGGTCACGACACTGCCATGCAACATAGGCAGAAACAATATACAGGCATTTACTGCATACCAATGGGGGGTGTTATCTGCGTCCAGACGGCCTATCAC
The DNA here is from genome assembly GCA_049889955.1 of Puniceispirillaceae bacterium (SeqCode). Classification (GTDB taxonomy): domain Bacteria; phylum Pseudomonadota; class Alphaproteobacteria; order Puniceispirillales; family Puniceispirillaceae; genus JADHLI01. Next base: position 7,939 of record JBMHCK010000051.1, read on the forward strand.
CACGCTACAGGCCCCGCAATCCCCTTCAGCGCAACCTTCTTTTGTTCCATTAAGTTTTTGATAGTGCCGCAACCAGTTTAACAGCGTGGTATCGGGACGCAGCCCCGAGCCGTCATTAGCTGTTATTTCTATTTTTTCCCCATTCAGGAAAAAAACTACATTATGGTTCATCAAACACACCTTTGGTGTTTTACTCGCTTCCGCACTTTGCTGTTATCCCGGCGAGAAAGCGAAAGGCGTTAAACGGGCGCATCCAACTGCATCAGAGGCGCCCGTTCTAATCAGGTTGTAAACAGGCTTACGCCTTAGTTAGGGATGTTGCCTTCAACACCCTCAACATAATAATTCATGCCCCACAGGCCGCCATCATCCAGCACCTTGCCTGCATCCAGAACCATATTGCCTTTATTATCTTTCATCGGGCCTTCAAAAATATTCAGGCTGCCAGATGCGATGCCGGAACGAGCAGCTTCTGCCTTGGCGGCAACTTCAGCTGGCATGTTTTTGAACTCTGTCAGCACCAGGAAATCATCGCCGATACCTTTCCAGGTATTGCCAGCCCAATGGTCAGGTCCATCACCAGTTGACCAGCTACCGTCCAGCACTTTTTGTACTTGCGAGATATAGTAAGGACCCCAATTATTTACAGAAGAAAATAGCTGTGCCTTTGGTGCAAATTCATGCATGTCTGATGATTGACCAAACCCTTTTACACCAGCTTTCTCAGCTGTCTGCAACATGGCTGGGCTATCGGTATGCTGTGCCAGCACATCTGCCCCTTCAGCAATCAGGACCTTTGCTGCGTCTGATTCCTTAACCGGATCATACCAGCTATTTACCCAAACGACCTTGATGCTGGCATCTTTGTTCACGGAACGCAGACCACGTGCAAAAGCATTAATGCCCTGAATCACTTCCGGGATAGGAAATGCGCCCAAATAGCCAATAGTGTTGGATTTAGTGGTCAGGCCAGCAACAACGCCCTGTACATAACGGCCTTCGTAAAACCGAATATTGCCAGTAGCCATATTTGGTGCGCGCTTATAGCCAGTAATGTGGTCAAACATTACATCCGGATTTTCTTTTGCGACTTTCAGGGTAGGTTCCATATAGCCAAAAGAAGTAGTGAAAATCACCTTATTGCCTTGTGCAACCAGCTCTCTGATAACGCGTGCAGCATCCGGGCCTTCTGGCACGTTCTCTACATAGGTTGTTTCGATTTTGCCACCGAAATGGTCCTGCAATTGCTGACGTCCAACCTCATGGGCGTAGGTCCAGCCATGGTCACCAGGATTAGTCAGATAAACAAACCCGACCTTTAATTTGTCTGCATGGGCAGCAGAAATGCTCATCGCCACACCGGCCAGCATCCCTCCCAAAACTGTTAACATTTTTTTCATTACTTTCTCCTCTATCTTGTTAACGTGTAATAAAAAATCTTTTTCCCAGATGGGCTGGTGCGCCAACCGCGACCCGGCCCCGACTGGCAATAGATACCAAAACAATAATCGTTGCCAAATAGGGCAACATGGACAGAAATTGTGCTGGAATTGCCCAGCCTCTGGCCTGTCCAGCAAGCTGCATAATGGTTACCCCGCCAAATAACACCGCGCCAATGGTCACGCGCCATGGCCGCCAGGATGCAAACACTACTAGTGCTAGCGCAATCCATCCTCTGCCCGCCGTCATACCTTCTGCCCAATGCGGGGTTAATACAAGCGGTAAATAAGCCCCGCCTAGTCCGGCCATAAAACCGCCAAATAAAATGGCAAAAAAACGTACCTGCAATACATTATAGCCCAGCGCATGGGCACTGTCATGGTTAATCCCCACAGACCGCAGGATAAGGCCTGCCCGGCTGCGCATCAAAAATGCCGAGGTCAGCCCGACAATCACAATCGCCCCATAGGCCAGAATATCCAGCTTGAAAAACACGCCAACAACAGGAAGCGCTGATAATAGCGGCAGATTTAACGCTGGCAGCCCGTCAATAGCCTGACCAACAAGAGGGGCGCCGATTAGACCGGAAAGGCCGGTACCAAAAATCGTAAGCGCTAACCCTGTGGCAACCTGATTGGTGGCCAGACCCAGCACAAATAGCGCAAAAATTGCTGCCACTGCCATACCGGCAATACCACCGCCAATAATACCCACATAGGGGCTGCCCGACAGGCTGGCTGCACCAAAGGCTGCGACCGCGCCCATAAGCATCATGCCTTCCACGCCAAGGTTTAACACGCCGCTTCTCTCTACCACCAGCTCGCCCGTAGCGGCCAGAATCAACGGAATAGAGGTAAGCAGAACAGTCAATAAAAGCTCGTCAAACATCAGCTAGCCCCCTCTTTTCTGTTTGGCTCACTCTGGCCAGACAGGCGGGTTACCCGTACTAGCCGATAACGGGTCAAGGTCTCGCCAGCTAATAGCATAAACAGCAATATGCCTTTGAAAATACCTGTCACAACCTTTGGAATGCCCATCGAAATCTGGGCCGTATCGCCGCCTAATTCTGCCAGTGCAATTACCAATCCGGCGACAATCACCGCCAACGGGTTCAACCGCGCCAGAAAGGCTACAATAATGGCGGTAAAACCATAACCAAAAGATACATTAGGCTGAAGCTGGCCAATATTTGCAGATACCTCAACCATCCCGGCCAGACCCGCAAGCGCACCTGAAATAACCAATACACTAATGGTTGTTCGAGACTGACTAAAGCCAGCGAACCGCCCGGCGCGCGGCGCATCCCCCATCAGCTTTATCTGATAGCCAGGTAGCATCCGCGACAGATAAAACCAGCCACCAACAGCGATTAGAAACGCAAATATTACCCCCCAATGTAGCTGCCCAAGCCGGCCAATACCCGGCAGGATCAGCGCCGGGATTAAACCAGCATCTGGATAGGTTTTCGTCAACGGAAAGCCAAAAGACATCGGATCACGCCAGGGCCCGCGTACAATCCAGTCCAGCAATAATGCCGCGACATAGGTCAACATCAGGGATACCAGTATTTCATTGGTACGAAAACGTACCTTTAGCAAGGCAGGAATAGCCCCCCACATCCCCCCTGCCAGCATCGCCGCCCCGGCCATGGCAAAGAGTAATAATGGCGATTGCGCATCTGGAAAAGATAGCGCCACCCATCCAGCGCCCATCGCGCCCAATACCAGCTGCCCTTCTGCCCCGATATTCCAAACATTCGCCCGATAACAAAATACCAGCCCAGTGCCGATAATGATAAGCGGACAGGCCTTTACCAGCAAATTGCCAATTTGATCGGGACGGGAAAGCGGCGCGACAAAAAATTCATACAAGGCCTCTGCAGGGTTATAGCCTAGAAACCCGAATATCAGGCCGCCTATGAAAAGGGTCAGAATAATTGCGGTTACTGGCACCATCAGGGTCAGCGACAAGGGAACAGATGCGCGTGGCTCCAGGACAAACATCACTTAATCGCCCCCTGGCTGTTTTTATCGGCTGTATTTTGGGTCTGTTGTTCGGCCATATCCTGGGTACTGCCCCCCATAAGCAGACCAATTTTCTGGGCATTCATTTCTGCAGCGCGATAGGCAGGCGATAAGCCCCCCTCATGCAACACCGCTATTTTATGGGATACCGCAAAAATCTCTTCCAAATCCTGGGAGATAACAATCACACTGGCCCCGCCGGCGGCAAGCTCTATCATCGCTTTTCGAATAAATTGTGCCGCCCCTACATCCACCCCCCATGTGGGCTGAGAGACGATGAGCAGTTTTGGCTGTTTAGCAATTTCACGACCGACCACAAATTTCTGTAAATTACCGCCAGACAAGGAAGAAGCAAGCGGATCTGCCTCTGGTCGGCGCACATCAAACATCGTGGCAATTTCATCGGCAAAAGCCATAGCATAGGCAGTATTAACAATGCCCATATTCACCGCATTATCGCGCTCAAAACTGGTCAGCAGCGCATTTTCTGACAGCCGCATTCCCGGAACCGCGGCATGTCCATTACGCTCTTCTGGCACAAAACATAGCCCCTTCAGGCGGCGCTCAGCCGGTCCACTCTGGCTGATATCCTCGCCATTAACCCGCAATATATTCGCCTCTGGGCCGCACCATTCACCGGTCAGCGCATCCATGAGCTCGGACTGCCCATTACCAGCGATACCCGCGATACCTAAAACCTCACCAGCATGGGCGGTAAGCTGAATATCGCGCAAGGCTGTATCAAATGAGCCAGAAGCTGGCCTGTTCAACCCGTCAATATGCAGGATAGCCGGTGCATCTTTGGGAGCCACAGGCTGTTTGATGGCAGATATCTTTGAACCCACCATTAATTCAGCTAGCTGTTTGGTTGATTTCGTATGCGTCTTAACTTCCGCTATTTTATCGCCGCCGCGCAAGATTGTAGCTCGGCTGGTTAATTGTTTTATTTCTTCCAATTTATGCGAGATGAATAGAACCGCGCACCCCTGGTCAGCCAGCTTTTCCAGAACATCAAATAATTGCCGGGTTTCTTGCGGGGTTAGCACAGAGGTTGGCTCATCCATGATCAGCAATGCCGGGTCTTGCAGCAAGCAGCGCATAATTTCCACCCGCTGTTGCTCGCCCACCGACAAGTCAGCGACCAGACGGTTGGGGCTAAGGGATATGCCATATTCGGCTGATTTTTGGGATATGAGGTCCGCTAACCCGTCTTTGGGGAATTCAGGCGGCAATGCCAGTGCGATATTTTCAACAACACTCATCGCTTCGAAAAGCGAGAAATGCTGAAAGACCATGCCAATACCCGCCGCACGCGCTTCTTGCGGGTTGCTGAAATGCACTGGGCGCCCCTGCCATTCAAAATGGCCGCTATCTGGCTGTAACAAGCCGTAAATCATCTTAACGAAGGTAGATTTACCTGCCCCATTTTCGCCCAGCAACGCATGCAACTCGCCTGGGTAAATCGTGAAATCAATCTCTTTATTTGCCACAAAACTGCCAAAAGATTTTGTCAGGCCAAACCCGGCTAAAAGCGGGGGATTATCAGCTGATTTTGGCGGGGCCGATTTTGACATGGCAGGTTTTACCATAAAAAGACACTCTCGACTTTGAGACCTGGTTCTAGCCCGAGAGTTTAATCTGCTTTTTTTTGTGAGTCTATGACAGAAAAAATCGATTGGCAGCTTTGCTGTAAACTGCCCTGATTATGTGCTTTTTTCTCAAGCGCTTTTTTCCGGCTCTTTCAGCCGCCAGCACATGACAAGGCCTGCAAGCGCACTCACCAGCACCAGGATAAAGGCAGCTCGAAAATCATCCGCGCTGTAAAGCGGCACATTTCCTTGCATACGCCCCAATTCTTGTCCCGAACCCTGCCCCGAATCCTGCCATTGAAGGTCAAGCATTAATCCGACCAGTGGCTGTAGAACCGCCCCAGAGGCCACCGTTAGTGAATTCACAATACCTGTTGCCCCACCAACAATTTTTGCAGGGATTACCTCTCTTACCAAGGCAAAACAACAGGCCATAAACCCGCCAGCAAAACCGATCAGGATAAACAGCACAACCGATAATATCAAAGGCAGGCCAGAGATGAAAATTAACGCCGCCAGAGAAAGGCATAAAATAGCCGAGCCAGAGATTAATATTGGCCGCCTTTTTCCCAAACGATCAGAAAGCCAGCCACCAGCAGGCGCGCCAAACGCCCATCCCAACAGCAACAGCGAGACCAGAAACGCCGCTTCAGGACGGTTGAGCTGATAGGCGCTCATCATATAGGGCGTACCCCATAACCCGCCCAGCACCAGCATAGGCCCGGACATGGTTGCTGCTAT
>JBMHCK010000052.1:0-8310 GCA_049889955.1 Puniceispirillaceae bacterium (SeqCode)
GGATTTGATTCAGGAAGGCAATATCGGCCTGATGAAGGCGGTAGATAAATTTGAATATCGCCGGGGCTATAAATTCTCTACCTATGCGACCTGGTGGATACGTCAGGCGATTACCCGTTCCATCGCCGATCAGGCGCGCACCATCCGTATTCCGGTACATATGATTGAGACCATCAACAAGCTGGTGCGGACCTCGCGCCATATGCTGCATGAGATTGGGCGCGAGCCAACCCCCGAAGAGCTGGCTGAAAAGCTGTCTATGCCGCTGGATAAGGTGCGCAAGGTTCTGAAAATCGCCAAAGAGCCGATTAGCCTGGAAACCCCTATCGGTGATGAAGAAGACAGCCAGCTAGGCGATTTCATTGAGGATAAAAACGCGGTTCAGCCTCTGGATGCGGCTATCCATTCCAATCTGCGCGAGACCACAACACGCGTGCTGGCCAGCCTGACCCCGCGCGAGGAGCGGGTGTTGCGGATGCGGTTCGGGATTGGCATGAATACCGATCACACGCTGGAAGAGGTAGGCCAGCAATTCTCGGTCACGCGCGAGCGTATTCGCCAGATCGAAGCCAAAGCCCTGCGCAAGCTAAAACACCCATCGCGTTCGCGCAAATTGCGTTCCTTCCTGGAACATTAAGGCAGGCCGCCCGCCTGTCTTTCGGCTAGGCAATCGGTTTTAGGGCTTGCAAAAAATTTGCCGATGCGCCAATAAGGCGGGGCAAGCAAGGCCGATAGGCAATAAGCCTGTCTGGCCAATTAAATTTGGGGGCCTGTAGTTCAATTGGTTAGAACCCACGGCTCATAACCGTGTTGTTGCAGGTTCGAGTCCTGCCGGGCCCACCATTTTTTCCCCTCGATACAGAGGCCTGCCACCCCATTTTGATTTCCAGCACAGACTGACCCGGTTAACGGAATTTTAAGATTTTTGTGGTATGCTACTTTTATTCAAAATTCTCCGTCATATGTAATCAAAAATACAATTTAAAACTGAAAATATTTTTAAAAAATTAATCCTTTGTTAATTTATTTGTGCTATCAGAAGAGAACATAAGGGGCACATAAAAAGGCTGATTTCGTGATTTCAGACAGTTTGTGAGGGGTTTAGCTGCAGTCGATGTGAATTTTTCTCTTTAACGGAGGGGGGATGTTGGCATGAGGACTCAGCAGCAGTTTGTTGACCTGCAACCAGAGCGTGACACTACACAAATTTTTAAATTAGGCGAGTTATTTTCTGGCTCTGGCGGGATGGCACTTGGTGCGCATCTGGCCGGAAATGGAAATGCCGGATTTCAGCATATCTGGGTAAATGACTATGACAGGGATGCTTGTCGCACCTTTACCCATAATTTTTCAATTTTGCCAGAGCATGTCATTTGTAGCGATGTGCGCGAGCTTGATTTTGACAGCCTTTCCCCGATTGATGGGCTGGTGTTTGGCTTTCCCTGTAATGATTTTAGTGTTGTTGGGGACAGGCTCGGTATCGCCGGAAATTTTGGGGGGCTATATCGCTGGGGTATAAAGGCGCTGAAACGCTTTCAGCCGCTTTTTTTTGTGGCAGAGAATGTAAGCGGTTTGGCATCTAGCGGCAATGATTTGGACGTGATCAAGGATGCGATGTTGGCTGCGAGCTATACCATCTTTCCTCATGTTTTTCGTTTTGAACAATATGGTGTACCCCAAAATCGGCATAGAATTATCATCGTTGGTTTTCGCAATGATCTTGAAATTACCGATTTTAAACACCCTCTTCCTACCACAAAGGATAAGCCGGTAACTAGCCGTGAAGCTTTACAGAATATCAATGAAGATGCCCACAATAATGAGCGAACAAATTAATCGGCAACAGTAATTGAACGGCTGAAACATATTAAGCCTGGTGAAAATGCGTTTACAGCTGACCTGCCGGAACATTTACAGCTTTCCTTAAAAAGCGGGGCGACCATCAGCCAGATTTACAAGCGGCTGATGCCTGATAAACCATCCTATACCGTCACAGGTTCAGGTGGGGGCGGCACACATATTTATCATTGGAGCGAAAACCGCGCCCTTGCCAATAGAGAGCGCGCGCGTCTGCAATCCTTTCCAGATGATTTTGTTGTTATTGGGGGCAAGGAATCTGTTCGCAAACAGATAGGGATGGCGGTGCCGCCAGAAGGGGCTAGGCAGATTTTCAATTCGGTGCTTGATGCGTTGCAAAGCCATCATCTGGAAAGTCAATGCTGATAATCGACCTATATAACGATATTTTAATCAAACCAGCACAGGCACCTGAAATTGTTCGATTAAAAATCATCAGTGGATTTGCTACTGCCAGCCTTGCAGACCGCCATATGGAACAGCTGGGGCAGATGAAAAAAGCCCTTAATGTTGAGCTGATAGTTGGCATGACCAGCTCAATGGGGATTGAAAGGGTGCAACATCTGGGCTTGCAGAGTCTGGCAAGAGACATACCCCACAATATCAATTTTTCCTGTCGATATGTATGTGATGCACCCCCTGTACATGCAAAGGCTTATTGCTGGTGTTCAGGCGAAAAGCCGATATTCGCTTTTGTGGGTTCAGCCAATTATACGCTAACCGCCTTTAGTACGCGGCAGACCGAAGCCATGACGGATGCAGATGCTGGACTAGTCGCTGCCTTTCACGAAAGCGTGAATCTGAAAACGATTAGTTGTCTTGAGGCAGGGGTGGCTAACAAAATTACCCTAAGGCAAACAAGGCGGCCAAAGGAAAAATCTGAAGATAGTGTTGAGCTTTCCTTGCTCACTCGAAATGGCGACACCCCTACTGCGTCTGGCATTAATTGGGGGCAGAGGGAAAACAGAGACCGCGATCAAGCCTATATCAATATTTCAGCAGAAATAAATAAAACAGGTTTTTTCCCAGAAAGGCGGGTGCGTTTTGTTGTTCAAACAGATGATGACCAAAGCTTTGTTATGGTGCGTGCGCAAGATTTAGGTAAAGGGCTACATACCACGAAAAGCAACGCACTTCTGGGTCGATATCTTAGAAAAAGAATGGGCGTTTCATCAGGTGAATATGTGACGCGCCAGCATCTTCTGGATTATGGCAGAAGTACAGTCACCTTCACAAAAATTGATGATGAAACTTATCTGATGGATTTTTCTGTTTAAAGGCTATTGTCAGAGCCTTACCCCTCATCACGCTGGAGTGCCGGTTGCATCTGCGGTAATTGCGGCTTGCAGGAACAAAGATTTATCTGCGCCCAGATCGATTTCATCTATCGCTTCGGACAGGCTGGTTTCAATCTGGCCTGCCCCTGCGGCGGTGGCGCGGCGCGTGGCCATTTCTGTGGCGGCGGTGCGGGCCAGCGCGAGCGCCTCTTGCAAATCGCCTTTATCTTGCAGCCCGTCTGGTAAATGGATGCGGAACACCCCGTTTTTGGGCTGAGTGACCAGTATCATCACCCGCTGGCGTACGGAACCTGCGGCGGCGCCTACCGCGCCAGCCACCTCAGAAAAAGGCGGGACAATCAGCTCTGCGCCCAGCAGGCGGGCAATATCCGGGTAATAGGCGGCGGCAGAGGCACCAAGGGCTATCAGCGGCAGGTCCAGCTTGAGGGTAGTGGTGGCTATGCTGCTTGCGCTGGCGGTGGTGTCTATGCCGTTTTTGCTGGCTGCAGTGCCGGCGGGGGTTGCCCCTTTTCCTGACAGTTCACGCTGGCGCTGTTTCAGGCTGGCCACCAGAAACGGTGAAGAAGAGACGGTATGTTCTGCCTCTCCCTGTTCAGCAAAAGCCGCATCCAGCAGGCTGATAGCGGATTGCAGGCACAGCGTATCCAGGCTCATCTGGCTGACCTGTTCACTATCTTGTGCCAGCATATCTCCGGCGGCGGTTTTTTGGCGTGCCAGCAATCTGGCCCCTAGCTCTGAGGCCTGTTTATCAAAGCGGTAAAAGCGTCCTAAAATATGGGTAGCGTCGGTTGGGGTAAAACAGGAAAGGATCAACAGCCCGCGCCGTACCAGCCTTTCTACCGCGCCAAGGGCAACCTGGGTTGTGGCCAGCTCTGCTAGCGCGATAGGGTGTTTTGCTAATACCTGTTCAGCTAGCCTGGCTTCTGATCGGTTTAGCCATTCTGGTACCCCATCTGGCATTAGAGGCATCACAAAGCGGCCATCATGTGGCTGGGCAATAGGCTGTTCCAGTTGCAGTGCCAGCTGTTTTTTAATCTCTGGATACTCGGTTGCTAACAGGCTAAGCGGTATTGCCCGTCTTGGCCCCAAATGCAGACTTGGCGTCATCGCCCGATTGTCGGCGCGAATTTCACTATCCCCGCCCAGACCCCTGGTTCGAATATGTGCCGCCTCTACCATAGTGCGCCAGCCGCCAACATGCGCTCCCTCATGGCTAAGCAGGGCCACCCCTTGCTGCAGGCGCGCAATATCAGTGGTGGTACCGCCAATATCGGCAACCAACGCCGCTTTTTGCTCGGCTAGAAAGGCGGCTCCGGCAAGGCTGGCGGCCGGGCCAGATAAAATCGTTTCAACCGGGCGCGTGCGGGCATAATCTACATGCAACAGCGAACCATCCCCCTTTACCACCATCAACGGACAGGAAAGGTCCAGGCTAGCCATCTTTTGCTCGGTCGCGTGTACCAGCCTGTCTAGCAAGCTTATCAGCCTGGCATTTAGCAAAGTTGTCAGGGCACGGCGCGGTCCGCCCAAAGAAGAGGATAGCTCAAAGCTGCAACTGACCGGCAGGCCTGTCTGTTCAATAAGAATATCCCGGGCGCGGCGTTCATGTTCCGGGTTACGAGTGGCAAAATGGCTGGCGACAGCAAAGCTGGAAACGCGCCCGCGTACTGCCTCTATCGCACGGCTGAGGGCAGCAATATCCAGGCCTGTTTGCGGGCGGCCATCGGGCTTATGCCCGCCAGCGATAGGAAAATAGGGCTCATTGCCAAGAGCTTCACGCAAGCCTGCTCGATCCAGAATTTGATCATCAAACCCGATAAGGATAAGACAGCAAGCCCCGCCAACGCTCTCTACCACCGCGTTGGTTGCCAGCGTAGTAGACAGGCTAACCAGGCTGATATCTGCTTTATTTCCGCCCCAACCCTCGAGCACAGTTGCCATCGCTTCCCCAACGCCAATGGATAGATTATAGCGTGTGGTCAGGGCTTTTGCATGGGCCACAACCTTATGTGCATCTGCATCTAGTAATGCGGCATCGGTGAAGGTTCCGCCTGTATCAAGGCCAAGAATAAGTGCCATTACCTGTCTCTTTTGCTATGCCGAAGATGCGGCCAGGGCTGGCTGGCTGGCGCTTTGGGCCTGGTAGAAGAAATCACAAATCCATAATGCTATTTCCGCCGCATCTGTTTTGTTGGCAAGGCTGCCTATGGCGGCTTTAGTCCGGCCCTCGCCAACACGGGGCTGGATGGCCTCTAACAGGGCGCGGGAATAATCTGCGGCGAATTCGGGATGACCTTGCAGACAGAAAATATGCTGTCCCTTGGCAAAGGCCCCAATAGAACAAAAATCGCTGCTGGCCAAAGATGTTGCTCCTTGCGGCAGTTTTGTAACCTGATCCTGATGAAAATAAATCAGGGAATACGTATCTTTTTCAGGCATCCAGCTGGTATGGGCAGTGATATTCATATCGCGCACGCCAACACCCCAGCCATCTGGCCATTTCTCTACCTCGCCGCCAAGGGCTTTGGCCACAGCCTGATGCCCAAAACAGATACCGCATACAGGTTTTTTGATAGCATCACAGGCGCGGATAAAGGCAAATAGAGGCTCTAGCCAATCATGGTCTTCATAGACGCCGGCGGCTGAACCGGTGATAATATAGCCGTCAAAATCACTGGCATCTATGGGTAATTCCTGATTAAAAACAGCAAAGCTGGTAAATGTAAAAGACATATCTTTATGCGCGCCCGCTGTGTTCAGCAAGCTTGTAAACATCTCTGGATAATCTGGAAAGGCCCCGGTGAGGGCGGCATTGGTCTGGCCGGTGCGTAAGATAGCAAGATGCATTAGAAATCATCCTATTCGTGCAGATTGTCCGCGCGTTGTTACCGAATTTTGTCTAACCTTTACAGTCTTACCTGATTTATCATCATTCGACTATCTCAGAATAGACCTATCAAGTCGTTAGCTTATACGCGATAGCTGTGCATGTGCTCAAAGATATTCGAAAAAAAGATAGGTGCATATACGCGCTTGAAGGCGGCATAGATGCAATGCTAGATACCGCGCTGCCGGGCAAGCACCTCATTTAGAACAAATAATCGTAACGCCCCGGATAAGCCTGTTCCGCTTTGGGTGTCCCGTTCATCGTCTATTTCAGAGATTAGACTGGCAACTGATTGCTGGCGTGCTTCGGCAATCTGGCAAATTTGCGCCCAGAATTCGGCTTCCAGGGAAACCGAGGTGGCATGGCCATGCAGGGATACAGAATATTTATTCATTCCTGCCTCCTGACAGCTCAGATAAGTCTGTATCGGCTTTGGCAAGGCGCAGACAGGCCACCGCTTCGATATGGGTGGAATAGGCAAATTGGTCAATCAGGGTAACGCTGTCCAGATGATAAAGATTATCCGCAGTCAGACATGCTAAATCGCGTGCAAATGTGCGCGGATTGCACGATACCATCAGGATTTGTGCCACGCCTGCCTCTCTCAAGAGCGCAGTCTGCGCTTCCGCCCCCTGACGGGGCGGATCTAAAATAACTGTGTCTGCGCCTTTCATTTCTGATGCAAGAAGCGGTGCGGCAAACAGGTTTCGTCTGTCGAATGTGGCCTGTTGGCCAAAACCGGCCTGATGGGCAGCGGCCTCGAACGCCGATATTGCTGCACCATCCTCATCTATCGCATGCAGTTTTATCCCCCGGGGTAACAGGCCAAGGGATAGCGTGCCTGCCCCGCAAAACAGATCTATCACCATGCTGTTATCGGGTATTTTGCTGGCCAGAAGCTGGGTCATTGCAGCTTCACCTTCGGCGCTAGCTTGCAAAAAAGCAGCTGGCGGCAGCAGGGCTGGTAGGCCAAAGCTGGATAGGCGCGCGCTTTTCGGGGCAAGAAGTGGTGTAGCGGTTTGGCTATCTGGCTGTTGAATAGATAGTCGGACCATAACGGCAAGCAGGTCAGTCTGTGCGGCGGCACTGGCAAGGAGGGTTTGCCTTTCTGCTGACATTTCGGCATCTGGTAATATCGTGATATCGGCACCTTCATCCAGCATATTTACCTGAAGGCGTCCGGTATCGCCTTTTTGCAGGGCTATCAGTGCCCAATCTTGCAACGGGGTGAGTATGGCTTTCAGTGATGGGTGCAGGATCAGGCAGGCATCTATCGCCAGGATGAAATGCGTTTGCCGCCCTAAAAATCCTATAATTGCGGTATCTGCGGTACGGCGATAGGACAGGGTAGCGCGCCGTCTGCTGCCTTCTTGTCCCCAAAAGGCTGTTGCCCATTTTGCCGGGCTTACCCCAGCATCCAAGAGGCATTTTTCCAGCATATCTGTCTTCCAGCCTTGATAGCGCTCGAGGTTTAGATGCTGAAGCTGGCAGCCGCCACATCTGCCAAAAGCTGGACAGGGGGCGGGGCGGCGATCTGGGCTAGCCTGTTTCAGCTCGATAAGTTCTGCGCGAATACCTTGTGCATTGACCTGTTGTGGCTGGGCTATAACAACCTCACCAGGCAGGGTTTCCGGTACAAAAACAGGATAGGATTTCTGTTCATAATCCAGCGTGTAATCTGCCTGTCCTACCCCATCGCCACGCCCGCCAATATGCATAATTTCAAGCGTTATGGACGGGCTATTGCGTGCCATCTTGCGGGTGTTATCCCGAATTTTCCGGTTAGGGTTCTTTCTGGCGGCGGCAGTTTTCTTGTGCCGCCTATGGCGGGGAGGTGGGCGCATATCTCTATCCAGCTGTCAAAATTACCTGAGGGCATATAGATTAGTGACATAGTGAGCGACCATACCATACAACCCTGCCGATAATCCTTATATCATCAAGATGACGCTGATAGGCAGAATATTGTGTGTTTGCAGGGGAAATTCTGATTTGGCCAGGGGCGGCCCTGCTAGCCACCAATTTTCAGGCCGCCGCGCGTGAAGCCCTGGACAGCAAATGGGCAACCCAAACTGGCCAGCGCAGTACCGAAACCGCCTCTTTGATAGGCGGGGATTTATCGGCTCTACAGAACGCTGATTTTGACCATCTGGAAAGCTGAGCATTCAAAAAGATGCACTTCTGAAAAACACCATCAAAAAAAGGGGGGCAGGGCATGAACCCGGCATTTCTTGGCCTGTTATGGCCCGTGATAGAAGGGGCGGTTGG
>JBMHCK010000053.1:0-6742 GCA_049889955.1 Puniceispirillaceae bacterium (SeqCode)
TGACAGAAGCAGGGGTGCCGGATGGGGCGGTAAATATGGTATTTGGCGTGCCAGCAGAAGTCTCCGAGCATCTTTGCTCGTCGCCAATTCCGCGCAAGCTGTCTTTCACTGGCAGTGTGCCTGTGGGTATTCACCTGCAAAAGCTGGCAGCTGAAAATATGATCAAATGTACCATGGAATTAGGTGGTCATTCACCAGTAATGGTGTTTGAAGATGCAGATATCGAAAAAGCTGCACAAATTGCCGTAGCCGGTAAATTCAGAAATGCAGGTCAGGTCTGTGTCTCACCAACCCGCTTTTTAGTCCAGAAATCTGTGCATGGTCAGTTTGTAGATGCTTTTGTATCTGCAGTAGACAAGCTGAATATCGGTGATGGCATGGAAGAGGGAACTACGATGGGTCCACTGATTGCGGATCGCCGTATTGATGTGATGGATGGTCTGGTTCAGGATGCGGTCGCACAAGGCGCAAACTTGCTGCGTGGGGGCAGCCGTCTGAACCGTGAGGGCAGTTTTTATGCGCCAACCGTTCTGGATAATGTCAGCGATGATGCCCGGATTATGAATGATGAGCCATTTGGCCCGGTTGCGCCTATTGATAGTTTTGCGACTGTTGATGAGGTTGTGGCCCGTGCCAATCGTTTGCCATTTGGTTTGGCTGCCTATGCCTTTACCGAAGATCCAGCTCTTATTTCGCGTTTGAAAGATGATGTGGAAACAGGTCTGCTGGCGGTGAATTCAACCGTGGTAAGTGTGCCGGAAACACCGTTTGGCGGGGTAAAGCATAGCGGCTATGGCTCAGAGGGCGGTATTGAAGGTTTGGAAGCTTTCCTGACCACACGCTTTGTAACCGAGACCTATTAATCGGTCTTGATATCACATAAAAAGCCGCCCTTCATATCAGGAGGGCGGCTCTTTTTTTGTGAATTTGATAGAGGCGATTAGGCTAGCGCCCCATCCAGCCCCCATCTACAACCAAAACCTCCCCATGCACATAATGCGAGGCATCCGAGGCAAGAAATACCGCTGGCCCGCCAAAATCTTCAGGCGTGCCCCAGCGTCCAGCCGGTATCCGCTCTAATATGGCGTTATAGCGCTGGGCGTCATCCTGCAGGGCCTGGGTATTGTCGGTGGCAATATAGCCTGGTGCGATGGCATTAACATTCACCCCTTTGCCAGCCCATTCATTCGCCAGCGCTTTGGTTAGCTGGCCAATCCCGCCTTTAGAGGCGGCATAGCCAGGTACCGTAATGCCGCCCTGAAAGGTCAGCAGCGATGCGGTAAAAATGATTTTCCCTGAACCCCTGGCAATCATCTGCCTGCCAATTTCACGGCTGATAATAAATTGCGCGTTTAAATTGACTTCCAGAACTTCATCCCACAGCTCGTCTTCATGTTCTGCGGCGGGTTTACGTTTAATCGTGCCGGCATTATTCACCAGAATATCCGGAACAATCTTATCTGTCGCTAATTGCGCGCAAAATCCGGTTACTGCCGAACGATCTGAAAAATCGACGCTATGGGCGGTAAATTTCCGCCCCAAAGCGGTAACCGCTTTTTCAATATCACTGCCAGAGGGTTCCAGCGAGGCGCTTACGCCAATAATATCCGCGCCCGCCTGTGCCAGGGCCTCGGCAATGCCGCGCCCGATGCCGCGCCGGCACCCGGTAACAAGGGCTGTTTTTCCAGCAAGGCTAAATTGGTTTAAAATAGTCATATGTCATTTCCTACTCTGATCAGGCTTTTCATCGCGGTTGGGCTGCTATCCAGCGCTTCAAAAGCGGCCTGGATATCGCTTAACGGGCTGATATCGGTAATGATGGTATCGGCATCTACCCCGCCAGAGGTGATGATGGCAATCGCCTTTTCATAATCTGCGGCTTCATAAACACGCGCCCCTATCAACTGCAGCTCGCGCCAGAAAAACTGGAACAGATCAATTTCTGGCTTCTTTGCATGGATAGCTACCATCACGATACGGGCTCTGGTCGCGGCGATAGCGGTCATGGCATCTACCCCTTTTTGGGTGCCAGACACCTCAAACACCACATCCGCACCTTTACCCGACGTCATCTCGGTAATAGTGGCGGCCAAATCCTGTTCGGCAGGGTTAACGGTCTCAAAGCCCAGTTTTTTTGCAATCTTGATCCGGTTTGGATTTACTTCGGATATCACCACCTTGCCGCCCGCATCTCGTGCTACCATTGCGACCAGCACGCCGATAGGCCCACCGCCAATAACTACGACATCTTCGCCAGCTTGCAAATCTGCCAGCCGGACATCATGACAGGCGACCGCAACCGGCTCTATCAGCGCGGCATGGTCAAGGCGCAACGCGTCTGGCAAATGATGCAAGGTATGGGCAGGCACACACCAGATTTCCTGCATCGCGCCATCTGTATCCAGGCCCAGGAATTTTAGCTTATGGCAAATATGGGTATGACCCGCATCACATGCCGGGCAGGCCCCGCAATGATCAAGTGGGCGTACCACAACTTTCTGGCCAAGGGTAAAGCCATCTACCCCCTCACCAATGCCCGCCACTGTGCCAGACATTTCATGGCCAACGACCCGGTTATGCCCGACCCGTGCATCCATATTCCCGTGATAAACATGCATATCTGTGCCGCATATGCCGCAAAAGGCGATACGGACCGCAACCTCGCCAGGGGCCGGTTGGGCAGCTTGTGTTTGTTCAACGGTGAAAGTTTTGTTACCGCGGTAAAAAGCCGCTGAAATCATCTGTTCTGTCATCATTATACTCTTTTTGCTGAGACAGGAAAAACCCAGTCTCTGTTACGAGGGTGTAGACCACCAGCAGACTACGCGAGATAGATATAAAATCCTACTCATAAATCATTTGCCCGGAATTATTTGCCTGGCAGAAATTTATCCTTGTATAAAAGGAAGATAAAGCAGCCCCTGCCGATAGATAAACGAGGTTTTCCATGAGCAAAATAGAACGCATTACCGCCCAGCGCTTTGCCTTACCCCTTAAAGAAGTGCTGAGCGATGCGATGCATGGGGATCACACTCATTTTGAATTGATTTGCGCGACCATCACTCTGGATAATGGGCTATCTGGAACTGGCTATAGCTATACAGGTGGCAAGGGCGGTTATGCGATTGTTACGATGATCGAACATGATTTGGCGCCCTATCTGATGGGCCGCGATGGCACCGATATAGAGGCTCTTTATGAGGGGATGAATTTCCATATTCATTATGTCGGGCGTGGCGGCATTGCAGCCTTTGCTATATCTGCGCTGGATATTGCGCTTTGGGATCTGCGATGCAAGCAGGCAGGCAAGCCTCTGCACCAGATGCTGGGCGGGGCGTCTGACAGATGCCGGGCCTATCGCGGCGGTATCGATCTGAATTATCCATTGCCAAAATTACTGGCCAGTATCGAAGGCTATCTTGAAGAAGGGTTTGATGCGGTAAAGATAAAAGTCGGCAAGCCGGATCTGGCAGAAGATATTGAACGCGTACGGGCTGTTCGCGCGCTGATAGGCGATGATATCGCCTTTATGGTAGATGCGAATTATGCCCTTGATTATTCGCGCGCGCTGGCCGCGGCTACCGCGTTTAAAGAGTATAATATTGTTTGGTTTGAAGAGCCGATGTTGCCAGACCTATATGCCGATTATGGCCGGCTGGCACAGGCTACGGGCTGTCCACTAGCCATGGGCGAGAATTTGCATACCTTGCATGAATTTGAGATGGCATGCGACTATGCCCAGCTTTCCTATCTACAGCCAGATAGTTCTAATTGCGGCGGCATAACTGGCTGGATGCAGGCGGCAAAACTGGCTAGCGAAAAAGGTATGCCGGTATGTAGCCATGGAATGCAGGAGCTGCATGTAAGCATGGTCTCTGCCCAGCAAAATGCAGGCTGGATAGAGGTTCATAGCTTTCCTATCGATGCCTATACTACCCAGCCGCTAAGGCTTGAAAATCATCTGACCCTGGCCCCGTCCGAGCCAGGAATTGGGGTCAGTTTTAACTGGGAAAAACTGGCCGCAGAACATGATCCCTCTGCCTAGCAAACAGGCTATAAATGTGTGATGCGGTGCGGTAAAAACTTTTACAAAAAAACAACAGCGTGCCATTCTTGTATAAGGGGCGGGTTAACCGTGAATCAGGATGAGGGTGACAAATATGAATATTCCTGAGGTTAAAGCATTTTTCGACGACGATAGTCATACCATCAGCTATGTGGTGCAAGACCCGGAGACCCGCCACGCAGCCGTAATTGATTCGGTGCTGGGATTTGATTATGCCTCTGGTGCGCTATCCTATCAGCTGGCGGATGAAATTTTAGCGTATATTACCGACAAACAGCTGGTCATAGACTGGCTGATCGAGACCCATGTACATGCTGATCATTTGTCTGCTGCGCCCTATTTACAGGAACAGACAGGGGCGCCAATAGCCATATCCAAACATATCGTTGACGTGCAGGAAATCTTTGGCAAGGTCTTTAATGCAGGCACCGCCTTTGAGCGCGATGGCAGCCAATTTGACCGCTTGCTGGAAGATCAGGACAGCTATGAGATCGGCAATCTGCAGGGAAAGGCTATTCATACGCCTGGCCATACGCCGGCCTGTATGGCACATATTATCGGCGATGCGATTTTTGCCGGGGATACCCTGTTTATGCCAGATGGCGGTACCGCACGCGCCGATTTTCCGGGCGGGGATGCACGCACCCTTTACCAAAGCATTCATAAAATTCTGGCTCAGCCAGACCATATGCGGGTCTTTGTCTGTCATGATTATATGCCGGATGGACGCCAGCTTGGCTATGTCAGTACAGTTGGCGAGCAAAAGGCACATAATATCCATATTGGCGGCGGCATTTCAGAAGAAGATTTTGTGGCGATGCGCGAAAAAAGAGATGCTAGCTTGCCGATGCCAAAGCTGATTATGCCATCTATACAGGTAAATATGCGGGGCGGGCATATGCCCCCTGCCGAAGATAATGAAACGGTCTATCTGAAGGTGCCTGTCTCTGGGTTAAGGGGGGAATAAATGACGATAAATTGGGCTGAATTTACGCCGCTAATGTCTTTTTTTGGCGGCGTGTTGATTGGCGGGGCAGCGCTTTTCCTGATGCTTGCAAAAGGGCGCATCATGGGGGTTAGCGGTATTCTGTCAGGGTTATTGCCGCCATCTGGCCGGTTTGAGCTATCCTGGCGGTTGGCGTTTATCTTTGGCGTTATTGCCGGGCCATTAGTGCTGATTTCATTTGATCTCTATTCTATCCAGGCAGTCGCGGTTGCCGAAGGTGGCGTGCTGTATCTGGCTGCGTTGCTGGTCGGGTTGGGGACAGCGATAGGGTCTGGATGTACCTCAGGGCATGGAATTTGTGGTCTATCACGATTATCGATGCGATCCTTTGTGGCGGTTATGGTGTTTGTGCTCTGCGGGGTACTGACCGTTTTTATTACGCGGCACCTTGTGTAAATCAGGTTTAGTGATAGGGGGAGAAATTGGGGTTAGCACTTTTATCGGCAGCTATTTCCGGTATGATTTTTGGCGTTGGTCTGGCACTGGCGGGGATGTTGAACCCAGCCAAAGTTGCCGGATTTTTAGATATTTTTGGTCTATGGGATCCATCTTTGATGCTGGTCATGGCAGGCGGAATTATGGTCAATGCCGCTGGATATTTTCTATTTGTGCGCGGCGGCCAGTCCTCATTTTCCCAATCTCTATTTTCCCAGTCCTCATTTTCTAGGCCATTTTTTGCCAAATCCTTTTCGCTGCCAGAGGCGCGTCAAATCGATCGCAAGCTGGTTATTGGCAGTGGGCTATTTGGTATGGGGTGGGGATTGGCTGGTTTATGTCCGGGTCCGGTTATCGCCAGCATTGGTCTGGACCCGGCGGGTATATTCCCGTTTCTGGCGGTAATGCTGGCCGGGCTAATGCTGGGGAGCCTGATCCGCACCAGACTCTAGATTTGTGTTTTTCGGACAATATTTTCTGAAACGCCTATTGCGGCTTGCCAACCTTGTCACCCCGCCGCCACACTATGGTCAAGAATATTTCAGCGGCGAGGTAACAGATAGATGACCCCAAAAACGAACCCCTCAAAAATCAATCTGGATCATAAAAGCTGTATTTTGCAGCAGAAAGCTACCAAAGGGCATTTGGCAGGCATGATGGTGTTTGAATTTTTCTCAGCTGGCATGCCTGCGATTGCAGCCTCTGCCGGGGCTGATTTCCTGATGTATGATATGGAACATACAGGTATCGGTTTTGAGACCTTAAAGACGCAGATGGCGGCCTGCCGCGGATTGAATATCGCGCCATTGGTCAGGGTGCCAACTACCGAAGGCAACACGATTGGTCAGGTACTGGATATTGGCGCGCATGGGGTGATGGTGCCGATGGTGGAAACTGCCGAGCAGGCCCGCGATGTGGTGCGCCGGGCCTATTATCCGCCGCAAGGGGCACGCGGTACTGCCTTTGGCATTGCCCATGATGATTATAGCGCTGCCCATCCACTTGAAATTATGCAAACAGCAAATCAGCGCACGCTGGTTATCGCAATGATTGAAACCGCTACCGGCCTTGCCAATGTAGAGGAGATTGCCGCGGTTGAGGGGGTAGATGTTTTATGGCTTGGTCATTTTGATTTAACCAGCTCTATGGGCATTGCAGGGCAGCTGGATCATCCAGATTATCTGGCAGCGATTGCCCGAATTACCGCCGCTGCCAAAGCGCAAAACAAAATGGCA
>JBMHCK010000054.1:0-23777 GCA_049889955.1 Puniceispirillaceae bacterium (SeqCode)
CCGCTCTTGGCACGCGCACGGGCCCTGGCTTTTCAGCAGAAGCGCTGTTACGGGCGGTGGACACGATTTTGGATGTGTATCTTGAGAGGCGCACAAGCGCTGATGAGCATTTTATCCAGTTTTATCGGCGTGTTGGCCTCAGCCCGTTTAAACAGGCCTTGTATAAAGATGCCCCGCAGCGCCTGACAGCCGGAAACAGGGGATAGTAATGGGTGAGGGGATGATCATTATTAATGATACAGGGTTTCACCGCGATAGCTGGCATGATTATGCGCGTGTAACAGTTGAAACCTTGCCAGAAATTGCTGAAAAACAGGGATTGAGTGATGTTGTGCTTAGGCTGGAAAATGACCAGCCTATAGACGGGGCGCTCGGCTATTTGGGCGTGCTGGAAAACATTGCCATCGCTTTTCCGTCCTCGGCAGATGGCCGCGGTTTCAGCCTTGCCAGCCTTTTGCGCTTGCATGGCTATCGCGGCAATTTACGCGCCGAAGGGAATGTGCTTGCAGACCAATATCGCCATGCTCGCCAATGCGGATTTGATGAGGTGGCAATATCCCCCATACTTGCCGAGCGGATGCCAGAACACCATTGGCTGGAACAAGTCCTCCGTCTTAGCGCAAGTTATCAGGCAAAAATATATGCTGAAAGCGGGGCTTAAATTAGATGCAAGGCTAGCGACAGGCCCCTAGCTTTGGGCTAGGAAAAACCAACCATAGGAGATCAGCAAAGCCGGTATAGCCGAGTAAAGTGTGGCCATAATCGCCGCACCAGGTGCCAGCGCAATCGCCGGAAATAACGCATCCCCATCATTACTAATCGCATTGCCGATTTGTGCAGAAAGCGGCAAATAACCAGAAAGATATAATGTCGTGACCAGTATCTGGGCCCCACATCCCGGGACAAAACCAATAATAACCGCAATCAGGGGCGCAAAGGCCACAACCGAACCAAACAGGGCGTTTAGGTCCAAATTGGTAAGGTGGATAGTCACCTCAAATAACAGAAAGGCAAAAATGACCCAGCTGGTAACAAAATTCGTATCGGCTATTGTGCGCCGGATTATGGAGTCCCCTTCCGCAGCCTCAGCGGTGGCAGGCGACCGGCGCAAGGAGGGAATTAGCCGCGGTAAAGCCCACATTCCAAAACATAGCATCCCGCCAATAAAACCAAGCAGGCTGGCCGGGGCAGAGATGTTCTCGGTACCGAGCATTGCATCCACATCAATCTGGAAAGCCAGCATCAGACCCAAAACAAGGCCTGGTAAAAAGATGATCATCCAGATGCGGTCTAGCAGCTGGTTGGAAAAATCTTCATGTTCGGGGTCAGATAGATCTGGATGGCGCACAATATCGGTATTTTTGGGCCGCATAAAATCTCTTCCATGGATGGCATCCACAATATATCCGGTAACAACCCCCACAGCAAAGCCAAGACCAATAATGAAAAACCCGGTCAGCGGTTCTTTCGCCAGCAACAAAAAGGCCGCATCCCCCATAGTTGCGGTCAAGGTGGCGAGGACAGAGCCAAAGCTTAGCCGGCCTGATACATATTTAGTGACCACAATGATGGCCCCGCCGCAGCCCGGTAACGCACCAAGCGCAGCGGCTAATGGTACCTGCCATTTACCCGATTCAGCCAGCGCAGTTGTTAAATCAAATTTAAAGGCGCGTTCTGCCAGGAAAAACAGTAATAACGTTCCCGCCACAAAGGTTGATACCTGCAAATATGCATCTGCAATGGCCGCAAACATCACCTCAAACAAGCTTGGATCATATAATAAGGCGGCGCAAAATCCGGTCACAATGGCCAATAGTGGCATGTTTATGCGCCGTACATTATTTGGTTCCCTGGCAATGTTCGCAGTGGTCATTTAATGGGCCCTTATTAAACAGAAGCTTTTTGGCGCATCTGTTCTGAAACAGCGCTGCCTTTATAAGTTCGTAACCTTATAGGATTAAATAATGGGCTTATGAAGTTAGTCAAGGCTAATTTCAGGAAAAAATTGCAGTTTAAAGGGAAAAATTTGGCTTTTGATTGACATTTGCCAGAAGGTTTTACATCTAGAGGTCAGCATGCGCGCAGAAGTGTCATGCTGGCGATCATTGCTGGCATTTACTGTCGGCGTTCATTGCTGGCGATTAAGGCCGGGGAGTTTTGAATATGACACAAAGTGCTAAAGATATGTCTTTTCCAATTGTTGAGGCGTCAACACCGGATGCGGTTCGCGTTCTGGAAGTACGTCACTGGACAGACAGGCTGTTTTCGTTTGAGGTTGAACGCCCGCAGAGTTTTCGTTTTCGCTCTGGTGAATTTGTCATGATTGGCCTGCTGAATGAGGCTGGTCGTCCGCTCTTGCGTGCCTATTCTATCGCCTCTCCTTTTTGGGAGGAAAGCCTCAGCTTTTATTCTATCAAGGTTGCGGATGGCCCGTTAACCTCGCGCTTGCAGCATATCCAGGCAGGTGATTATATCCTGATGAAAACCAAGCCCACTGGCACGTTGGTTCTGGATGCTCTGTTACCAGGTAAAAGATGCTATCTTGTATCTACGGGAACCGGGGTGGCGCCTTTTGCATCCCTGCTACGTGACCCTGATTTATATGAACGTTTTGATCAGGTGATTTTGACGCATACCTGCCGTGATGTTGCAGAACTTAGCTTTAGCATGGAATTGGTTGCCCGCACCAAGGGCGATGCGCTGATAGGTGAGCTGGCTGCTGAAAAGCTGGTTTATTTTCCGACCACCACAAGAGAGAGCTATCATCATATGGGGCGCATTACGAACCTGATAGAAAGTGGTGCGTTATTTGACAGTTTGGGACTGCCACATTTATCGGTTACAGAAGACCGGGTGATGATTTGTGGGTCAATGAATATGAACCAGGATATGAAACAGCTGTGTCTGGATGCGGGTTTGCAAGAAGGGGCAAATTCTGCCCCTGGCCATTTTGTTATTGAAAAAGCGTTTGTCGGCTAGCTAGCGGATAGACCGGATTATATCTGGTAGACCGGTTAGATCTGGCAGTAGATGGACTATTCCTTCTAGGGCCTTTGGTGTGTCTGGATAAATGGAGGAAATACCGATAAAGGCGCCAGCCCCTGCACGTTCGGCGGCATGCCTGTCGGCAAATGTATCGCCAACCATCGCCACCTCGCCAGGGTGGCAGGACAGCGCATCGCATATCGCCAGAAATCCGGCAGGTTCTGGCTTTGACCCGAACCCGCTATCAAACCCCACAACCATTTCCAGATAATTGGTAACCCCGATATCTGAACATCCCCTGCTGGCAGATTCAGCGCTATCATTGGTCAATACGGCCATCTTGTAGCCGCTATTATGCAAATCTGAAAGCGGGGTGATAACATCCCCATTGGCAACACTGCCAATACCCGCCAGAGTTTCGTCTCGGGCCTCTAAAAACACATCCCGCAGCTTTTCCCTGATCTGCTGGTCGTGATGCAGCTGGTCTGCCAGTTTGGGAACCGCTTCGGCAATCGCGTTAAACTGGGTCGCCATAGAGCCAGCCGCGAACAGGCCATCGGCATCAATGCGGCGCGATTTCTCATCAATACCTATAATCTTCTGAAATTGCTCTGCTGAATTCTCGCCATTTGTTAGGCCAGAGATAAAGTGAGTCATGGCAATCGCGCTGTTCAGCCATGTGGCTTCTAAATCCAGTAGCACGCCGTCTTTGTCAAAAATGACTGCCTTTATCATCTTTTCAAACCTTATGTAAAAAAGCACAGGAAAACGCTTGATGCAGAGATATAGATAATTTCAATTGTTGAAAAGCATAGTATCTATGTCATAGACAAATGCGCGATTTCTCAGCATAAAGCAAGAGACTGGCTTTTAAGATGGACCTAAATCAAACAAGGATGCCTATAGATCAGGCAGCGCTAGGGAAAACCACTTATGAAAATTGCACTTCTCGATGACTGGCAAGAAAACGCACATGAATTTGCGGATTGGGACAGGGTTTCTGGCCAACATCAGCTGGATATCTATCATGATACTATTTCTGGTCCTGAATTAATCCAGCGCTTGCAGCCCTATGATGTGCTGTGTTTGATGCGCGAGCGCACTGTTTTTTCCGCAGATGTGATTGACAGCCTGCCAAATCTGAAGGCGATTATTACCAGCGGCATGAGGAATGCGGCAATTGATCTGGACGCCTGCAGGGCCAGGAATATTGTGGTTAGCGGTACCGCCTCGCCAGGCCATGCGACAGCAGAGCTGGCAATGACGCTTATCGGTGCCCTTGCGCGCCAGATTGTTCCTTGTGCCAACGCAATGGCACATGGGGGCTGGCAGGTTGGAACGGGCCGGGATTTGCGCGGGGCAAAGCTGGGTATTCTGGGTTTGGGGCGGCTTGGCGGTCAGGTTGCTACATTAGGGCAAGCCTTTGGAATGGAGGTACAAGCCTGGTCGCAAAACCTGACCCCAGAACGGGCAGCTGAACATGGGGTGGCATTTGCCGACAAGAAAAGTTTTTTCGCTACTTCTGATTTTATCTCTATTCACCTGAAATTATCTGACCGGGTGGTTGGCCTTGTCGGACCACAAGAGCTGGCCTTGATGCAGTCTGATGCCTGTATTGTGAACACATCGCGCGCCCCAATTATTGACGAGGCCGCGCTGATAGCGGCGCTAGGTGCTGGCAGGCTAGGCGGGGCCGCATTGGATGTTTATCACCGCGAACCCTTGCCAGCCGATGACCCGCTTCGCGCTACGCCAAATCTGCTGCTAACCCCGCATATTGGCTATGTTACGCGCCAGACCATGACAGTGTTCTATGGCGAAACGCTGGAAAGCCTCGAAGCCTATTTGGCAGGGGCGCCTATTCGCACGCTCTAGCGGATAATATCTGCCTCTGGATTAAAAGCATGCCAGACAAACGCAAAGCTGATTTTATATAGGGCCAACTCTGTCTTCCCATCAGCATTCTTTTTGCTGACGGTGACAATGCCCAAATCGCGCCCATCGGCGATTTTGCGACTATCCAGGGCGCTGGCCCGGCCAGGCTGCCATTCCAGAATTAAATTTTCAGTTTCTATGCGGCCCTTTTCACGCAGGCTATCAAGGGCCCATGCGTTGTCACCAGAAATAACAACATATTCCAATGGCCGGATATCGTCTGGAACCTCGCCATCAAATAGAAACGGAACAGCGCTGCTGTCATAGCCGACATAGGGGTTGGCTCCATAGGGGCGCAGAAACCCTTTTGGTGTCTCCATAATCAGGCTGTTGCCGTCTCTGGCACGAACCGCCCCCACCGATTCGAGTCGGGCTGGCAGTGTGGTTAACACCTGTCCGGCTAACTGACCAAACAGGCCGGTTCCATCATATTGCTGAAACCAGCTTTCTGTTTGCCGGTCATACATCACCAGGTCAGAACGGCGCAGATTTCCAGTAGTGCCAAATTCCAGCGTCTGACCATCCAGGCGCCGGTCAAAAACAATAGAGGCATTACAAAGCGGGCAATAGGTAACCGCAACCGGTACACCGCCAACCACATCATTCACAATTTCGTGCCAGATCAGAATTTGCAAGGGATAGGTGCGCGCCTCGCCGTTAAAACTGACCGTGATAACCGGTTCGGCATCTGCAAGGCTGGATAAATTAATTGGCTGGAATTCGGGCATTTCAATAGAACGTATACCGTCTTTTCCAGGGCCCCCGGATCGAACCTGGCTTATCGGGACTGTGCATTGCTTGAAATCGGTAAGCGGCCATGCGCGCAAAATGGATAAGGGCACTCTTCCGCATTGTTCCGGTGATAACAGCTTTGCTATGCTGCCAGCCTGTACAGAAGAGGGGGTGAAAATAACAAAAGCAGTAAAGAAACTCGCAAACAAACCCGTCAATATTATATACATCAAGCTTGTCCTTTGATTGTGATGTCAGAACTTTTTTTCAAGTACTGATGATAGAAATAGCTAACCAGTCAATCAGGGCAAAATTGTGGTCAGGAGCAGATTTTTTCGAAGATGCAGAAAAGACAGGTTTTTTTACATCGCAAAAGGATTTTTATATTATCTGCTGCTGGTTTTGATCTATATTATAACGCGGATAGATAAATACTTTCTTTCGATAGAGCGAGATAAATTTATGACAATAGTAAAAGCAACATTCGGGGTTGTTGTAGCGGTCTTTCTGGCCTCTGGTGCAGCACAGGCAGGTGATGTGGAAAAAGGCAAAAAAGTCTTTAAAAAATGTTCTGCCTGTCATTTGGTAGATAAAGAAAAACATAAAACAGGTCCGCATTTGGTGAATTTGTTTGGCCGTGAGGCAGGCTCTCTGGAAAGTTATAAAAAATATTCCAAAGCTATCAAGGAAAGTGGCATTATCTGGGATGAAGAGACATTGGACGGGTTTTTAACCAAGCCTAAAGCCTATCTGAAAGGTACCAGAATGGCCTATGCCGGCCTGAAGAAAGAAGCAGATAGAGCGAATGTCATCGCTTATCTGAAAACCTTCTCTCAATGAAGTGGCCTTTTTTCGCACAATAGCCTTTTTTGCGTGAACAATTTGGCACAGCCTATTTCACAGATACACATAAACCTGTTTTGATCTGGTTTTTTCCGATAAACCGCGACAAACTGAATAAGGACTGTTTGTTCGATGTTTGTTTTTGAGGGGTGGTTTTAATGGATATGATGCAAAAATATCCGCGGATCAGCGATATGATAGGGCCGGCACAGCGCCGCTTGCCCAAATTTGTTCATGCCTATCTGGCCGCTGGCACGGGCACCGGTCAGGCAATGTGCAAAAATGAACAGGCCTTCTCAGAAATAGAGCTGACGCCGCGTTTTTTGCGAGGGCGGGTTGCCCCGGATACCAGCTGCCAGCTATTTGGCCAGCGTTATGCTGCGCCTTTTGGTATCGCTCCTGTCGGCTTGCAATCTCTTATCTGGCCCAAGGGTGAGGCCTTGCTGGCAAAAGCAGGGAACACCCATCAAATTCCCTATGCCCTTAGTACCGTTGCAGGCGAGGATTTGGAGACGATTGGCCCAATTGCAGGCGATATGGCCTGGTATCAGCTTTATGCCCCCAGCGATAAAGCGGTCATGCGGGATTTGCTGGCTCGGGCAAAAGCATCTGGATTTAAAAATTTGATCGTGACGGTAGATGTGCCTGGCCCTAGCCGACGCGAGGAAATGCGCCTTGCCGGTGCGCCGATAGGCTCGCGCAATCCAATGGGGCTGACGCCGCGTGTATTCTGGCAATGTATGACCCACCCGCAATGGTCACTGGCAGCGCTGGCAAATGGCGGTAAATTCAGCTTCAAAAATCTGGTGCGCTATAACAAGGCTGGTGACGGGGATGATATTACCACCTTTATTGGCCAGCAATTGAACGGCTCTCTTACCTGGGATTATCTGGCAGAGATAAGACAGGAATGGGATGGCCCGATGGTGGTCAAGGGTATTTTGCATCTCGAAGATGCGCGTCAGGCCCTTGCCGCTGGTGCGGATGCGCTGGTTATCTCTAATCATGGCGGACGCCAGCTAGATGCCGCCCCGCCCTCTATCACAGTATTGCCGCAAATCCGCGACGCGCTTGGCGATGATATAAAGCTGTTTTTGGATAGCGGGGTGCGTTCTGGGCTGGATATCGCCCGCGCCCTTGCCAGCGGTGCCGATTTTGTATTTTTAGGCCGTGCCTTTATGTTTGGCCTGGCCTGTCTTGGTGCGCAGGGCGGCAAGCATGTTGGGGATATTTTAAAAGACGAGCTTGAAAATACGATGGTTCAGCTAGGCATCACCACACTTGATGAGCTGAAATCAACGCGCAAATAGACCTGGTTCCAATCGGGGCTAAGAGGCGTTCGGGTTATCTGTGGCAGGCGGTATTCTGCCGCGCAGGGTTATTGGCAGCTGGGCCAGCATAAACAGGCCGGTCAGCGGGGCAGCAAAAAATACCTTGAACCATACCCAGCCATCATCATCCAGCAGTCGCCATGCCCCTTCATTGGCGAGGGCCAGAAACCCGAAAAATACGCCCCAGCGCAGCGATAAGGCTCGCCATGTCTCGAGGGTTAGCGAGAATTGTGCGCCAAAAAACAGTTTCATCACCGCCTGTCCACGTACCCAGCCGCCCAGCAAAATCAAACAAAATAGGCCATTAAACAGGCTGGGCTGAATTTTGATAAACAGGCTGTCCCCAAACAGCAGGGCCGCTGCGGTAAAGACTGCTGAAACCACTACTGAAAACAGTGCAAAAGCTGCCCATCTGCGCTCTGCTATGCGGTTATAGAGGATAATCATAGCAGCACAAGCAACCGCAGCCTGGGCGCCGACAAAGATATCAGCTATTGCATTGCCGATAAATAATGCCGCAAGCGGGGCAATCTCGGCAGCCATAGAAATCAGTCTCATCTTTGATATGTATCTCTCTAGAAAATGCCAGCTTCCAAACCCGCAGCAAAACCGCCGCCTAGCTCTGCTACCTGTCTTTCAAAATCCTCTATATAGTCCCCTTTCAGGATAAGGGGAGGGCGCACCAATCGCCATCTAAGCGCGTGGGCAAATCGGCTGAGGGTGGTGGCAGTTGCGGTGCCATCCAGGCCCGCGCGAATATAAAACGCCACTGGCAACCCATCTGTATGATACAGCCAGTCATTATAGCATCGGTCAAACATATCTTTGGTCAGGCCCGCCATATAGCCGATATTCTCGGTAGTAGCGATAACCAGCCCGTCACATGCCAGCCCATCTTTGCTAGCAATCTCTAACGATGGTTTATGTATCACGGTGATATCTTCGCTGCAGCCCAGCATTTCGGCCGCGCAAATTGTGGCTAATTTTTCGGTATTCGCAGAAGGGGTATGTGAGGCAAACAGCAATGTCTTCATCAAAAACACCTCTTTTAAAACCACCCCATCACGCCCATCCAGGGGTGCGTTGCATACAGCTAAGGATAAGCGTAACATGAAGGGGTGAAAAAGTCGATCTGACGGGATTGGGTGTCCGCCGAATTTGCGGGTAGCCTCCTGCATAGATCCTGTTATACCAGAATGTAAAACACCAGCGGAGATTTAAAAAATGGCGCCTCTTTCCCCAACAGAAATTACCGCTCTTTGTACAGCGCTGCCAGACTGGCACTTGGTAGGTGATGGCGCTTCTATCCAGATTGCCTATAAATTTGCAAATTTTCCTGCGGCGATGGGATTTATAACGCAAGTGGCGATTGCTGCAGAAACGCAAAACCATCACCCTGAATGGTCCAATGTCTATAACAGGGTAGAAATTACCCTGACCACACATGATGCAGGCGGCCTGTCTGAAAAGGATGAGAAGCTGGCGAAAACCATTTCCAAAATCGCCCAGCAAACAGGTGCAAGCCTGCTTTCATGATAATGACCAGCGATCCAGCAACATTATGGATGGTTGCGGGCGTTTACGTGCTGGCAGGCTTTATCAAAGGGGTTATTGGTATTGGCTTGCCTACAACTGCGCTAGCGTTACTTACCTTTATTGTTACCCCGCTTCAGGCAATAGCGATAAATATTCTGCCGATGCTGGTGGTCAATCTCTATCAATTTTTGCAAGCGGACAGCTATCGCCAGCTGGTTCTGGATTATTGGCGATTTGCGCTCTTTATGATGCTATTTTTAGGGCTGGCCTCTGTTTTTGCGGCGGGGCTGGGCAATGATATAATCCGCCTGCTCATCGCGATATCAATCATGATCTTTACGTTGAATAATCTGTTTGGGGTGCACTGGCGGCTGAATCCGCACCATGATCGCAACTGGCAATATGCGATGGGAACGATATCGGGTATATTGGGTGGTCTAACCTCACTTTGGGGGGTGCCAATGACGATATATCTGGTGATGAAACAGCTCAGCCCAAAACAGTTCGTAGATGCGACTGGATTTTTGATTTTAATTGGCTGTTTTCCGCTGATGGCTGGATATATTTCAACAAATATTCTGACCTCTGCTGCGCTATGGCCAGCTTGTGCGGGTATTGGCGGCGCGTTTATCGGGTTTTACTTTGGCGCTCTGGCGCGCAAAGCGGTTTCACCAGCCTTGTTTCACAAGCTGGTTCTGGTGATGTTTCTTGTGATGGGACTGAAGATGAGCTATGATACGCTCTTGGCTTATAACCTGCTATAATCGCGCTGATGTCGTTTCTTTCTTGGCTATACCTCCTGTTGCTCTCTTTTATCTGGGGGGCGTCATTTTATTTTATCGAGGTAGGGCTAGCCTATCTTAGTCCGGCATGGCTGGTATGTTTACGCCTGACAAGTGCGGCGATTTTTCTTTTTGGCTATATATCCTTACGCGGCATGTTTTTGCCGCGTTCAGCCCATTTCTGGGGCGCGGTACTGGTCATGGGGGGGATCAATAATTTAGTGCCCTTTTTCCTGATCGCTTGGGGCCAGCTTTTTGTTACTGGCGGCATGGCCTCTATCATTAACGCCAATACCGCCTTTTTCGGGGTGATTATCTCGGCAATTTTTCTGCGATCCGAGCCTTTGAGGCTACATCGTGTCATTGGCGTGCTTTTGGGGATATTGGGGGTTGCAACCGCAATAGGATTTGATGCAGTGGATAGCGAATCAGCCTCAATAATTGGGTCGCTGGCGATTTTGCTGGCAACCTTGTCCTATGCGCTGGCAGGGGTGTGGGGCAAGCTAAAGCTGGGCAGTTGGCCAGCCATGCAGGTAGCTTGCGGGATGTTGATTTGTTCTGCCAGCCTATCTATTCCAGCGAGCTTTTTGATTTCAGGGATGCCCTCTTTCAGCCTTTTTCAAGCTGGCAATTTGCTGGCCTTACTGCAATTAATCATTGGAATTGGCATTTTGGGAACCGCGCTAGCCTATCCCCTGTATTTTCGGATATTATCGTTGGCTGGGGCATCAAATTTAATGCTGGTCACCATTATCGTGCCGATTTTTGCGGTAGCGCTGGATGCTGCTATTCTTGGCCAATGGGTAGGGGTCAGCCAGCTAGCAGGGTTTATGCTGGTCGCGGCCGGGCTGGTAATCATGGATGGCCGGTTATGGACAGCTAAAAGCCAAGATAGCTAAGCCCCCACAAACAGGCAAAGCCGCTGATAAGGGTGATGATAACCGACCGGGTGAGCAGTGCGATAACAATAGCAAGACAGGCTGCAGGCAGGCGCAAATTATCGGCAAGCACGATACCTGCCTCGCCAGTAACAAATACCGAATGGGTGATAATCGGGGTCAATACCGCTATCGGGACAAAATACATCGCCCGTTCAAACCAGCCTGGCAATTTTACGGGCAGCCAGCCGGTAAGGGGCAGCAGGCGGGTTGCATAGGTAAAAGCGCCGCATAGGCACATCAGGATAAATAGGCTCATCTGCTATCTCCTTGCGGCATGTTTTTATCCAGATAGCTAACTGCCCAGCCTGAACCAATGCCAACAATTGCGGCACAAATAAGCCACAGATTCCAAAGCATATCATACAGGATAAGGGCGGTTGCCCCGGCACTAAATGCGGCGATAATTTCTGCCCGTCTTTTAATTAACGGGGCCAGAACCGCGATAAAGGATAGTGGCACCGCAAAGCCTAGCTGCAGGGTTTCTGGCACGGTTGTTCCCAGTAAAGCCCCGCTAATGGTTGAGATTTGCCAGACAAGAAATAACAAAGACCCGGTTCCCAGCAAATGATAATGCATCACAGGCGAAGGTGGCTGACCTCTGAAACGGGCAATAGACATCGCATAGGCTTCATCGGTTAAAAGATAGGCCAGTAAAAACCGCCAGCGCAGCGGTAGGTTCTTCAGATAGCTGGCAACCGATAGGCCATATAGCAGATGGCGCAGATTTATGGTGGAAACAGATGCCAGAATAACCCCCGCCGGGGTTGCGCTGGCCAGAAGCTGTGCAAAGACAATCTGGCTGGCCCCGCCAAATAAAATAACCGATAGCAAGCAGGTTTCCAAAATGCTCATCCCGCTTTCTACGCCCAGAATGCCGTAAACAAGGCCAAACGGGAAAATACCTATTTGCAAGGGCAGCTCATCCAGCAGGCCACGTTTAAATTCTTCAAATTCTGTAGTCATAGGGGCATGCATCTATTAGGTTATGTTTTTTAATAAAGCGCGAGCTGACACGGACAGATGGCCAGATGCTGGCTAAATAGCGGTGCCAAATACCAGGTAAGATACTGGGCAATATACTGGCCAAGATACTAGGCAAGATACTGTGCTTTTGCTATGCAGGCAATATCGTAAAATACCCGCAAAATTCCGATAAAAGAGATAATCACCAGATGATACACCCTATTGAAGAGATGCAGGCTAGCGCCCTGAATGGTAAGACAATTCTGATGCGTGTGGATTTTAACTGCCCACTAAAAAACGGGCAGGTTGCGGACGCGACCAGAATAGACCGGATTATGCCCGGCATAATGGCATTGCTGGAAAAAGGCGCAGGCATAATCCTGCTTAGTCACCTTGGTCGACCAGAGGGCAAGATTGTTCCGGAAATGAGCCTGGCCCCAATTTGCCGCTATATCGAAACAGCCTATCAGCGCCATGTCCCGCTGGTAACTGATCTACAGGCGTTGGCAAAACTGCCAGCTGGCGAGATGGTCATGCAAGAGAATGTACGTTTTTGGCCAGAAGAAGAAGCAAATGATGCTGATTTTGCTGCGAGGGTGGCACAAGCTGGCGATCTGTATGTGAATGATGCTTTTTCCTGTGCCCACCGCGCCCATGCGTCTACCCATGCGCTGGCACAAGGGCTACCAGCTTATGCAGGCCCCGCCCTGATGCGTGAAGTAACTGCCCTGAAAACAGCGCTGGATACGCCAAAGCGGCCTGTTGTTGCGGTGGTTGGCGGGGCAAAAATATCTACCAAGCTAGGTGTGCTAACCCATCTTATCAGCCGGGTAGACCACCTTATTCTGGGCGGCGGCATGGCCAATACTTTTTTGGCTGCCAAAGGCTATGATATGGCACGCTCGCTGATGGAAGCCGATTTGCTGGATACCGCAAAAGAGATTTTAAATAGCGCTGAGACCAGAGGATGTGCTGTGCATCTGCCTCTGGATGGGCAGGCAGCCGAACGTTTTGAAGAAGGGGCGGCATCACGCATTATTCCTAACGATCAGCTGGCAGAAAATGAAATGATGCTGGATATCGGGCCACAGGCGGTTGCGGAATATAGTGCGGTAATAGATGAGGCAAAAACCGTGCTTTGGAATGGCCCTATGGGCGCGTTTGAGGTACCGCCCTTTGATGCCGGTACGACCGCGCTGGTGCAACATGTTGCGAAATGCACCGAATCCGGGGCATTGGTTTCGGTGGCGGGCGGCGGCGATACGGTAGCGGCGCTAAACCATGCTGGTTGCGGGGATGCATTTAGCTATGTATCGCTGGCGGGCGGGGCCTTTCTGGAATGGATTGAAGGGCGAGAGCTGCCAGGCATTGCCATATTGGATCGCTAGACCTAATTGAAGAGAATAGGGCAGATGCAAAGGAGCGTGCTTCTTGCGACAAACCCTATCCTTGCGACCAACTAAAATGGTGTAGAGATGTTTTTTGCCAATCCGTTTAAATCACGCTTGCCAGAGGCTGATGAAGCGCTGGCCGGACGGGCTTCGGCTATCCTGACACCTGGCGTGCATGCCGTGCATGGACGGCCCATTGCCCCGCCTTTTCTAGATGATGTAGAGCTGGTTCAGCTGGGTCTGGGCTGTTTCTGGGGTGCTGAACGCCTGTTCTGGACTCTGGATGGGGTCTATAGCACAGCTGTAGGCTATGCAGGCGGGCGAACGCCAAACCCCACCTATGATGAGGTATGTTCCGGGCAAACTGGCCATAGCGAGGTTGTTCTCGTGGCCTTTCAGCCCTCTATTCTGTCTTTTGAGTCGCTTTTGATACGATTCTGGGAAGCCCATGACCCCACACAGGGGAACCGGCAGGGCAATGATATCGGCACCCAATATCGTTCCGCAATTTATGTTGATAATGATAAGATGCTGGCAGGTGCGCGTGACAGTGCCAAACATTATGGCCAGCGGCTAGCGGCACAGGGTTTTGGTCCAATTACCACAGAGATTAAAACAGATCAGCCATTTTTCTATGCTGAAGACTATCACCAGCAATATCTGCATAAAGTTCCGAATGGCTATTGCGGGCTGGCAGGGTGCAATGTGCGCTATTAGCCGATAGGGTGTTTAGCTCAGGTGGTTTTTTGGCAATGGGTATCGCCAACAGGGATGCACCGCAAAGGCGTGCAAACTAAAGGCTTGATCTTTTGCCCTTGCTTGTATATCCTCCGCCCACTAATTCTAAATGCCCACCAATTCAGATGCAAAGCCTTGTTTGGCTACGGATGATTAAAATGAAAGTTGCAAGTTCACTAAAAACGCTGAAGTCTCGCGATCGTAACTGTCAGGTGGTACGTCGTCGTGGCCGTCTTTATGTTATCAACAAAAAGAACCCGCGCATGAAAGCCCGTCAAGGCTAATCACCTTTTCCGGCTGGCGTTAGGCGCGCCGGATAAATGGTACAGACAGCAAACCGCATGGACATCTTCATGCGGTTTTTTATTGGGTAGTTTTTTTTCGGGGGCGGTTCTTTTTGGGGCGGCTCATTTTGGGACAGTTTTTTGTTTATTGGAAAAGAAGCGCTGGACAAAATCTGCGCAAAGCCGATATCAGATAGAAGGATAGTTTTCATTTAGGAATAAAGTCATGCTATTGCCTGAACCTGAACAGAATATTCTGGATAAGCGCGATGAAATCGTTGCCGCGTTAAAGGCCATGTTGCCCAAGGGCTGTGTGATCGATGATCGCTCTACCATGAAAGCTTTTGATAGCGATGGATTGTCTGCCTATCGTAACCTGCCTTTGGTGGTGGTTCTGCCTGAAACCAGCCAGCAGGTCGCCAATGTGATGAAATGGTGCCGCGATAATAAGGTGAAAATCGTGCCGCGAGGGGCAGGAACCAGCCTGTCAGGCGGGGCATTGCCGCTATCAGATGGGGTGTTGCTGGGGCTTGGTAAATTTAATCAAATTACCGAAATCGACTATGAAAACCGTACCGTTACAGCTCAGCCAGGCGTAACGAATCTGGCGATCACAACCGCTGTTCAGGATAATGGGTTTTATTATGCCCCGGATCCCTCTAGCCAGATTGCCTGTTCCATAGGCGGTAATATCGCAGAAAATTCAGGCGGGGTGCATTGCCTGAAATATGGGTTGACCACCAATAATGTGCTGGGCATCGAGATGGTCACGATGGATGGCGAAATTGTGCGTATTGGCGGCAAGCATCTGGACGCACCAGGATTTGATATTTTGGGGGTTATGACCGGATCTGAAGGGCTGTTAGGGGTGGTGACCGAAGTAACAGTTCGTATCCTGCGAAAGCCGGCTACCCAGCGTGCTATGCTGGTCGGGTTTGACAGCGCCCAGGAAGCTGGACAGGCGGTTAGCACGGTTATCGGGGCAGGCATTATCCCGGCAGGGATGGAAATGATGGATAATCCGGCGATTAACGCCGCCGAGGATTTTGTGCAAGCTGGCTATCCAAGAGAGGCCGCCGCGCTGTTAATTGTAGAGCTGGATGGCCCAGAAGTTGAGGTAGATTACTTGCTGGACAGGGTAGCTGGCCTGATGAAAACATCCGGGGCCACTAGCATCCGCGTTAGCCAGTCCGAGGACGAGCGCAATCAGTTCTGGGCAGGGCGCAAATCTGCTTTCCCAGCGGTAGGGCGGATATCACCAGACTATTTATGTATGGATGGTACTATCCCGCGCAAAGCCTTGCCTGAAATGTTGACCAGAATGGCTGCGATGAGCCAGAAATATGGCTTGCGGGTGGCGAATGTATTTCATGCCGGAGATGGTAATTTGCATCCCCTTATCCTGTTTGATGCGAATGCTGAGGGCGAGTTGGAGCGGGCTGAAGAGTTCGGTGCTGATATTCTGCGTAATTGTGTTGCTCTTGGCGGAGTATTAACTGGCGAGCATGGGGTGGGCGTTGAAAAGCGCGACCTGATGGGCGAGATGTTTAGCGAGGATGATTTAAAACAGCAGCAACGCCTGAAATGCGCGTTTGATCCAGAACATTTGCTGAATCCGGGAAAAGTGTTCCCTGTCTTGCATCGTTGCGCCGAGTTGGGCCGATTACATGTGCATCATGGCAAACTGCCGCATCCCGATATCCCGCGTTTCTAGGGAAGCTACCTATCGCAGTACAGAGCAGAATTAAGGCCATAAGGAGAGGGCATGGCACGGCATACGCCAGAAACCCGCGCAGAGATAGAAGACATTATTCGCGATGCGTTGCAGGAAAAAACACCGCTTAAAATCACTGGCTTTGGCACGAAATCTGGTCTTGGCGGGCAGGTGCAGACAGATGATGAGCTTAGCTTGTCTGGCCATAGTGGTATTATCGATTATCAACCAGAAGAGCTGGTGTTGGTCGTCAAATCTGGCACGCCATTGCTGGAAATTGAAGAAACGCTGTCACAAAAGGGCCAGATGCTGGCCTTTGAGCCGCCGCACCTTGCGCAATTTTACAGCGCCGCGCATCCTGGTTCCATTGGCGGGATAATCGCCTGTAACCTGTCTGGTCCGCGCCGGATTTCAGCAGGGGCGGCCCGTGATTACCTGTTGGGGTTTGATGCGATATCAGGGCGTGCGGGCTATTTTCGTTCTGGCAGTAAAGTGATGAAAAACGTCACTGGCTATGATTTATCCAAGCTGATGTGTGGCTCTTTCGGGATGCTGGCCGTGATGTCCGAGATCACGCTAAAAGTTCTGCCACGCCCGGAATATACCACCAGCCTGTCGATAATCTGTTCCAGTCTGACAGAGGCGCAATCAGTGCTTGCTACTGGATTTGGTTCAGCAACCGAGCCATCTGGCGGGGCGATTGTGAAAACAGCAGATGGGTTTCGGGCTGTTCTGCGCCTGGAAGGGGTGCAAATATCGGTAGCGGACCGGGTTGCCGCCTTGTCTGATTTGCTTTCCGCAAGAGGCCAGATAGAGGTGATGCCACCTGAGCAGAGTGCGGAATTCTGGCGGGCTATGCGCGATATTGCATGTGTAGATGCCGCCGCAGAACAGGTCTGGAAACTGTCTGTGACGCCTTCTTTTGCGCCCAGAATTATCGCCGCCCTAGAGCATGACTATAAAATAGATTACGCATTGGACTGGGCAGGCGGGCTGATCTGGATAGCGGGTCAGGGGGCCGGGCTTGGGGCAGACATCCGGTCTGTACTGGCCCAACATGATGGCGGCCATGCAACAATGATGCGGGCAGATAGCCGTATTCAGGCTAGCTTGCCTGTTTTTCAGCCTCTAGAGAGCGCCCTTGGCGGGTTGCAAACCCGCATAAAGACAGCCTTTGATCCAGAACATATCTTAAACCCGCAGAAAATAGACCTTGCAGGAGCGGCAGATGCAAACCCACTTTAGCGAAACCGCGCTTCAACGCCCTGAAATTCAGATGGCAGATGATATCCTGCGTAAATGTGTACATTGCGGATTTTGCACCGCAACCTGCCCGACCTTTGTGCTAACTGGTGACGAGCGAGACAGCCCGCGAGGCCGTATCTGGATGATGCGCGATGCGCTGGGTGGCGGGGATACAGGCGATCAGATGAATATGGGCGATGTTGGCTATCATCTGGATCGCTGTCTGGGCTGTATGTCCTGTATGACAACCTGCCCATCTGGTGTGGATTATTTGCATTTGGTGGATATTGGCCGTGCGGAGGTAGAAAAAACAACCAAACGGTCATTCGCCGATGCCCTTATCCGCAAACTGTTAGCCGGGCTTGTGCCAAATGTTCGGTTGTTTAATCTGGCACTAAAGCTGGCCAGGCTAGGGCGTCCTTTTGCGTCTGTCCTGCCGCGCCGATTGGCCGCCATGATCGGGTCTGCACCAGCTAAAATTGGCGCGATAGATAAGGTAGGGACAAAAGATCAGATTTTTTCTCCTGAAATATCTGTCAAAAAACGTGTCCTTTTATTGCAAGGATGTGCCCAGCGCGCCATTGCCCCGGAAATTAACGCGGCGACCTTGCGCTTGCTCTCCAGCCTTGAGGTAGAGGTGGTGGTGCGCACGCATGCCAGCTGTTGTGGCGGGTTAGCCCATCATATTAATGAAAGTGACAGCGCCCATTACCATATTGCCGCAACAGCCCGCGCCTGGAAGGCAGATATTGATGCTGGTAATTTGGATGCAATTATCGTGAACACCTCCGGTTGCGGGACCACATTAAAAGATTATGGCCAGCTGCTGTCAGGCGATAGCGAACTGGCGGAAACCGGAGCAAAGATTGCAGCCCTGGCAATGGATATTACCGAATTTCTAGCCGAACATGCACAGCTTCCCCCCTTGCCGGAAAAGGGGCTGTCTGTTGCCTATCATGCGGCCTGTTCCCTGCAGCATGGGCAGAAAGTAACTGCCGCGCCAAAAACCTTGCTAGCCACAGCCGGGTTTGAGGTACGCCAGATAGCTGAATCGCATTTATGCTGCGGGTCTGCCGGGGTGTATAATATTCTGCAACCGGAACTGGCCGGACAACTGCAAAGCCGCAAAGTCACCAATATCAACAAGGCCGAGGCCGATATTGTGGCTGCGGGTAATCTGGGCTGCATCAATCAGATTTCCGGCGCTAAGGCTCCTGTTTGTCACACGGTGCAATTGCTGGATTGGGCCTATGGTGGCCCTATACCTGCGGGTCTGGAAGGTCTGGTGGCAACGAGCGAATAATCGCCCTGTAATCGCCGAAATTCTATGCATTTATCGCTTTAGGACAAATCAAAGAAATCATTACCCTTATCATCGGTGATAATAAAGGCTGGGAAGTCTTCTACCTCAATGCGCCACACCGCTTCCATGCCAAATTCCGGAAATTCCAATACCTCTACCTTTTTGATAGATTCCAATGCCAGCTTGGCCGCAACGCCGCCAATAGAGCCGAGATAAAATCCGCCATGCTTTTTACAGGCATGTTTTACCATTGCCGAGCGATTGCCTTTTGCCAGCATCACCATAGAGCCGCCAGCTTCCTGAAAGCGGTCAACATAGCTATCCATCCGGCCAGCGGTAGTAGGCCCAAAAGAGCCGGACGCCATGCCATCTGGCGTTTTTGCAGGGCCAGCATAATATACTGGATGATCTTTAATATAATCTGGCAGGCTACCTGTTTGTTCAAGTTGCTCCAGCAATTTGGCATGCGCGATATCTCTGGCAACCACCATCGGACCGGTTAGCTTGACGCGGGTTTTAACCGGATATTGGGTCAGCGTGGCCAGAATATCGGCCATTGGCTGGTTCAAATCAATAGATACCGCATCATCTTCGGTCTCATCGGACAGATCGGGTAAATATTGTGCAGGGTCTGTTTCCAACTGCTCCAGAAACAGGCCATCTGTGGTAATTTTTGCACGAATTTGCCTGTCTGCCGAACAGGAAACACCAATACCGATAGGACAGCTGGCACCATGCCGGGGCAGGCGAATAACCCGCACATCATGGCAATAATATTTACCGCCAAATTGCGCGCCAATGCCCAACTCTCTGGTCATATCCAGAATAATCTTCTCCCATTCCAGATCGCGCCAGCCATGCCCGCTCTCAGACCCGCTGGTTGGCAGGGTATCCAGATCGCGCACAGATGCTTTTTTAACCGTCTTCAGATTATGTTCAGCAGAGGTACCGCCAATAACAATAGCCAGATGATAAGGCGGGCAAGCCGCGGTCCCAAGAGAGACAATAGCTTCTTTCAAAAAGGCTTTCATACTATCAGGGTTTAGAACCGCCTTTGTTTTCTGATGCAAAAAGGTCTTGTTGGCAGAACCGCCGCCTTTCTGGATAAAGGTGAATTTATATTCAGCCCCCGCACCGGCAGCGATATCAATCTGGGCAGGCAGATTATTGGCAGTGTTCTTTTCTTCAAACATACTAAGCGGCGCCAATTGCGAGAAACGTAAATTATGCGACTGATAGGTGTTGTAGATACCGCGCGATAAAGCCTCTTCATCCGCCCCGCCTGTTAATACCTGCTCGCCTCTGGTCGCATTTACAAGGGCGGTGCCGGTATCCTGGCACATCGGCAGGACGCGGTTAGAGGAAATCACCGCATTCTTTATCATTTCCAACGCCACGAAACGGTCATTGCTAGTCGCTTCCGGATCATCAAGGATAGCCCGCAGCTGGGCCAGATGCGAAGGGCGTAGCAAATGCGATACATCCGCCATCGCTTCTTCAGCTAGCAAGGTCAGGGCTTCAGGGGCAACTTTCAAAAAAGGACGGCCATCTACGGTCAGCGTGCTGACATGATCAGTTGAAATACACCGATAGGGCGTGTCATCTGCGCCTGTTGGCAATAGCGGGCTATAATCGAAATTTGCCATATCTACATCCTTTGATTTGGGCATTATGAAAACAGGAACGGGGTCTTGGTATCGTTTGGCGGGCTATTCAAATAATGGGGGGGTAGCCAGCTTATTTTTTTGGTGCCGGGTCTTTGCGAAACCGGTCAAGAGAGACAATCTCAGCCCCATCACCCACAGGCTCAACCTCTTGAAGTGTTGGCTTGTTTTGAGATTTTTCTGGCTGATTTTTTTCTGGCTGATTGGTTCCAGACAGATTTTTTTCAGATGGATTATGTGTTGTCTCATTTTCCAACTGGGCAATATCGGTCACTTCAGCCAGTGCGGCCTTACCTTCCTGTTGTGCCATCTCTAGCTGCTCTGCGGTGCTGAATTGCAGGCCAAATCCAACCGATGGATCATTGAAATGCGTTACCGCAGAAAAAGGTATATTCAGATTGTGATGTACGCCGGAAAAGGACAGGGTGACGGAAAAATGGGTTTCGCTGACATTCAAATCCCAGAATTGATGTTGCAGAACAATCGTCATTTCCTGCGGGTTGGCGGCCTTTAATGTCTCTGACATCTGCACGCCATCTGCTGTAGTCTGGAAAGTGATATAAAAATGGCTGTCACCTGGCAGGCCTTCATGCTCCACCAGCGCAAGCGAGCCCCGTACAACGGTGCGAAGCGCATCCTCGACCAGTAGCTCGTAATTTATGGCCGCTTTCGGCTCTGTGTCATCCATCCCCGCACACCTTATTTACTCTCACCTGCATTTCCCACCACTCAACTGTTTGCGACTATGACTTTTTGTAGTTTCCAGCCATTCGCATGCTCCAGTTCGTATTTTCGGGGCTGTATGCGTACCAGATCTTTGTATCGCCTCGTTAAACATCAGCGCCCCTTAGCGGCAATTAAGTGGGACCGCTTCTGTTGCCAGGTGCGATCCCGAACCCCGCCTGCTCGAGCTCAAGCGAACAGGACTTTAAAAGTGGTTATGTTACCGCATTACGCAGCAACAGCAACCGGAGCAGTGTTGTCATTTGCAACTACTACATGGCCCGATAACGGCGGGTACCATACCGAACGAAGATAAGGCCTTTACCACATGCGTCGATCCTATTTCGCCCCCAAAACACTTAACTGTCCAATGAACCTTTGTTAGTGAACAGAAAATCAAGCTTGTAATGGTGGAGGCGCCGGGTACCGCCCCCGGGTCCGCCCTGCTTATTTCGCAATATGTTTATCGTCATAGTCAACCGAAGCTGACATCTGTCATTATAGCGAGAAAGAGTGTTTTTTGAAAGTTTTTTACATCAGCCCTGTCCATCATCTGGCATCGGTGGGATTGTTTTGCTAGTCTCAGCGCAGAGAACAACCAAACAGCTAAGAGAGTATGCATGCGTCAATATCTAGAGCTTCTTGAACATGTGTTGGAAAAGGGCGATGAGCGCGGTGACAGAACCGGTACAGGCACAAAATCGGTGTTTGGCTGGCAAATGCGATTTGACCTGCAGCAAGGCTTTCCAGTTCTGACCACAAAAAAGCTGCATCTTCGCTCGATTATCCACGAGCTGTTATGGTTTATCCAAGGCGATACAAATATCGGGTATCTGCGCGAAAATGGCGTCTCCATCTGGGATGAATGGGCAGATGAAAAGGGCGATTTGGGTCCTGTTTATGGTCAGCAATGGCGGCGCTGGCAAACCCCGGAAGAGGGGCGGGTGATTGATCAGCTAACCGAGGTGATAAAGGCTATTCGCACCACCCCCGAATCGCGGCGGCTGATCGTGTCTGCCTGGAATCCATCTGATATCCCGAATATGGCGTTGCCTCCCTGTCACTGTTTGTTTCAATTTTATGTAAGTGACGGGAAATTATCCTGTCAGCTTTATCAACGCTCTGCTGATATTTTTCTAGGTGTGCCATTTAATATCGCCTCTTATGCGTTATTGACCCATATGATGGCCCATGTCACTGGCCTGAAAGTTGGTGATTTTGTGCATACGCTGGGGGATGCCCATCTCTATCTGAACCATATAGAGCAAGCGCGTCTGCAATTAGGGCGCAAACCAGGCCCCTTGCCACAGCTGGAATTTATTAACCCGCCAGATGCGCTAACCGATTTTCGCTTTGAGCATATTCAGCTTAACGGCTATGAGGCAGCCCCATCTATTGCAGCCCCAATCGCGGTATAGAGGCGCGCGATGACAATGTCTGAGAAAAAGCCGTTAGAGATGGTGTGTGTCGTGGCCATGGCGCGTAACCGGGTTATTGGCGATGGCACCGGGCTTATCTGGCATCTGCCAGGCGATTTAAAGCGGGTTAAGGCGCTGACCATGGGATGTCCGCTGATTATGGGGCGGCGTACATGGGATTCGATAGGCCGTGCGCTTCCCGGACGCCTCAGCATTGTACTAACCCGCAATAGCAGCTGGTCTGCCCCAGATGCGGTAGCGGTGCAAACAATGGAACAGGCGATCGAGGCTGGCAAAAACTGGCTGACAGGCGAGGGGCAAAACGAAAACCGGTTGATCCTGTTTGGTGGCGGCGAAATTTATACAGCGGGCCTGGATTATTGCTCGCTAATCGAAGCTACCATTATTGACGCCGAGCCTGAAGAGGGGGTGCGTTTTCCGGCCTTTGATACAACACACTGGCAGGATAGCCTTATTGAAAGCATCGCTGCCGGGGATGATCATCCAGCGTTTCATTATCACCAGCTACGCAGGATAGGCCCGCCATCCCCCCTGG
Organism: Puniceispirillaceae bacterium (SeqCode); assembly: GCA_049889955.1. Lineage (GTDB taxonomy): Bacteria > Pseudomonadota > Alphaproteobacteria > Puniceispirillales > Puniceispirillaceae > JADHLI01. The sequence goes on from JBMHCK010000054.1 coordinate 23,085, forward strand.
GCGATTGGTAGGCGGCAAAATAAAACTGCCGCTAAGAGCAACGCGCAGCCGATTTATTCCATAATCAATGCGGGGGCAGCACGTTTACCCTTGGCCAGCTGTTCCAGAACATTGCTGGCAATATCATGATAGATTTTTGCGTGCGGGCTATTGGGCTGGCTTGCTACCACAGGGGTGCCAGCATCCGAAGTCTCGCGGATATCCATATGCAGGGGAATAGCACCCAAAAAGGGCAAGTTCAGGCGGCGGGCTTCGGTTTCTGCCCCGCCGGTGCCAAAGATATCCGCACGCTCGCCGCAAGAAGGGCATAGAAAATGGCTCATATTCTCGATAATGCCCAGCACAGGAACATCCACTCGCTTGAACATATTCAGCCCCTTGCGGGCATCTATCAGGGCTAAATCTTGTGGGGTTGAGACAATGACTGCTCCGGCCAACTCGGCGCGCTGGGACAGGGTAAGCTGGGTATCTCCAGTGCCTGGCGGCATATCCACCACCAGAATATCTAATTCCTTCCAGGCGACATCACGCAGCATTTGCTGAACAGCAGACATCACCATCGGTCCGCGCCAGATAGTCGGCGATTCTTCCTCGACCAGAAAGCCGATAGACATGGCCTGCAGACCCCAGGCATCCAGCGGCACCAGCTTGTTGTTCTCGGTCTCTGGTTTTTTGTTCATGCCCAGCAATCGT
>JBMHCK010000055.1:0-14461 GCA_049889955.1 Puniceispirillaceae bacterium (SeqCode)
GCAACCTTTGGATAAATCTGATCGGCCAGCTGAATCTGGCTGGCAGACAGGCGCCGGACGATATGTCGGCGGCTCAGCTGATGCGGGCCATCCAGGCCGGCGGCCTCCAGCATTTCTGCCACCGCTTCAATCGTATTTTTCTGAAAATTAGCGACCCGTTTTGCGCGTTCATCCACATCTACCACGCGGTAACGATGCGGGTTCATGGTGGCCAGCCCGGTCGGGCAATCCCCCGAGGCACAATCACGGGCCTGAATACATCCCAGCGCAAACATAAAGGGCCGGGCCATATTACACCAATCCGCCCCCAGCGCGATATGCCGCACCACATCATAGGCTGATACAATCTTGCCAGAGGCGGCAATTTTCACCCGCTTGCGCAAGCCCGCCCCTTTCAGGGCATTATCCACATAGACCAGCGCATCGCGCAACGGACAGCCCAGATGATCGGTAAATTCTACCGGCGCTGCCCCTGTGCCGCCTTCTGCGCCATCCACAGTAATAAAATCAACCGCGATATCTGTTTCCACCATCGCTTTAACAATCGCGGCAAATTCCCACGGATGGCCAATACATAATTTGATGCCAACAGGTTTGCCGCCAGAAAGCTGGCGCAGGCGTGCGGCAAATTCAAGCAAGCCACGCGGCGTGGAAAATTCGGAATGGCGAGGCGGGGATATACAATCCTCATAAGGCTTTATGCCCCTGGTCTCGGCAATTTCCGGCGTGACTTTTGGGGCCAGCAACATACCGCCATGACCCGGCTTTGCCCCTTGTGATAATTTAATCTCGATCATCTTTATTTGTGGCTGGCGCGCTGTTTTGGCAAAGATATCGGCATCAAAGCGGCCATCTTCTGTACGGCACCCAAAATAGCCGGTAGAGATTTGCCAAATCACATCGCCGCCGCCAGCCGCATGATATTTTGAAAACGCCCCCTCGCCGGTATTATGGGCAAATCGGCCCAGCCTGGCCCCGCTATTTAAAGCCTGTATCGCTGGCGGGGACATGGCCCCGAAAGAGGTGCCGGAAATATTTAAAATAGCGCAATGATAGGCGTGCTCGCCCTCTCCCACACAGACTCGAAAATCCTTATTCTCTATATGGCTTGGCACCATGGAATGGTTCAGCCAATTATAATCTTCGCAATAGATATCCAGAACTGTGCCTAGCGGGCGGGCCGCCAAAATGCCCTTTGCACGTTGATAGACCATTGCCCGCTGATTGCGTGAATAAGGTAGCTCGTCTGTATCGGCTTCCCAAAAATATTGGCGTAATTCCGGACGAATAGATTCCAGAATATAGCGCATCCGCCCCAATAAAGGATAATTGGCGATCACACCGCGCCGCTTTTGCATATAGTCGATACAGCCCAGTATAAACAGGCCAGTAGAAATAGCGGCCACAATCCAAAAGAAGCTGTGAAAAATCATCGCCCCTGCCAGGCTGGCAAGGCTGATAAGGCCGGTGCAAAGCCAAACCGTATAGCGCCCCCAAATAACAGACATCATAAACCCCTCCCCTGATGAAATTCAGATCGCTGGATATTTGTCTGAATTTCCTAACTATCTTTTATTTTTTTACCATATAGCTCCAGCCTGTGGTCAATCAGCTCATACCCCATTTTATGGGCGATCTCTTCTTTCAGCGCCTCTAACTCGGCATGGAAAAACTCTATCACCTCGCCTGTTTCCACATCTACCAGATGTTCGTGATGCTCTCTTGCTTCCTCATAACGGGCGCGGCCATCCCCAAATTCCAGCTTTTCGATAACCCCTGCTTCTTCCAGCAATTTGACAGTACGATATACAGTGGCAATGGAAATAGTATTATCTTCGGCAACCGAACGCAGATAAAGCTGATCCACATCCGGATGATCGTCCGATCCTTCAATGACCTTGATGATAATCTGACGCTGGGACGTCATGCGAATATTGCGCGCCAGGCATTTATCTAAAAGTGTTTCAGCCATACGCTGTCTCTCATGCTTTTGTATTCTATGTTCTTGTCTTGCCTGCCCCGGTTAAAAGCCAGGCCCGCCTCGCCAGGGCTATAGGCTGTTCACCTGTGAGCAGAGTTTTATTACCGAAAAAAAGGCTAACACAATCTGTTGTCTATGCCTATTGTGCGGCAAAAAAGAATTGAAAATCAGAGTTATTCAGGGTCAGCCTGCCGCTTCAGGAAGGTGCGTCGATGGCGCAAATAGGCCAAACAGGATATCGGCAAACTGCCCAGATAAAGAGCCGCCAGCCCCAAATACACTGCCCAGGGCCGCATCGCTATCATCGCCCCAACAAGCGCTATCACGGCCAAAAATGGCAAAATAGCCTGGCTGGGGACCTTGAAATTTTTGCCATTAAAGGTAGGCAATATGCTGACCGCCGCCGCTCCAACCGCCACCAGAACCAGTGAAACAATTGTCTCATCCTTTAGCCAGGCCATGTCAAATAGCTGTTCAGCAACAATCGGGGTAAGCACCAGAAAGGCGGCGGCTGGTGCGGGAACACCGACAAAAAAGCTGCGGGTATATTCTGGTCTGTCTGGCAATTCAGAATTAAATCGGGCAAGCCGCAATAATATACAAACTGCAAAAAATAGCGCTGTTCCCCAGGCAAAATTTCCAGACCCCTGCAGCGCCCATAAATACAGGCATAAGGCAGGTACCACGCCAAACACCACCGCATCCGACAGGCTGTCCAGGGCCGCACCAAAGGCGCTGGTTGATTTTAGTAATCGTGCCATCCGGCCATCTAGCGTATCGAAAATTGCCGCCAAAACAATCAGGGCTACCGCCGTCATCCAAATGCCATCAAGGGCAAATCGCAGCCCCGTCAAACCAGAGACCAAGCCGCCAATCGTTAGCATATTTGGCAGCAGCCAATTCATTGAAACGGAACGGAAAGGCTTGCGACGTGCAGGTTTTTTCCCGCTGCCACCCTCACTCTGATGTGCCATAGCTATCCTCTATCCTGGCTCTATTTCGCGGCTTTCTTGGCGGCCTTTTTCGGCTGTGTCTTAGCGGCTGGCTTTGCTGGTGCTTTTTTTGCGTGTGTTTTAGCCGGCTTCTTTGCTGATGTTTTTTCTGATGTTTTTTCTGGTGTTTTTTTCGGCGTTCTTTCTGGCGTTTTTTCTGGCGCCTTCTTTGTGGCTGGCAATCTGGCCAGAATGGTCTCTCCAGCCAGCGTGCGCTGACCAACCAGCACCATAGGCTCGGCGGAAACAGGTACCCAGATATCTACCCGGCTACCAAAACGAATCAGCCCATAAACCTGTCCGGCACGTAGCCTGTCACCAATATCCACATCACATAGAATACGCCTGGCTACCAGCCCGGCTATTTGCACACAGCCTATTTGCGGTACCGCGTCATTTTGCGTATTCAACACCAACGCCAGACGTTCATTATCGATATTGGCCTTATCCAAACTGGCATTTACAAAGGCGCCTTTAACATAGTGGCTATCGGCCACCTCGCCTGCGATCGGGCTACGATTCACATGCACATCAAACACATTCATGAAAATGGAAATACAGCGCCAGCGCCCTTCTGGCAGATTTAATTCTGGCGGCAATTCGGCTTCGCCAACCGATAAAACACGCCCATCTGCAGGGGCAATAACCGCTAGCGAATTAGATGGGGTGACACGCGGCGGGTTACGAAAGAAATATACGCACCACAAGCTGGCTGGCACTCCAACCCAGAAAAAAGGTTCAAACGCCAGGCCAATTATCACGGTAATGGCTGCAAACAGCATGATAAACGGCCATCCTGCTGGATGGATAGGCACCAGCATCTCTTCTTTGATGGCACGATAAATATTCATAAAAGAACCACTTTCACTATTACACTCTCTGAACCTATCCCTATCTCTGGCATTATTTCTTTGGCATTATTGCCAAATCTGGTGCCAGAGGGATAGAGCTATTTCAGGCTATTACCGGCGATAAGCGATTAAGCACCTGTATCCGCGTGTAAACCTGCTGCCTCAATACCGGCAACCGCTGCTTTTTCGTCATTGTCTGACAAATCACCCGAAATACCAACCGCGCCCAGAATTTCGCCAGCTGCATTTTTTACCAACACACCGCCCGGTACAGGAATAAAATCACCATCCATCATCCGGCCAACCGCATCAATGAAATAGGCCTGAACCTCTGCACGATCGCCCAGTGCGCGCGACCCCATGCCAAGCGCAATCGCCGCATTTGCTTTACCATGCGCGATACGATGGCGATGAAGTGAGGTGCCATCCTGATTGACACATAACCGCAAGCTAGCCCGCGCATCCAGAATAGCTACGCAAATAGGCTTTAACTTTAATTCAGCAGCAGACGCTATAGCCGCATCTGCGATTTTCTGGCAAATCTCTAAACTTAATTGGCTCATCTTATCTCTCACCTGGTTAAAATATCGACTAGTCCCTGAAGTTCTGTATTTCACAGTCAGCGAATATTACCCTGATTTCCAACAATAATCCTGCCTAAAAAATACTCAATTTAGCATAAATCAGACATTGCAAACTACCCTCCTCGGGGCGCGAATGTATTCTATAGCTTACAATTGAACAGCGTGAAAGCGTTTGCATCATCCAATTCTTGATTTTTCATGCAAAATAAGAGACAGTGGCAAGGGTTTAACACTTTGTTAATAAAATTAAGAAACAGTGTCATCTTAGTCGTTTATGTAAACAAGTTTGAAGATGCGAGGATTTGTTCGTCCAGAGAACGCTGAGTTGAGGAGTAAAAATATGTTGAAGCGCGTTGGCCTGCTTATCACAGGTGTCAGTTTTCTCGCAACAGGCAGCTGCCTGGCTGGCGGTGACCCGGATCTAAAAGCTGAGGAAGTATCCGCATCAACACCAAATGGCGCGGCAACCGCGACAACAAATGCCAGCGCTGCTTCTGGCGCCAATACTGGCTCTGCTTCGGGAACAGCCAACAATAATTCTGGCAGTAATTCAGGCAGTGCATCTTCTGGCAGCACATCTTCTGGCAGCAATAATAGCGCCGCCCAGCAGGATGACAGCTTTGATGCTGTTGAAAATGACGAATTAGTTATCGATGTGGACTCTCTGGCCGATGGGGATGGGCTTGGCTCTATCCAGGTTCAGTGGCAAATTTCGGAAGATGGCAGTAACTGGATGATTATTCCAGGGGCTATCCAATCCAGCTTTACCCCGCGCGATTCGGAAGTTGGCAGATATTTACGTGTACAAATTTCCTATGTTGATGGTCAGGGTAATGCAGAAATTATGATAAGCCCGGCCTCAAAGCCTGTGCTGAATGTCAATGACCGTCCTGTTGGCATGCCCGAACTGCAGGGCGATGCAAAAGAAAATAGCACGCTTTATGTCGATACCAGCCGGATTACAGATGAAGATGGCATTGGCCAGATGGCGCTGATTTGGCAACGCTCGTCACAGCGCACCAACTGGGAGAATGTTCCAGACCAGTTTAACGATATGTTGCAGCTTGCCCAAACCGATGTCGGCTTTAGCTATCGGGCTGTTGTCAGCTATATTGATGGTTTTGGTACGCGGGAAACTCTGGTTACGGACCCATCAGAAGCGGTCGCCAATATTGATAACCCATTGCAAGGTGAAGTGGTGGTACGTGGCCGTATTGTTGAGGGCGCCGAGCTGACCTTGAACACCAGCACCCTGTCTGATTTTGATGGCATTGCCAGTATGGCATCTGTTTGGGAACGGTCAACTGATGGACGCACATGGGAAGCAGTTGCGGGCAGTGAAAGCCAGCGTAGCCTTGAGCTATCACAAGCGTTGGTTGGCGATCGTATCCGCGCCCGCGTTAATGTGGTCGATAATTTCGGGGTTGAAACCGTTGTTTATTCGCAAGCCACAGAAACGGTTCGCAATGTGAATAACAAGCCTGCTGGCCGGGTAATGATCCGCCGGATCACCAACTAGGCAAATATCGCTTTGATGGCCAGGCAGCCCTAGCGCTTTGGCCATCAGCCTTTCAGCTATTTTTTCCAGTATCTCTGTGGCTAAGATCGCTATGGCAGGTCCCTTAGCCAGCCTGGAATCTTTTCTTTAAACGGAAAAAACCCGCGCCGCGCATGAGGCCAACACATCCTGTCATAGCCCCTGACCAGCTGATGCGATTGCACACCCGCCTTGCTGGCTAGCTGTGTAATATCGGCAATATTTTGCTGCCATGGCCCTGTTGGTACATAGCTGTAAATCATATCTGTAAGATTATAATGCTGTGCATATTCAGATAGTTGACTTGCAATATCTGTGTGTGCGCCCGCATCCGGATAGGCCCCATCTGCCAGTGACAGCGTATGAACTGGGCAATTAAAATGCGCGCCCGCACGCATTGCAGCATCTGCCAACGCCTCGCTATCCAGCTTGTCAATAGTGGCATCCCTTAGCCAGCCAGTTCCAAGCGGGATATTGCCCATCGCGCCAGGCAGAACCAATATCGCTTCTGGCGGGCCAGGCAAGGGCAAATCTTCCGCCAGGCAATCTTCGGCATGCAAGATCAGCATATATGGTTTTCTTGGTGGCAGTTCTGGCCAAACAGGCTCTATTGCCGGGGGCGGCTCGGCGCCGCTAACTGGCAAGGCAGATTCATCCAGAATGCCGTAGGGGGCAAATCGTCCATTTGTGAACCGCTCTATATTATCTGCCCGTGCCAGATAATGTTTACCGCGGCTATGCAACCCCGCTACCCAGCGCCAGCTAAGCGTATTGGATGCGGGATCGCCATCGCGTAGCCACTGCATAAAAAACGCCGCCCCCCATTGCCAGGGTAATTTCAGGGTAAAAATCCAGATAGAGGCAAACCACATCCGGGCATGATTATGCAAATAGCCTGTCTCTCGCAATTCAGCTGCCCATTCATTAAAACAGGCAATATCTGTTTTGCCTGAACAGGCCTGAATAAAGCGCGCATCTGTCAGGGCCGAGGGGGCAGCTGCCAGCCATTCAGACCAAATTGACGGGCGCATTTCCAGCCAGCCTTTAAAATAGGTGCGCCAGAAAATTTCAGAAATAAATTTCTCGGAAGCTGAAAATGAATGACGGGCCTGAACCGCCTGCAGGATTTCTGTCTCACTTATCAGGCGCCGGCGAATATAGGGCGACAGACAGGATACCGACAGATGCTGGCCACGCCCTTTGTCAAAATTACGCTCGCGTGCATATTGCCCGCCAGCCAGCGGTGTAAAGGCCTTTAGCATCGCCAGACCAGAAGAACGGGTTAGCTGCTGCGGTGTATCAGCAGAACTTGCCGTGAATAAATCCATGTTTTGGGCTTTCGGTAAAAACAGTCATAAATATGTAAAAGATACGTGCAATAAAATGACTATGGATTGCTCAAAACAAAGATTTCTTCATTTTTACCTTCCCGAAAATGATTTATTGGTCTTATACTATCCCTAGTATGGAATATCGAGTCGCAAACACAATTTGTTGTGGTCCGCGCAAATCGCGCCATTCCAACGCTACCGTCAAATATCCTGTTAGTTGCCCTGTTAATCACCTTTACTGGCAGATGCCGAACAGTGCAGTTGCGCCCTGGATATCCCCCTCTAACAGTCATTTAGCTAAGAAGGAGCATTGCCATGCAGCCATCTGATCGTGATTTAACGGATAACGGAGATATTATTCCTTTTCCCGTTCGCCATTCGGAATCAAAGGGACTGTTAACCACCACCATCGCCGCGCTGGTTGCGGTGACGGTTTTGCATGATGAAAGCATTTCAGCAGAGGATAAATTGCTGGAATTAATTGAATCCTCTGGCGAGGCTGAAGTAATGGACAGCGCAGAAGCCCTGGATTTGCTGGAAGAGCCTGTTTTTGTTGGCGAGGGCCAGGAGTTGCCAAAGCCGGTAAATGATAATTTTTAAAATAGGGCTTCAGGGCTAGCACGAAGCTGGGTATCTGTCTGTAATTTTGGCTTTGCCTGTTCCTGGTTGTGCTGATAGGACGGCCTGCCCCATATTTGTACCCCTGATATATCGTGGCAGGGGAGCCTTAGATTTGTTTTCGGCATTTGTTCTTTGACGTTCGGCTAGCGGCCGGCCTATACTCGGCCCTGGGCCAAACCAGTTATGTCTGCCAGAACCAATTGCCCTCTGAGGGGTCATTGGTCCTTTGCCCCCATTGATCCTTTATAGTGTGTTCATGTCTGAAATTCTGTCTCTTACTATCCCTTTTTTTGCGGCTATTTTGCTTGGCAGCCTTTCTAGCCTGAAAGGGTGGTTCTCGCTTGAAGATGGACGTACTCTATCCCGCTATGTCTTTTTTGTTGTCTTGCCGCCTTTTATGTTTGTGGCGATTACCTCGCGGCCAGTTACCAATATTGTGAATTTGGAATTTCTGTTGCGCTATGAGGCGGTAACGATTTTCATCTTTTTAACCGCGGTGTTTCTGGGGCGGGTATTTATGAAGTTAAAGCCCACAGAATCAGGCCTGTTTGGCCTGAACGCGGCCTATCCAAATTATGGCTATATCGGCGTGCCTCTGGCCTTGCTGGCTTTTGGGCCGGATGTAGCCGTACCGATGGCCCTTATTCTGGTCTCTAACAATGTATTATTACTGGTGTTGACCAGTATTTTCACCCGTGATGGACATTCCACCGGGCTAGGCGCGCTTCTCTGGACAAATATTGTCTCGCTGGCCAGAAATCCGCTTTTGTTATCGGTGTTATTTGCGGTGGCCTTTTCTGCTAGCGGGCTAAGCTTGCCAGCCATGCCAGATATTTTCCTGAAATTCCTTGCCGGTGCGGCGGCGCCAACCGCCCTGTTTGCGCTTGGCATTACGCTTGTTGGCCAGCCTATCAAAGAAGCCTGGGCAGAGCTTAGCCTGTTGGTATTGATGAAACTGCTGCTGCATCCCTTACTGATTGTTGCTGTATTTTTGCCCGCCCATCTGGCCGGAAACACCGCGATTGATGTGCTATGGATAAAGGTTGCTGTCTTATTTACCTGTTTGCCGATTGCTGCAAATGCCTTTGCGATGAGCGAATATTACGGCACCTATAGTGGGCGCTCGGCCACGGCTATCATGCTGACAACTCTGTTAGCAAGCATCAGCGTACCTGCCTTTTTATATTTGATTACGGTGATTTTCGGCTCATAAAAAAGGCGCTGTTTCCAGCGCCTTTCAAGCTTTTAAAAGCGTTTGTGCCGTGTCTATTTAGCGGTCAGTTTAGCTACCATCTTCCACATAAACGGAACAGCCGCCGCGGCAATAACCAGCTTTAGAATATCGCCATAAATAAACGGTACCAGGCCGAACGCAACCGCCTTGTCAAAGCCGATAAGCTGGCTAAGCCAGGTAACGCCCAGCAGATAGATGATACCTGTGCCGACAAGCATCGCCGCTGCCGTTGTCTGCCAATTGCGTGTCCAGCCTCTGTCTGCCAATGCGCCAAGCACCACACCTACCAGTAAAAATCCGGCCAGATAGCCGCCTGTCGGGCCAGCCATATAGGCAAACCCTGCACCGCCTGCAAAAACAGGCGCGCCTAAAAATCCGGCTAGCAGATAGCTGAATAAGGTGGTTGTACCTAATTTGCTGCCATAGGCCATGGCAATCATCATTACCGCCAATGTCTGCATGGTTACAGGAACTGGGTAGAATGGCACTTGAATACGTGCAGATACCGCTAATATCCCAACACCAACCAGAACTAATGCCAGGCTCATTATGGCCTCACCAAGCCCGCCAGACTTCACCATATGACGCGAGATCTGCCCTGCCATCGCTGGGGATGGAACTGTCAGATTAAACGCAGAACTTTGTAACATTTTTTGTCTCCTTTAACGAAACGCTGATGCGATCCTGTGCCGTCATGTTGCGCTTAAAATTCTATAGCCAATTAATAATCGCAATTCATAATTTTTGCCAGTATAAAGGGCCTTGGGTGGATGCAATTTATAGTTCTGGATTGCAAACATGCTGATAATGCCTGTTTGAGGCACCATATTTAAGAGTTAACCAAAGGATTTACAGGCATGTTAGAACGTTTTTTTAAATTGAAAGACCATCAGACCTCTGTCGCGACCGAGCTATCTGCTGGTTTAAGCACCTTTCTTACCATGTCGTTCATCATTGCGGTTAATCCCGGCATCCTGTCCGAAGCTGGGATTGATTTTGCCGCCGGCTTTATCGCAACCATTCTGGCCACCATTTTAGGCACCCTTATTATGGGCCTATATGCCAGATGGCCAGTAGCGGTGGCGCCTGGTATGGGGCTAAACGCCTATTTTGCCTTTGTTGTGGTTCTGGGATATGGGCTGAGCTGGCAACAAGCCCTTACCGCTGTTTTTATCTCTTCAATTGCGTTTTTCCTGTTTTCCATCACCCGCATACGCAGCTGGCTAATCTTGTCTATTCCAGCAGAAATGCAAATTGCCATCACGGCTGGTATTGGCCTGTTTCTGGCGATGATCGGATTGCAAGGTGCTGGCCTGATTATCGATAATCCAGATACGCTGGTCGGATTAGGCCGGCTGGATGACCCGCAAACCCTGCTAGCGCTAACTGGCCTGATTATGATGGCAGCTTTGGACAAGCTTGGCATCAGGGGCAGTATTCTTATCACCATATTGGGACTATCTGCGATTGGCTGGTTTACCGGGCTGGCCAGCTTTAACGGTCTCACCTCTATGCCGCCTATGGCGAGTGCAGCCTTTTCGCTTGATTTCTCTGCCCTTACCACAACCGCCTTTTTATCGGTGGTATTTGTGATGTTCTTTGTTGATTTCTTTGACACCACAGGCACGCTGACGGCGATTGCAGAACCGGCGGGCCTGAAAGATAAACAGGGCAAGATTAAAAATCTGGACAAGGCGGTTTTGGCAGATACGTCTGCCAGCATTTTTGGCAGCCTGCTAGGCACATCGAATATGACAACCTATCTTGAAAGCGCGGCGGGCTTGCGAAGCGGGGGGCGCACAGGTCTGGTTGCGGTCACGGTTGCCGCCCTGTTTGCCGCCTGCCTGTTTTTTGAGCCGCTATTTTCATCTATTCCGGGATTTGCAACCGCCCCTGCCCTTATCTATGTGGCAATCGGATTTTTCGGAGGGTTGCGGCAAATTGACTGGACAGATATGTCGGTTGCCTTGCCTGTTATTCTAACCGTATTTTTAATGCCACTGACCTTTTCGATTGCGGCTGGCATTAGTGTTGGTTTCCTTAGCTATGTTGCTATCCGGATTTTAAGTGGACGCGCTGGCACGCTTAGCCCGGGAATTATGATGGTTACCAGCTTTGGCCTGATTTGGATTGTGTTGCAATATGCCGTATAAAGCGGGCTTTGGTTCTGTTGTATTTGGTGTTTCAGACGATGAAATATAGGCTAGACCAAAGACCCGAGGTGAGGTAACAGAAAACGTATGATACAGCCGGGTGAGGACATGACAGCCATTCCGACGATTGAATCGCATCCTATTTTTTCCTTCGCCGATGGAGAAATGGGCCCGATAGCGAATTCCTTTATTCGGGCTATGGAAAAGGTCACAGGCCAGCCTAAAATCAAAAAAATCTATTTCGACTATGTAGATGATGAACGGCCACGCGAGCTATTTTGGTCAGACGCGTTAGAGCGGTTGAATATTACCTATAATCTGAAAAAAGAAACTGCCTTTGATATTCCAAAGACTGGCCGGTTGCTGGTGATAGCCAATCATCCGTTCGGGGTTATTGATGGCCTTATTCTGTGTTCTATCATTGGCAAGGTGCGGCAAGATTACCGTATTATCACGCATCAGGTGTTGCGCCAGGCCCCTGCGGTAGAAGATAAAATCCTGCCAATAGATTTTTCTGAAACCGAAACCGCCCTCAAGACCAATCTTGCCACTCGGCAAGCGGCACAAAAACATCTCAAAGATGATGGGGTGGTCATTATCTTTCCAGCAGGCGGCATTTCGCTCGCGCCTAAATTTATTGGTCCGGCATTTGATTCTGAATGGAAGACCTATGCGGCCAAACTGGCCCAAACCAAAGATACCACCATTTTGCCAGTTTATTTCAATGGCCGAAATTCCGTCATCTACCAGATGGCACGCCGGCTTTCAGTAACGCTAGGCTATTCCCTGATGTTCCGGGAAATCTGTAAACAGATGAATGGCTGTGTAGATGTAACCTTCCGCACCCCTATCCATACAGCCGAGCTTGATAGTTTTGCAAACCGGAACGAAATTACCGATTTTCTGCGTCACCGCACCTATGGGACCTCTGGGGCCTCTGGGACGATAGACTGATCCATTAATGCTGCCAGCATCGCCTGCAGATAGATGGTTTCCGCTATCACCGCATAGGCCGCCTGTTGCCCTTCTGCTGGCGTAATTTCCATTCTATCTGCTGACATTTTATTGGACGTGCCAACCTGTCCACCAGGGGCCATACGCAGCCCATCTAATGGCCAGTGCAAGCCAGTAGAACGCGCAAAATCCACCTGCCCTAATGGCCAGATAGAAACCCGCCTCCCCCTATCCATCTGCATCGAAAAGGGCTGAGAGGTAACATGTAAAACATCATCACTGCCGACCAGCATAACCTTGTGCTGGCGGGTATATTTGGCCAGAACACTAAGCGCGGCCAGACTATGATCAAAGCGTTTGCCAAGAAATCCAAACCCGATAATTGCCGGGGCGCGTATATGGTGCAGGGCCTTTTCAAGATCGGTTGTGTCCTGTTCTGCCAGCGGATGCACACTTGTTTTGCGGCGCGCATCAATCAGATCCTCTGCATCGACAGAATCCATATCGCCTATCAGTAAATCAGGGGTAATGCCAGCAATGCGGCATCCATAATAGCCGCCATCCACCGCCACCACCGGGCCCATAGGGGCAAACCGGGCCAGCATTGCAGTATCATAATCCCCATTGCCAACCAAAATAAGGGGTTTTGTCTGTTCAATATATAATGGGGCGGGAGATGGTGCGCTCATGCCAGCCAGAATAGCCAAAGCCTGTCACCTGGACAAGCTCTGGCGTGCATTTGCCAGCTATCCTGTTGCGGATAGCATTATTTTCATCCTGTTAAAAATAGAATAGGGACAGAAATAAAATAGGGTCTAGTTTTCCCGAAAAGCCACAGAGGTCGCTTTATTTATCGGGGTCAGAATATAATCCAGAACCGTGCGTTTGCCGCCAATGATATCTACCACCACAGTCATGCCCGGAATGATCTCTGCAGATTGCCCTGTTTTGGTAAAAACCGGATCTGGTACCGTGATAATCGTCTCAAAAAAAGGCGGCTGGCCTTCACGTTCTGTTGTATTGCTGGCAACATTTTTAACCACCCCTGCAAGGCTGCCATAGCGGGACACATCGTAGGCAGAAAGCGAAATACGCGCTTCCTGACCTAAATAAACATCCGCGACATTTTCAGGGCGCAAATTCGCGCGAATGGTCAGGCCCTGCTCTTCTGGCACAATTTCGGCGAGGACCGATCCTGCCTGTACCACCGCCCCGACTGTCTTTAGATGCAACGCAGAAACAGTACCATCTTGCGGAGCGCGAATTTCAGCATAGGCTACCTTTCCAGCAAGCGAAGCTTTGCGCGAGCGGGCCTGTGCCAGCCTTGTCTGGGATTCAATAAGTCTGCAGCGTGCCTCTGCCCGGTTTAAGCCCAGCCGATACAAGGCCTGACAGGTACGCGCCCGCCCAGCCTGCATCGCAGGCTGCTCAGACAGGCTAAGCCGCACCGCCTCAGATAGCTGAACCGGCTGACCTATGATTGCCGGATTGCGCACGGATAACCCCTAATCACTGCGCCTAAAAGAGACAGCTGGCGAATCAGATGCCTGGAAAACATCGCTATTCTATTTCGAAGAAAATAGAACAACAATAACGGGCTTCGATACATTAAAGGACTCCTGCAAGAAACTTGATTCAGGCAGGCATAGTAGGCACAATAATCCTAACAATCGGTAAACAGCGCTTCAAAAGAGTGAAATATTTTCATTCTGGGGCGAAAAATTAATACTTTACTAACCTTTCATTAATAATTTGGTCGCTAATCATGTTTGATTTGGTTTTGCACCAGCCACAGATTCCACCTAACACGGGTAATATCATTAGGCTGTGCGCGAATTCGGGGGCAAATTTGCACCTTATTGAGCCTTTGGGCTTTTGTCTGGATGAAAAATCTTGTCGCCGTGCGGGGCTGGATTACAAAGAGATGGCACGGGTGAAAAGCTGGCCAGATTTTCAAAGCTATCGAAACCAGCGCAGCAAGGGCAAATTATGGCTGGTCACCAAATTCGGGGAAAGCCGATATAGTGATCAGAGTTTCAGCAAAGATGACGGGTTTGTGTTTGGCTCTGAACAGCATGGCCTACCTGATTCTGTGATGCACTCTGTCCCCGCAGAACAGCGGCTTGCCCTGCCAATGCGCGCTGGCTCGCGCAGCCTGAACCTGTCTAATGCAACAGCGATAATTCTATATGAAGCCTGGCGGCAAATAGATTTTTCCGGCAG
>JBMHCK010000056.1:0-3024 GCA_049889955.1 Puniceispirillaceae bacterium (SeqCode)
GCATATGAGGGTAATCGGGCTTACAGGCTCTATCGCGTCTGGTAAATCTACCATCGCCCATATGTTTCGCGATTTTGGCATTGATGTTCATGATGCTGATAAAACGGTCCATCAATTATTAAGCGCAACAGGGGCAGCCACACCGCTGGTAGCTGCACGATTTGGCAAGCAGCTGGTCACCGCAGATGGAAATATTGACCGGCCAGCCCTGGCAAAAAAGATATTTGGTGACGTCGAAGCGCGTAACGCACTAGAAGGGATTTTACATCCGCTTGTTTATCAGGCACGGAACGGTTTTTTTGCAAGAATGCACCAGGCTGGTAAATCGCTTGCTGTACTGGATGTACCATTATTATTTGAAACAGGTGGCGATGCACGCTGCGATTATCTGGTTACCGTGTGGGCACCCCTCAGGATATTGCGTCAGCGCGCCTTGAAACGCCCAAACATGTCAGCAGAAAGATTTGATAACATTATTGCCGCACAGCTCCTGCAAGCAGAGAAAATGCGGCTAGCTGATCTTGCCTTGCCTACCGCTCTTGGCCGTGCAGAAAGCCGGAGGCGGTTAAAAAAATGGTTGGCAAAAATCAGATAAACAGCAACCGTGCTTTCTGTTGCTTGTCACCAACTTCTGACCTGCGCTACTATCACCCTAATAGGTCTTTAAACGGAGCCAATTTTTCATGCGCCATATCATATTGGATACTGAAACCACAGGCCTGTCGGCAAAAGAAGGTCACCGGATTATCGAAATTGGCGCGGTGGAAATGATCAATTATTCGCTTACCGGCGAAAAACTGCATCTATATATAAATCCGGAACGCGAGATAGATGAAGGCGCGCAGGCGGTCCATGGAATCAGCGGCGAATTTTTACAGGATAAGCCTGTTTTTAGCGAGGTGGCAGATGCATTTCTAGAATTTGTCGGCACGGATATGCTGGTGATTCACAATGCCCCTTTTGATGTTGGCTTTTTAAATGCCGAGCTTGAAAAGTGTCACAGGCCTCTTTTGCAAGAATCCAGAGTAACAGATACGCTTGCCCTCGCACGGCAAAAATTCCCCGGCGCACAGGCCAGCCTTGATGCGCTATGCCGGCGCTTTCAAATTGATAATAGTCACCGCGATTTGCATGGCGCGCTCATAGATGCAGATTTGCTGGCCGGGGTGTTTGTAGAACTTCAAGGCGGCAAACAACCTGGCCTTGCGCTACAGGAAGAGGTGGTGGACACCTCTGATGCTGGTAAAAATAACGAGGGTGAAAACGTTAATTTATCCGGGTTTGAAATTTCGGATCGGCCTATTCGCCCAGCCCGCCAGTTTGCCCCAAACAAAGATGAGTTGGCCGCGCATCATGCCTTGCTGGATAAAATGCGCGACCCTATTTGGCGTCAACCAACCCCGCTTTCCGAAAAAGACCGAGATTAAATCCCGACCCTTTAATGGATAAGACTAGCTGCCGGCTTTTTCGCTATCCGCTCTCGCTTCAGCCTGTTGCCTTTGCTGCATGTTTTGCTGGTACAGAGCCAGGAAATCAATCGGGTTGAGGTTAAGTGGCAGGAAACCCCCTTCGCGTGTGACATTTGCAACAACTGCCCGCGCAAATGGGAACAGCAACCGCGGACCCTCAATAGAAATTAACGGATGCAGCATATTCTGATCAGTTACATTGGAAGAGGCAATACCGCCATAGCTGAGCTCAACCATGAAAATGGTTTTATCTTCTGTTTTAGCTGTAGCTGCTATCTTAAGTACTACTTCAAAATGGTTGTTTTGCAGCGCGGTTGACGCCACATTGACCGCCACCTCAACATTGGGTTGCCCTGGCTGATTTAAAAACACCTCGGGTGAGGATGGGCTTTCAAAGGATAAATCTTTTACATATTGGGTATGCAAGGTCACTTGCGGCTGCACAGGAGGCTGTGCGTCTTCGTTTGGTGCGTCCGCTTTTGGCGCTTCTTTCGCCTTGCCTGATTTTGCATTATCTTTTGCCTTGGTTTTTGATTCCGCCATAATATTTCGTCCACGTTAATAAGTTCAATTTTGGGTATTGTTATCAGCCTTAAGGATTAGCAGCAAGCGAGGGAGACAAAGAACTGTACCCCTTTAATAAGTTGTTAATCTTTTTGCTCAAAATCCCCTTCAATAATATCGCCATCTAGCTTGCTTTGTCGCCGCATCCGCGGAGTTTGGCGTGGGCCTCTATCATCATCAACAGTGTGTTCAGCATTGTGGGCCTGGTGAGTATCAAAAGTTTTGGCATGGGCAAAATTGCTGGAAAAGCCGCTGGTAAATATATGTGGCATTTTGGCTATCTGAAAACGCGACAGGATAATGCCGCCAATTACAGTGCGCAGACCTGGCACAAAACATAAAATACCTATCGCATCGGTGACATATCCAGGCAGCAACATCAGCAATCCGCCTAGCAATAACGATAAACCGCTCGCCAGAGAGGTTGCTTCCAGCTCGCCTCTGGTCAGGTTGTTTTGCCAGTTTGCCAGCACTGCCCGCCCTTGTGATCGCAGCAACCACATCCCGATAAAAGCAGTGACAAAAATACCTAAAAACGAGGCTAATCCGCCGATTTCACTGCCGATATAGATAAGCGCCTCAAATTCAATCCACCCATATAGGCCAAAGAAAATCAGGATATAAAATAGCATTTTTTGTCTCCAGCTTGCATCTGATTATGCACACCCCATATGGTAACATATAGGAAGCCATTCTTTTGGATGCAAATCTTTGCGTTTTTATGGCATAGTCTCATAAGCTTAACTTTGTTCTGAAACTCTTTAGTATAGATTTTACCATGCCCCTTATCGATATTCTGATATTCGCTGCGATCGCTTTATTTCTGATCTTCCGTTTACGCTCTATTTTAGGTAGCCGGGATGGATTCGAGCAAAGACGTGAGGAAGTATCGCGCTTTAGCAATGACCCTGCTAATGACGCTAATCCTCAGGATGAAAAAGTCATTTCTTTGCATGCCGATAAAAAGCCCATAAACGGCAAAGGGCTGACC
>JBMHCK010000057.1:0-12321 GCA_049889955.1 Puniceispirillaceae bacterium (SeqCode)
GCTTGTCGAAAATGCCACGCTTGCGGTTTGCTGGCCAGATTACTGGCGTTGAGGGCTATGTGGAATCAGCCGCAATTGGCGGCATGGCTGGCCGCATGGCGGCTGCTGAAATTCTGGGAACAAGCTGGGATGCGCCGCCGCTAACAACTGCACATGGCGCGCTTTTGGCCCATATTACTGGTGGGGCAATGGCAGATAGTTTTCAGCCAATGAATGTTAATTTTGGTCTATTCCCTGAACTGGAAGCCAGCGATAACAAAACTGGCAAGCGAAAGCTGAAGGGGCGCGATCGTAAAGCGGCGTTTGCACGGCGTGCGCTTATCGCTATGCAAGGCTGGTCAGGTAATGATGAAATGGATATCGAGGCGATTTTTGCCCCAGCAGAAGAAGCTAAGCTGGCCTAGCCAGAACCTGCCACAACATTTTGAACAGGATCAAATGATCGGATGTCATATCCTGGCTGCCATCACGTTTAGCGAGGTAAGCCAGAAGTATCAGAAATTCTGACCCTTTTCCATATTCTGTGTAAATCGCTGGCGCGTTTGGCAGCGGGCCAGCTTCGCGCCCATTACGGCTGTTATAAAGCGCGCTACCAATCTGGCGGGCCAGCGCCTTATTTGATGGTCCATATAGCGATAGTGACAGCGCCAGTAATTCTGCCCAGCATCGCTGGCCTTTTTCATGGGCAGGCACAGCAGATTCAGCAAAATCCTGCCAGCAGCCTAGCACAGCAAGAATATCCTGTTTTTCTAAGCGTCCAGCCGTGATATGGGCATATATCCGGTCAAGCAAAGGCAAGCTGCTGCCAGAATCGTCTGCCTCAAGCTGTTCTTCCCACCATTTCAGCCGGATAAGGGCCAACATTGGCTCGGAAGCCTGGGCGAGGATAAAATCAAACTCCAACCCCAGCAATAAGAGATCTGCCAGACATTCTCTATCTTTCGGCGGTTGAAATAACAAGCTGTAGCTTAATAAGGGCGCGTTTTCACGCAATGTTTTCCAGCTATTATGTTGCGTCATAAGTTACCTGTCATAGCTGATGGGCCCTAGGCAACGGGCAATAACCCTACGGCCGCAGCTCGCCCCTCGGTTAGCAACACATTCCAGGTTCGGCAGGCAGCGGCAGTGGTCATCACTTCCAGGCGGATATCGATTTCCTTCAGGGCGCGAGCTAATTCTGGCAGGTTGCTGTCAGCACGCTCTCCTACCCCTAGAATAACCAGCTCGGTTTTCTGGCCGTTATCCCCTTCTGGCAGATGGCTAGCCTTATTATCTTCCAGAATAGCGGTGATAGCATGCGTGTTGATATCCTGGATAGCGGTGACAGGCCACTCTACCGTCAGGCGCGGCAGAACAAATTGTGGCCCATGATAGGTTTGACCTGCTATCCGAAACTGGCCGCCACCATAGCTGTGGATTATCTGTAATTTGCCATCATCAGGAAATTCCTGAACCGATACCAGAGGGTTATGTTTATCAGTGGTGTTTTCAGCCATCACTATTTATCTGCCTAGCGTTCATATTCTGGCGTAGGCACCTGATTATCTTCATCATCGCTGCGCTTTAAATCAAAACGCGAAATAAGGCCTACAGCGATAAAGATAGAAGAATAGGTTCCGATAGTAACCCCCCACAGCATGGCCAGCGCAAAATCACGCAACACCGCACCACCAAACAGAATAATCGCAATCAACGCAATCGCGGTAGTTACAGATGTCATCACGGTCCGCGACAGGGTTTCATTGAGAGATTTATTTAAAATCTTTTCCTGATCCCAGGATTTATATTTACGCAAATTCTCGCGTACCCGGTCAAACACCACTACCGTGTCATTGATAGAATAGCCAGCGATTGTCAAAATCGCGGCCAATGTCGCTAGATTAAATTCAAAACCGGTCAGCGCAAACAGCCCTACCGTGGTAAACACATCATGGGTAAGGGCCAGCAAGGCGGCGATTGAAAACTGCCATTCAAAGCGGAACCAGATATAAATCATGATGGCAAATAGCGCGCAGGCTACGGCTAGCATCCCTTTTTCGGCCAGCTCTGCCCCAACAGTAGGTCCAACAAATTCGGTGCGCCTGATATCATAAGCCCCACCCAGCGCTGCTGTAATCTTTTGGATTGCCTGTAATTGTGCGCGCTCATCGCCTTCCTGCTTTTGTACCCGAATAAGCACATCACGGTCAGTGCCGAAACTCTGGATAGAAATATCCCCCAGACCCAGACTTTCCAAATCTCCCCTGACGCCGCCAATATCTGCGGGGGTTTCAGATTGTGCTTCGATAAGGATACCACCGCGAAAATCAATCCCCAGATTCAACCCAACCAGAAAGAACAGAACAATAGACGCCACAACAGCGGTAATAGATGCAACTGCTGCTGCCGGAATAAATTTCAGGAAGGATATAGATGGGGTTGAAGGAACCAGCTTTAATCTGAACATAACACTATCCCCTCTTCTATAATTCCAGCTTTTTCGGGCGTTTTGAATTCACCCACACCACGATTAACAGCCGCGTGACCATCAATGCGGTAAACATTGAGGTGGCGATCCCTAAAGACAGCGTTACCGCAAAGCCCTTGATAGGGCCAGAACCGAACACAAACAAAAATAAGGCGGCAAATAATGTGGTCAGATTCGAATCGATAATGGTAGATAGAGCGCGGCTATAGCCAGCTTCAATCGCCTGGGCAACCCGCCTGCCACCACGCAATTCCTCTCGGATACGCTCAAAAACCAGGACATTGGCATCCACTGCCATCCCCATCGTCAATACAATTCCGGCAATACCCGGCAAGGTAAGGGTGGCTTGCAGGGCGGATAACGCTCCTAAAATAAGAACAATATTCACCGTCAACGCAATATCGGCAAACAGACCAAACAAGCCATAGCTAAGCATCATATAGATAATCACCAGCGCTAGCCCAACCACAGCCGCGATTTGTCCAGCAGCGATAGAATCAGCGCCTAGCCCCGGCCCTACCGAACGCTCTTCCAGGATGATGAGCGGGGCCGGCAACGCCCCTGCCCGCAAAATCAGGGCTAGCTCGTTTGTTTCGGCAACGCTGAAATTTCCAGTAATTTGACCACTACCAAAGATTTGCGATTGAATAACAGGTGCGGAGACCACTTTGCCATCCAGAACAATAGCGAAAGGCCGGCCTATATTCTCGCCGGTAACGCGGCCAAAGCGTCTGCCGCCTTCTGCATTAAGCTGAAAATTCACCGCAGGACGATTATTTTGATCAAAGCCGGCAGAGGCATTTTCCAACAACTCGCCACTGACCATTACCCGCTTTTCAACAAGATATTCTGCCCCGCCCTCTTCGGCACTTTCCAGCAACATACTGCCAGGTGGCACGCGCCCCGATCTACGCGCTTCCTGTGCGGTACTGCGCATATCCACCAATTGAAAGGTTAATCTGGCGGTTCGGCCAATCAGCCGCTTTATCCGTTCCGGATCATCAACACCTGGCAATTGTACCAATATCCGATCTTTACCCTGACGCTGAATCACTGGCTCTTTGGTGCCGTCTGGATCCAGCCTGCGGCGAATAATCTCAATCGCCTGGTCAACTGTCTGGTTTGCCAGATTTTGCAAACCAGCTTCGTTAAAACGAATAGTCATAGATTGGCCAGATTGAACAGCATCGAAATCACGGCCCAAATCGCGCAAAATAGTTTCAACCTGGGCATCGATAACACTATCACCAGCTGCATCCCGCAAAGCAAAGCTAACGGAATCCTTTTCAGCCTTTAAGTTTCTAAATCTTATTTTTTCAGCACGAAAAGCCAGGCGCAGATTTTCCTGTACTCCGACCATACGCTCGGCGATGACCGCATTTAAATCTGCCTGCAGCAGCAAATGCGACCCCCCTTGCAAATCAAGGCCAAGATTAATCGCCTGCCCCGGAATAAAAGCGGGCCCGCCCTTATCGTCTCCGCGGCTAAACAGATTAGGCAACGCATATAAAATGCCAATAGCCACCAGCAATAAAACGATTGCTTTTTTCCATGTCTCAAACTGAAGCATAAGATGAACTCGTGAAAAGATTACCACATAAAAAGCGGCACCTGATTATCGGGTGCCGCCTTTTGACATGCTGTTATTTTTTACCGCCAAACAGGCCGGCCAAGCCAGATTTTGCCTTTGGCTCTTCTGCTGCTGCCGCGTTTTTCGGCTTATCATTTTTAGACTGCTTATCCGCAATCATGGTTCGCATGATATTTACCTTAACATCCTTGGCGATCTCAACTTCAACAGTTTCCTGACCCTCAACCGCCTTTACTACCTTGCCAACCAAACCGCCTGAGGTGATTACCTTGTCACCGCGGCTTAGCTGATTCACCATTTCCCGGTGTTCTTTGGCGCGTTTTTGTTGTGGACGGATTAAAAAGAAATAGAACACCACAAATATCAGAACGAAAGGCAGAAGCGAGGTTAACCCCCCCGCACCATCGGCTGATTGGGCAAAAGCTGGACTAATAAGCATAATAGGAAGTCTCCATAGTAAAAAAGCTGCTCAACTGGCAGCTTGAAAAGCCCTGTTTTGGTAACATAAAACATAGCAAAATGCCAATAATGTTTCCCATATGGCAGATAAAGCTGAAAGACAGGCGGCATAAGGTCGGGCGGCGCAAATCAGATATAGCAACACTACCTTTATGGGAATGCAGGCCTCAGGTGAATGTAGGGGTAAGTAAATCTGAAAAAATGCCTTCTGAATTTAATTGAAAAGTGGGAAGTAATTGAGTTTAGCTATCGCTTCGCTATAGTGTAAACGCTGGCAGAGGTCAGCGCTTTTTTGTGCAGGCTATAAACAACCTTGTGCGAAGCAAAGCGTGACTGATTTGTGTGCTGGCAAGTTCAATGATGGGAAAATGAGTGTCACGATGGCCGCACCTGATGAAAATGCCGTTCTTCTTACCCGTATTGCCGAAGCGTTAGAACGGCTGGCCCCGCCAAAAACAGCCGAAATAGATTTAACCTCTTATCAGGGCTATATCTGGGTTTCTGAGAAATCAAACTTTCATCCTGTTACTGAAATTCAGCGCCTGCCTTTGGAAAGTTTGCAAGGTATTGACCAGCAAAAACAACAGCTTTTGGAAAATACTGAATATTTTGCTAAAGGTATGCGTGCAAATAATGCACTGTTATGGGGTGCGCGTGGTACTGGAAAATCCTCGGTACTAAAGGCCATTCATGGGCATCTGCTAGAAGAAGGCTATGATATTGGACTGGTCGAAATTCAGCGTGAAGATCTAGGCGATTTACCCGAAGTTATGGAACGCCTTGCCCGCATTGATCGCGCCTATATTATCTTTTGCGATGATTTGGCATTTGAGCAGGATGATATCAGCTATAAATCGCTAAAGGCAGTGTTAGAGGGCGGTCTATCGGGACGTCCGCGTAATCTGGTCTTTTATGCAACCTCTAACCGGCGTCATTTAATGCCGCGTCAAATGATCGAAAATGAACAATCCACAGCAATTAACCGATCCGAGGCAGCAGAAGAGAAAATTTCGCTGTCTGACCGTTTTGGGTTGTGGATTGGCTTTCATAATGTTGACCAGGATACCTATCTGGCAATGATCAAATGGTATATTGCGTATTACAAAATCCCCGTCACCTTTGAGGCAGTGCGTCAAGACAGCCTGACCTGGGCCATTGGGCGGGGCAACCGTTCCGGGCGAACCGCCTTTCAATATATCCTCAATCTGGCTATGCAGCATGAGGTAAAAATTTAATCCCCGATGAAACAGATAATATCGGTTTAAGAGATGATATCTCGGGGGTTAATTGGTGTACGGCTTTTGCGGATTTCAAAATGCAGTTGCGGGCTATCGACACGGCCTGTCATGCCAACCTGACCAATAGTGGCGCCAACGCCCAATACATCCCCTTCCCCGACCTGTATATCGTTCAGATGCGCATAGGCGGTGATATAGCCTCCTTCATGTTTTACCAGTACCAGATTGCCAAAACTCTTTAACCCTGTGCCAACAAAGGCCACAGTTCCCGGTGCAGAGGTGGTCACAATGGTGCCTTCCAATGCGCGGATATTGACGCCGTCATTATGCACCCCTCTTTCCATAGGTCCAAACTCGGCCAGAATCTCACCCTTTACAGGCCAGGTAAAGCCAGCATTACCCAGTGCCGGGGCAACAAAGCTTTTGGGCGGGGCTTTTGGTGCGGCAGGCTTTGCAACCACCTGTGGTGCGGGGGTCACAATGGTGACGGGTACGACCTCAATCTCAATACCTGCCACATCCAGAACAGAAAAATCTGGTTGTTCTGGTAACAGTAATTGTTGGCCGACAACCAGCTCATAGGGTTCCTGCAAATCATTCAAGGACGCCAATTGTTCCTGGCTGACAGCATAACGCTGAGACAGGCTGTATAAATCATCTGTAATAACAACAATATGATAGCGGGCTGGTGACAGTTTTAACTGCTCGCCTGGCTGTATTGTGAAAGGCGGCACCAGCTGGTTATCGTTGATGATAGATTGCGGGGTAATTTGAAAGCGCGTTGCCAGGGTGAAAATGCTATCCCCCTCACTAACCGTTACCATTCCTGAAGCTGGCAATAATTGCCGCGCCTCACGAAGCGGGGCCTCTTCAACTGGGGCCGGTGTATCGCGTGTCAGGGATAAAGAGGGCAGTTCTGGCAATTTTGTCTGGCAGGCTGCAAGACCGACAAGCACCATAAGAGGCGCTAAAGAAGAAAACTGAAAAAAACGCTGTAATTTGTTTCGCATAGTTACTCTTTGCCTCTCAAATAATTAATTGTCTGTGCCAGATAACATCGGGACAAACCGAACTGGCATCAGCGTTTCATGTTCAAACCCGTCTGCTTCCCGTTTTACACGAACCAGCTCTTCTTTACCAGATGGGCCAACCGGGGCGATTAATATCCCCCCTATTTTCAGCTGATCCAGCAAGATTGATGGAATTTCGCCTACCTGACAGGTAATAATGATACGATCAAAAGGGGCGGCTTCTGGCCACCCTTTTGCCCCATCTGCATGGCGATAGGTAATGTTTGAAATCTGTAAAGCTTTCAACCTTTTTTCCGCTGAAACAAGTAACGGGCGCAACCTCTCCAGCGTATATACGCGCCGACATAAGCGAGATAAAATCGCTGCCTGATATCCGCTTCCTGTACCAATTTCCAGAACCCGGTGAGTTTTTTTTAGCTCGAGAGACTGCGTCATGAGCGCAACAATATAGGGCTGGCTTATGGTTTGCTTATGCCCGATCGGCAGAGAGGCATTTTCATACGCATGATTATGCAAGCTTTCTGGAATAAACTGCTCGCGCGGCAATGTTTCAATCGCGGCCAATATGTCTGGTTGCATGATAGCTTGTGCCCGCAAGGCCATCAGTAATTTTGCTTTTTGCGGCAGGAAATTAGACATTACAGACTTGCTCGTTTTGCTTATACAGACGATAGGTCACTATCTGGCATCTGTGATAGCAAATTTGTTGCTGTCATATCCATCTTTAATGGGGTGAAGGATACATAGCCCTGATCCAGCCACCATCGGTCGGTATTTGGGGCAACATCCTCGCGCATCACCATTGGTCCGATACGATAGCTTCCAGGCTCATCTCCAGGCAGCACTTCGTCCGAGAATTTATGACAATCCAGGCTAGCTGCCCGCATCCCCTTTACCGGTCCTAACTGGGCTGGCGGGAAATTGATATTCAACACGCTGCGGGCGGGCATAACAATTTTCAATGCTGTTTCCAGTACTTGTTTGCCAGCGTGTTTTGCCGGGGTGAAATCCGCCTGCCCCTGGGCAAAGCGTTGAGACAGGGCAATACCGGCAATGCCATTTATTGCTGCCTCTTTAGCCGCGCCAACTGTGCCTGAATAGCCGATATCATCAGCAACATTCATCCCATGATTGATACCGGACAGCACCAGATCTGGTTTTTTATCCGGAAATAACAGATGCAAAGCCAGCATCACGCAATCTGCAGGGGTGCCACCTACGGAATAATGATTGGGGCTGCGCTGGTGGAAATCAATATCGCGGTGCAGGCTGATAGAACGCCCGGTACCAGACTGATTAGCGGCGGGGGCAACAATAGTTATATCATCTGAAAAATTACGGGCTAAATCCTCTAACAGATTTAAACCTTCAGCATCAATACCATCATCATTGGTGATTAATATACGCACAAGCCGGCCTCTCCCCTGCCCTGTTTGAACCCATTTTTGCCAGTAGCCAGAATAGCCACCCTATGCAATTGGAACCAGACGATCACATCCCATATAGCTATGCAGCACTTCTGGCAGCAGAACAGAGCCATCTTCTTGCTGGCCATTTTCCAAAACCGCGATCATACAACGGCCAACCGCCAGTGCCGAACCATTTAGCGTATGCAGAAATTCTGTTTCTTTTTCGCCATCTTTGCGGGTGCGAGCTTTCATGCGGCGCGCCTGAAACGGGCCACAATTTGAACAGGAAGAAATTTCTCTATACATGCCTTTGCCATCATCCTGACCAGGCAACCATACTTCAATATCCAATGTTTGCTGGGCTGAAAAGCCTGTATCCCCAGAACAGAGACGTAACACGCGGTAGGCTAGCCCAAGGCGTTGCAGAATCGTTTCCGCACATCCGGTCATGCGGGCTAATTCCTGTTCTGATGATTCAGGCGTTGTAATAGATACCAGCTCTACCTTGGAAAATTGATGCTGGCGAATAAGCCCGCGTGTATCGCGACCGGCGGACCCGGCTTCGGCACGGAAACATGGGGTAAAGGCGGTCAGGCGCATAGGCAGGGTATCGCGTGGTACAATAGAATCTGAAACCATATTGGTTAGCGGTACTTCTGCGGTCGGGATCAACCATCTGTCATCTGTTGTATGAAATAAATCATCAGCAAATTTCGGTAGCTGGCCTGTCCCGGTCATGGTTTGGGTACGCACCAGGGCTGGCGGTAATGTTTCCAAATAGCCATGCTCACTTGTATGCACATCCAGCATAAAGGCGGCAAGCGCGCGCTCCAGGCGGGCAAGCTGCCCTTGCAAGACAACAAATCTGGCCCCGGAAAGCTTGGCTGCTGCAGCAAAATCCATCTGCCCCAGCCCTTCGCCAATATCCACATGATCGCGCGGCGTAAATGAAAAAACAGGTTTTTCCCCAACGCTCCGCAGCAGCTCATTATCTTGCTCATCCGCGCCATCTGGAACCGCATCATCCAGGATATTCGGAATAGAGATAAGATGGGTATTGATTTCGCGCTCCAGCTCAGCTTCTTTGGTCTCCAATGCTGGAATTTCTTCTTTGATGGCGGCCACTTCGGCGAGCAGCGCATCGGCATCGCCGCCAGCTGCTTTTTTCTGGCCAATCTCGCGGCTAGCTTCATTTCGGCGCGATAATTTTGCCTGCAAACTGGTTTGAAGTTCACGTCTTTGTTTATCCAGCGCAAGGATGGTATCGGCAACAGGCTCTAGCCCGCGCCGTTGCGCTGCTTTGTCAAATTGCTCTGGGTTTTCACGAATAGCTCTTATGTCATGCATAAGTAATAAAACTCCTTACTTCCGCCCTGCTAGCGGGGTGTTTCCTGACAAATTCAGGGTAATTTATGCGTCTTCGCTGTCATCATCAGCCTTGTCCCGCTTTTTTTGAATCAGGCGCGCGCCAAGGATAGACAGCTCATATAACAGGATAACTGGAACCGCCAGCAATACTTGTGAGATAACATCTGGCGGGGTCAAAATAGCCGCAGCCACAAAGGCCAGCAAAATAGCGTATTTACGCTTTGCCGCCAGCCCATCTGCCGTCATTAACCCGGCCTTGACCAGCAATAACAACAATACAGGCAGCTCAAATGACACACCAAAGGCAAACATCAGGCGCATGACCAGGCTGAGATATTCTGAAATGCGCGGCTCAACCTCGATAGCTAGCGCACCCTCGCCGCCTTGCACCTCAAAGGACAGGAAAAAATCCCAAGCTAGCGGGATCACCAGATAATAGACCATCAGCGCGCCCATAGCGAACAGGACAGGTGTAGCCGCCAAAAACGGGAAAATTGCGCGTTGCTCGTTTTTATATAATCCAGGGGCAATAAAGCGCCAAACTTGCAACAGAATTATCGGAAAGGTTACGCAGATAGAAACAAAAAAGGCCACTTTAACTTGCGTGAAGAACCCTTCATGCAAGCCGGTGAAGATCATCCGGCTGACCTCTTCTCTGGCGGCAAGCGGGGCCTGTAGCCAATGATAGGCCAGATCCGCTATATTCAGGCTACCAGAACCAAAAGGCCGAATGAAACAGGCCAGAAAAATCACCACAAAGACGATAAAAATGATACCGATGCGATTTCGTAACTCGGTCAGATGGTCCAGCAGGCTCATAGAACCTTCATTTGGGTCTATTGTTTCAGACATTATGCGCCCTGCACCTTGTTTGATTTGGTTGAAACTGCCTTTTTAGTGGTTTTCTTGGCGGCGCTCTTTGGTGACGCTGTTTTCTTAGCTATTTTCTGGGCTGTTTTCTTAGCAGGGGTTTTTTGGGCTGTTACGGGAACGCTTGCCTCTTCTGCACCTGCGCGTTGTACCTCTTTTACCTCTTTGCCAATGGAGGTAATATCCACATCATCTTTGATTTTGCCTAACTCTGAGGTGACATCCTTATCATCAACAATACGCGCCATATCCTCCAGATTGCCAGATTTCAAGTCAGCCACCATGGATTTGACCTCACGGATATTATCATGGGCTCCCACATCTTCCAGACTTTGGGTAAATTCGCGTGCCATCTGCCGGGCCTGGCGGGTGAATTTGGTAAAGCCACGCAACACTTTTGGCAGATCCTTTGGGCCAACGACCAACACCAGGACGAAAGCAACCATTACAAATTCTTGCCAACCAAAATCAAACATACTGTCTCCGAAATGCCAGGTGCCGCCAGACGATGAAAAAAGACCTAGCCAAGCTGCACCATGTGGAAAAGCAAAACCAGAGAGCCGGTAACAGGCCCTCTCGTTCGCTAGCTTATCCTGTGCCTATTAGGCTTTTTTCTTGGCAGCCTTTTTAGCAGCTGTTTTCTTAGCTGTTTTCTGGGCTGATTTCTTGGCTGTTTTTTTAGCTGCCTTCTTAGCTGGCGCTTTGGCGGCTGCCTTTTTGGCAACTTTCTTTGGCGCCGGCGCAGCTTCAACTTCCTCTACTGCTGCCTCTTCCTCAGCAGCTTCCTCAGGTTTTACCCCTTCTTTGAAGCTACGAAGCCCCTTGCCGAAATCACCCATGATGCCAGAGATTTTACCTGGCCGCGCAAATAAAATCAGAACCACGGCAAGGACAATAATCCAGTGCCAAATGCTAGTGAAACCCATTTCTATCCCCTTACGGTCTTGCCAGCCCCTGATAATCCATCATCTTGTGGGATACTGGTCTAGTTAAATGCTAAGCAAATATAAACATGCCTTTGGCTTGCGGCAACTGCTAGCTTGGACTTTTAAGTTTTTTTCTGTCTGGAAAAACAAATGCCTGTGACGGATCGATGCTCAGGCGAACACGCGCGCCTTGTGCGAATGAATTTAAGCCGGGTATACGTGCATGCAAATGCAGCTCTCTGCTGGCATCTGTTTCCGGTACCGATAGATGCAAGAGCGAGCTGCGGCCAAGCAAATGCGTTTCCTGAACAATAGCCTCAACCCCATCAGCCTTTTGACTGGCGGTTTCCATTGACACATGCAGCCCTTCATGGCGAAGAACAATAACCGCTTCTTCGCCCTCTTCAACCGTGTCACAGTCTAGAGACCCAAACAGGCTTTTGACCTGCCCATTATGACCTAGCGCCGGAATTCGGTTCACCTCTCCAAAAAATTCCGCCACAAAGGCGCTTTGGGGGCGGCAATACAGGTCAATCGGCCGCCCTTGCTGCACCATATGACCATCTTTCAAAACAATGATGCGGCCTGACATGAACATGGCTTCTTCGGCATCATGGGTAACCATCAGGGCAGCGGTACCCGACAGGCGCAATGCATGCAGCATCTGATCACGTACCCGCTCGCGCAGACGGCTATCTAGGCCAGAATAGGGCTCATCCAGCAGAATGAGCTTTGGCGACGGGGCTAGCGCCCGTGCCAACGCTACCCGTTGTTGTTGCCCGCCAGATAACTCATGCGGATATTTATCCTTGCAATCCAGCAAATCCATTTCCGCCAGCAAGGCATCTGCGCGCGCTATATCTGCCCTGGTTTGACTATGCAGCCCAAACATCACATTTTTATGAATGGTCATATGCGGAAACAGGGCATAGGACTGGAAAACCAGCCCCATTTGCCGTTCT
>JBMHCK010000058.1:0-6695 GCA_049889955.1 Puniceispirillaceae bacterium (SeqCode)
CTCAAACCAGATTTGTGTCATGGTCAGGCTGGCAGATTCGGTAATTTGCGCCCGTGCGGCTGTTTGTTTTTGCGGCACAAACCCTTGAAAAGTGAAACGGTCCGTTGGCAACCCGGAAATGGTTAGCGCCATAAGGGGCGCCGCAGGACCTGGAATAGCGGTAACAGTGATCCCCTGCTTGTGACAGGCAGCAACCAGCTTGTAGCCCGGGTCAGAAATAAGCGGCGTGCCAGCATCACTAACCAGCGCAACCTGTTTACCTGCTTGCATAGAAGATAATAATCGGGGCCGCATTTCATGGCCATTATGGTCGTGATAGGCAACCAGTTTGGCCCGAATATCCAGCGAGCATAGGGTGATAAGTTTTCTTGTGGTGCGGGTATCTTCACAGGCGATGATATCAACCTGTTGCAAGGCTTCGGCGGCCCGTGGGCTGAGGTCGCCTAAATTTCCAATAGGTGTAGATACAATTTTCAGCACAATTTGACCTTATTTCTATGGAACGATATCTCACTGGATGGCTGGCAAGATAGCCCGATATGCCTGCCTTTATATGGCTAATCTGCACAGAGCTGCCTGTTCGTTGGACAGAGATTGAGTTCTGCACGCTTTCATGGCATCACTATAACGGGTTATTATGGTAAACGGTACGGTTAAATCCCTTTTTTGCGGCGACCTGGTCCCCAGATAATTGGTCACTAAATATAGGGCCGTCTGCTAACAGAAAAGACAGAATAATAAAGCGCCAGAACGATAAGATAACGATGAAGGTAAGCGAGCTTATTATGGTGATATCAGCGGTGAAATCAGGGCCAGAATTGGGGCCGAGATCACAAAAGGCAGAGATACAGCCGATATATAAAGAACAAATTTGTCTGCCAATCTGTTTGCCGGGGCCTATGCAAAGCCGCGTTATCCCGATTATTTTTGCTGGCCTGATAACCGCCCTAGCGCTGAGTGCCTGCCAGCCTGCCAGTACCCAAACAGCTAGCCCAGCAAGCCAGATACAAACCACCGTACCTGTTAACCGCCCGGCCCCGGAGCCAAAACAGGCAGAGGCCAACACCGATATAGTTGGCAATATTATCTCGCAGCTGGAAACCACAGATGACCTGGCACAAGATGCGCCCGCGCCCGCAGATGAGGTGTTAACCGCATCCGCAGGTCAGGCAAACCGCATCAACACAGACAGGGATAAGCGGGCAGCCCTGGCCCAGCAGGCGCTGAATGCCGCGCTTAGCCTGTTAAAAAATAAAGAGCCAGAAGCACCGACAGCTCCGCAGCCTTTTAAAATAAAAGAAAAAACAGATGGCCAGCTTCGTATTGGCCTGATGCTGCCATTTACTGGAGACTATGCGGCGCTGGGCAGGGATATTGCCAGCGGGGCAGAATTGGCACTGTTTCAGCTTGCCGATCCAAACGCAACCCTGGTTTATTTTGATACAGCAGGGGGTAGCCGTGCAGCCGAAGCTGCCCGTGCGGCGATAGAGGCACAAATAGATATTGTTATTGGCCCGTTATTTACCCGTTCAGCGATGCAAGCTCGCACTATTTTTGCCGCGTCTGGTATTCCGGCGATTTCCCTTTCTAATAACATTCAGGCTGCCACACCTGGCCAGTGGGTTCTGGGCTATCTTCCTGAACAGCAAATTGATCATTTATTGGGGCATGCTATTGCCCAAAACCGGAATAAAATAGCTATTTTGGCGTCTGAAGATACCTTTGGGCAGAGGTTGTTATCCCATACCCAAAACAGGCTTGGCTCTTTTGGGTTGACCCCCGCAGAGGTTACCACCCTGCCACAAGTGGTGTTGGCAGAAGAGGACAGTTTGAGCCAGGCTGTACAGCGTTTTACCCGCTACCAGAAATCTGATTCTGATAATACCGAGCTGCCTGAACCAGCGTATGATGCGCTGATTTTGGCTGGAAATCCTGAATTTATTTTACGGGTAGCCCCGCTACTTTCCTATTATGATATGGACCCATCCAGAGTGATGTTCCTAGGAACAGACTTGTGGGCGCGTCCAGAATTGCTGGCTGAACCGTCCTTGCAGGGGGCATTTATTACGCAAGCCCTATTGCCAACAAGTACAGATTTTGAAAACCGCTATCAAAGCCTGTTTGACAAACCAACCAGCCATCTGGTCAAGCTGGGGTTTGATGCGTTTGCGCTGGTGGCGATTACCCATCAGGGGGCACAATCTGATACTGATAATCAGGCAATTGAAAATCAAACTATCGATTGGCGCGCCAGCTTGATAAGAACTGAGGGGTTTGAAGGCCTTAGTGGCAGATTTAATTTACTACCGGATGGCCAGAATCAGCGTTTTTACGAAATCCGAACCTTACTTGATAACAAGCTGGTAGCGTTTTAATCCAGCAAATGGCCAAGGATAGTATCCAGGCGCAATCGCCCCTCAAGCGTCGGGGCAAGCCGGCTATCACTGGCAACTAGCCATCCTTCTTTTATGAACACATCCAGCCATTTCGAATTAAGCGTCAGGCGGTTGTCGCCAAATTGGTCTGGCGGTGGCCATTTTACACCATTTGCCAGCCGCAGCCCCATCATCCAATATTCGTTGAAATAATCTTGCGGAGTTTCTATCGCTTCTGTGTCCAGCCCGCCCCCTGCGGTATCTGCTGCATCTAGCCAGCCTGACGGGCTACGCCGATTAATCCGGTTATAGCGACCCTGTTTGGTGGTAAGCCGGCCATGTGCGCCAGGGCCTATGCCCAGCCAATTGCCTGCCTGCCAGTAATTCACATTATGTCGTGAGGCCTGTCCATCTTTTGCATAGTTTGACACCTCATAAGCACATAGGCCTTTTTCCTGCAGCTGTTGTTCTGTATGCAGATATAAATCGGCAACTTTATCTGCATCTGCGGTCAGCAAGGCGCCTTTTTTATGCAAGTTATGAAAGATAGTGCCTGGCTCTATCGTTAATTGATAACAGGATAAATGGGCTGGCTCATAAGCGCTAATTTCCTCTAGCTGGGCATGCCAATCTTCCAGGCTTTGCTCTGGCAGCCCATAGATCAGATCAGCAGACCAGCGCGGAAAAATAATGGCTGCTTGCTCAAGCGCATCCAGCGCTTCTTTTGCGCTATGCTCGCGTCCTAAAAAATGTAAACCCTCGCTACGCAAGCTTTGAATGCCAAGGGATAGACGATTAATTCCAGCCTGGCGAAACCCTTTCAGCTTGGCCGTTTCAGCAGAGGTCGGATTAGCCTCGGCAGTAATTTCTATATCTGTTGCCACTTGAAACAAGCTGGCCGCTTTATCCAGCAGGGCTGCGATAATCGCAGGTGGCATCAAGCTAGGCGTGCCGCCGCCAAAAAATATGCTGGAAAGAAATAGCTGGCCTTGCGGCATATCCAGCTGCTCATAAGCTTTTTGTGCCTGCCGCTCCAGATCGCCTACCAGGGCCCGTTGCCAATGGGCGGTGTCAATATCCTGCGCCACATGCGAGTTAAAATCACAATAGGGGCATTTTGCCAGGCAAAAAGGCCAATGCACATACAGGCTAATGGCCGGCACGGGTAGGGTCACGATATAAAACAGGCCTCTAATAGCTGGTTAAACGCAATGGCGCGGTGGCTCATCGCGTGTTTTTCGGCAGGGTCCATTTCCCCAAAGGTCTGGGCAAAACCAGTTGGCGTGAAAATCGGGTCATATCCAAACCCCTTATCGCCGCGGGGTGGCCAGCTAAGCTCACCAGATATCCGTCCTTCAAAGCTCTCGCAATGGCCATCTGGCCAGGCAAGGCTCAGCGCACAGACAAATTCACACGAACGGTTTGCTGAACCTGAGGCCAGCAAGGCGGTGCTGATCCGTTCCATGGCATAACCAAAATCCTTGTCTGGACCTGCCCAGCGGGCAGAATAAATTCCAGGTGCCCCGCCTAGTGCCTGAACACAAAATCCGGAATCATCTGACAGGGCTGGCATATTTGCCGCTGTCGCTGCCAGCTTTGCCTTTAATTCGGCATTTTCAATAAAGGTAACACCGGTTTCCTCTGGCTCTATCAAATCAAGCTCGCCAGCGCCCACTACCTCTATGTGAAGTGGTTCAAGCAAGGCTCTAATTTCTCTGACCTTACCCTGATTATGACTGGCGATCACCAGCTTGTCGGAACGGTTAAATTTACGCATCATAGTTAGCGGCCTGATTTAAGGTTTTGCGGTATGGGCCGCTTGCATCTGTTGGGCAAACAAATTCTGACAGCCGGCTTTAGCCAGGCCCATCATCTGCATTAGCTGTTCCTCGGAAAAAGGATGCTGTTCTGCGGTACCCTGAATTTCTACAATACCGCCGCTTGCGGTCAGCACAAAATTTGCATCTGTTTCGGCATTGCTATCTTCGGTGTAATCCAAATCGGCTATTACCTGGCCGCCAACAATGCCACAGGAAATAGCCGCGACCTGATCGCGCAGGGGCATCGCGGTAACCAGCCCCTTTTGCATCAAATCTTCTATCGCCAGGGACAACGCAACCCACGCGCCAGTGATAGAGGCGGTGCGGGTACCCCCATCGGCGCGAATCACATCACAATCTACTTTAATCTGCCGCTCGCCAAGCTTTTCCAGGTCAATAATTGCCCGCAAGGAGCGCCCGATCAGGCGTTGAATCTCCTGGGTACGCCCGGATTGTTTGCCGCGTGCAGCTTCTCTATCCATTCGGCTATGAGTGGCTCTGGGCAGCATGCCATATTCAGCTGTCACCCAGCCCTTTCCGGTACCTCGCAGAAAATGAGGCACTTTTTCATCTACCGAGGCGGTACAAACTACATGCGTATTGCCAACGCAGATCAGACAAGAGCCTTCTGCATAGGGCGAAAAATGGGGCTGGATGGTTACGGTGCGGATATCTTCTGCTGCGCGGCCGGCTGAACGGGTAAGTGCCATGAATATATGAACTCCTCTAGCAGGGTTAGGCTGCCGTTTTTACCTAATTTTTCAGATTATTATAAGAGGTAATCTTCTCAAAAAATTTTGCAATCCTTTAGGATCATGTGATTATCATAACAGATATGCTCTGATGAAGGTATTCTTTATGGTCTCCCCACCTGTCTCTGAAATGACCAGGCGATCGACGCAAATATTTAACGAGATCGTCAAAAATTATCTGCAAACCGGGTCGCCTGTTGGTTCTGGGCTGATTGCGGCCTCCAGCGATGTTAATTTATCCTCAGCTTCGGTGCGCGCAATTATGGCAGAGCTTGAGGGCAGCGGGTTATTATTTTCTCCGCATACGTCTGCCGGGCGGGTGCCGACGCGTGCTGGCCTTCGGCTGTTTGTAGATGGGCTGATGGAAGTGCGTGAAAGTCTGGCCCTGGATGAGCATAGCTCGATTGATGCGCTAGAGCGTTCTGACGGGCTGTCGGTTAGTCAAATGCTGGATAAGGCAAGCCTGGCTTTGTCTGGCCTGTCTAAATGTGCATCGCTGGTCATGACTCCCACCGAAGATCTCAGTGTTAATCATATTGAATTCGTGCCGATACAGGACAATCGAATTCTGGTGATTTTGGTATTTTCAAATGGTCATGTGGAAAACCGAATGATCGCCTTTCCCGCAGGCTTGCCAGCGCATGTGATAACCGAAGCCTCAAATTATATGAACAGTCAATATAAGGGTAAATCAGTAAGCGAGATTATCGCTCTTGTGGAACAGGACAAACAAATCTGTCGTGCTGAGCTGGATAATCTGACCAGCGATTTGATTGAAAGAGGGGTGGCGATTTGGTCAGATCATGCAGATGCACAGGATGCGGCGCTGATCCTGAATGGCCAGTCTAATTTATTGGAAGATGTGCGGGCGGTCGAGGATCTTGCGCGGGTGCGGGTGTTGTTTGATAAGCTGGAAATGCGCGGCCATACCGGCCAGCTGATGGATTCAGTATTAAATGCAGATGGGCTGCAAATTTTTATCGGCTCAGAAAACCAGCTTTTTTCTGAAACCGGATGTTCTATGGTTTTGGCCCCCTATCATAATAGCGAGCGCAAGATTATCGGTGCGGTTGGGGTTATTGGCCCGCGTCATATGAATTATGCCCGTATCATTCCGATGGTAGATTATACCAGTAAAACCATTGCCAAAATGTTGGGCTAGGTAAAATGTTGGGCCAGCAAAAATGTTGGTTGAGTTCCTAAGGTGAGGTACTAGCCTAGCAAGGCATTCAGCGTCGTGGTAAGCGCTTGCTTATCTGGAAGTTCTAGTAACAATTTATCCAGCCATACCCTATCTATCAGCCCTTCCTGGGCGGCCATCATTGCCAATGCGGTTAACACAAAGCCAGCAAATACCAAAAACAGGGCACTGCGCCAGCCTGGCAGAATATGATGGCGTGTTGTGGCTGGGCGTGTTTTTGCCGGGGGTGTTTTTGCTGAAGATGAGGCTGTCTTGGCCTCGTTTGTTTCATCTGCAATCAGGTTCTGCAAAAGCATGGCAGATGTTTTTTTGCGTGCGGTATTTTTGGGTAGGGGCAGCAGATCGTGACAGGACGGGCAGTAAAGCGCGGCCTCACAGGCAATAACGGCCGCGAATTTATCAATATCAATCTCGGTCTTTGTTTTGCAGCCGGAACAGGTGATTTTCTTTTGCCGGACCAGCTTTTCAGGCCCGCTTACCACAGGGGCAAAATAATGCTGGTTACAATGATGACAGGCAATCGGCCAGTTGCTGTTTTGCAACACAA
>JBMHCK010000059.1:0-2590 GCA_049889955.1 Puniceispirillaceae bacterium (SeqCode)
TCAGCTTATGCGGGGCGATAAAATAAGGCGAGGTATTTAGCGGCAAATCAGGGGTATGATGCCACAGCCCTTGGAGGGCGTTACGGCTGGCTGTTGCCGGATTCTTTCTTGCGTCTGAATGATTTGCCATGCTCGGAATGCACCTCATGCCAGTTTGGATAACTATAGTAATCCTAAACAACCATCTTTGTAAAATATTGGCTGTTCACAGAACTGTTATTTGCCTTGTCTATATATCTCTTTATAATTTCAACCCTCATTTTCCAGACCCATGCAACAGGCTTGTTTTTCAAGCTACAGGAAAGGACATAGCAATGAGGCGATTTTTTCCTTTTCTCACAGCTTTTTCCCTGCTTACAGCCCCCCCTGCGATGGCGGTTTATGATTTGACCATCCTGCACACAAATGATTTTCACGCCCGCTTTGAGCCAATAAGCAGATTTGATAGTGGCTGCGGGGCAGAAGATAATCTGGAGGGTAAATGTTTTGGCGGTACCGCCCGGCTGATCACCGCTATTCAGGATGCCAGAGAGCGGGCCGGAAACAGCCTGTTGCTGGATGGGGGAGATCAGTTTCAGGGCACGCTTTACTACACTTATTATAAGGGCAAAGTCGCAGCGGAAATGATGAATAAGCTGGGCTATGATGCGATGACTGTTGGCAATCATGAATTTGATGATGGCCCGGAAGTTTTGCGCGGGTTTATGGATGCGGTGCGGTTCCCTGTTTTGATGTCAAATGCAGATGCCACCAGAGAGCCAGCCTTGCGCGGGGTCATTAAAAAATCTGTCATCATAGAGGTAGGCGGCCAGAAAATAGGCCTGATAGGTCTGACCCCGCAAGATACCCATGAGCTGGCCAGTCCGGGTAAAAATATTACCTTTAGCGATCCGGTTCCCGCAGTTCAGGCACAGGTGAACAAGCTTGGCGCGCAAGGCGTGAACAAGATTATTGTGCTTTCCCATTCCGGATATGAGGTCGATAAACAGGTTGCGGAACAGACAACAGGTGTGGATGTGATCGTGGGTGGCCATACCAATACCTATCTTTCTAACAGCTCAGGTGATGCAAAAGGCCCCTATCCAACGATGGTAGGCAAGACCGCTATTGTACAAGCCTATGCCTATGGCAAGTTTTTAGGTGAGCTAGCTGTTCGCTTTGATGATGCTGGCGAGATTATTTCAGCCAGTGGTGAGCCTATCATCATGGATGCCTGGGTCAAAGAAGACAAAGCGGTGGTAGCGCGGCTGGCAACATTGGCAAAACCGCTGGATGAAATTCGCAACAAAGTGGTGGCCACTATCCGCCAGCCGATTAATGGCGATCGCAATGTGTGCAGAGTGATGGAATGTCAGATGGGTAATCTGGTGGCTGATGCGATGCTGGATGCGGTGGCGGGTCAGGGGGTTACCATTGCGTTGGCCAATAGCGGGGGCTTGCGCGCCTCTATTGATAGCGGTCCGGTAACCATGGGCGAGGTCCTGACCGTGCTGCCATTCCAGAATACGCCATCTACCTTTCGGGTGTCTGGACAGACGGTCATTGACGCGCTGGAAAATGGTGTCTCGCAGATTGAGGAGGTAAAAGGGCGGTTCCCGCAAGTAGCCGGATTGACCTTTACCTTTGATGCAACTATCCCGCCAAATCAGGGGCGTATCCAATCGGTTATGGTGAGCGAAAATGGCGCCTGGCTACCTATTGATCCTGCGGCACAATATTATCTGGTTTCCAATAATTATGTGCGTGGTGGCGGGGATGGCTATCGCATGTTTGCCACCGCAGAGGATGTGTATGATTTTGGCCCGGATCTGGCAGATGTTGTGGCGGGATATCTGGCCGCTCGGCCTAATTACACGCCGATTACCGAAGGGCGTATTCAGCAGAAATAATCTGCCTGTCACCAAAGGACAGCATCCCAGCTATGGATAGCGGCTGGCACCTTTAGGTTTTTTCAATTTCCAGAATGATGTGGATATAATCCATCGCATGTCCGGCTGGGCTGGCGGCTATCTCGGCTTCATAGGCGGCATAGAATTGGTCAACTATCTGGTCTATTTCTGCTTCCGGGCGCCCTTCAAGGGCGGTGCGGAATACTGTTTCAGACCAGCTGCGCATGGTTGGGATAAGGCTGGCCGCAAATGCAGCAGCTGTCATCCTTTCGGCTGCCGGCTTTTCCTGTGACGCCTCATAGGCTACTCGAAACGGGCAGGGGGTTAAGCGCGTATTGACAGATAACAGCTTTAAGCCCGCAGCACAGATAGCTGAATTTTCATCCTCAAACGGGGCGGTGAATTCCTCTACCGTGCGATAATGCTGGGCAAAGGTTGCGCGCAGATATTCCTCTGCCGTGATCGTCCCGGCATCACGAAGGGCGGCCCAATGGGCGTTAAAGCGATCGAACATGGTAATCCCGCCAGTATGACCCAGATGACGCCCTTCCTCATCAATACCAAAATTCATGCAGATAAACCGCCCGCCAGAGGCCAGCTCTGCAGCGCGGCCTAGCAAGATGCGCTCCCAGTCAGCAGCGGCTTGCCGGGTAAATTGCGCGCGCTCATCTGCATTGGCCCCTACCATATGCACATGATCT
>JBMHCK010000060.1:0-4280 GCA_049889955.1 Puniceispirillaceae bacterium (SeqCode)
TCGACAGTTTCTTCGGGCAACCCCTCCATCATCGGGGTATGAAACAGGCCAGGCGCAATCGTCATCACCCGAATAGCTGTTTTGGCAAATTCGCGCGCAACGGGCAGGCACATGGACGCAATCGCCCCTTTGGATGCCGCATAGGCAGCCTGTCCGATTTGCCCATCTTCATAGGCGGCCGAGGCGGTATTGATAATCACGCCGCGCTCGCCTGTGTCCAGTACGGGCAGTGCCATCATCTCTTTCGCGCAATGGCTTATCACATGGTACGAGCCAAGCAGATTAACTTTTACAACCTGCCGAAACAGGTCCACAGAAAGCTTCCCTTCGCGCCCGACAACGCGCGCCCCTGCCGCGATGCCGGCACAATTCACAGCAATTCTGGGGGCCTGCCCAAAATGGGTAATAGATGCTTCCAGACACTGCGCGACCTGTTCCTCATCACGCACATCACAGGCCAGACCAAGCCCGCCAATATCGCCAGCAACCGCAGCGGCCTTGTCCCCGTCATAATCCAGAATGGTTACCGATGCGCCTTGCGCGGCCAGATGCCGGGCAGTTGCCGCACCCAGCCCGCTAGCGCCCCCTGTTACCAGCGCTTTTTGTCCGGAAATATCCATAGCGTTCCCTCTTATTTATTGTACCTGCCTATCGATTTTCACATATCTGGTCAGAACAGATAGATGTTTCTGGCATAATATGGTTGCGGATTAGCATAATCGCTAGCGTCAAAACTGTCAGCGCTGAAGATAACTTTATTGCTATATTTGTATTTTTCAGGTAGCACTTTGGCTACCGTTTACAATGATATTTCAAAATTTGGCACAGATGAAAATGACCGCAAAAAAAATATTCCTGTCTAACTTTGTTCTGGGCGCGATGGCCGTAATAGGGATTGGCCTGGCCAACCCGACAGGCGCATTAGCACAGGATTTTACACTGAAAATGCACCAGTTCTTGCCGGCAAATGCAAATGCCCCAAAACTGGTTCTGGATGTTTGGGCGCAGAGAGTTGAGCAGGATTCCGGCGGCAGAATCCAGATAGATCACTACCCTTCTATGCAATTGGGCGGGCGACCGCCAGAGCTGGTTGATCAGGTGGTAAATGGTGTTGCCGATATTATCTGGACTGTGGTGGGCTATACGCCGGGGCGTTTCCCTTCTACCGAAGTGTTCGAGCTGCCCTTTATGATGAAAGATGTCGGTGCGCTTTCCTGTGCCTTTTGGACGATGTTTGAAAAACATATGAAAGATACAGAATTTGCCGATATGCATATTCTGGGCACTTGGGTGCATGGGCCGGGCGTTATTCATACCGAAGACCCGGTAGAGGAAATTGCCGATCTGAAAGGGATGAAAATCCGTGGTGGCTCGCGCGTGGTAAACCAGCTGCTAGAACAGGTAGGTGCCACCCCTGTGGGCATGCCGGTTCCCGCGGTACCGGAAAGCCTGGCCAAAGGGGTTTTGAACGGCACGACTATCCCGTGGGAAGTCACCACCTCGCTAAAGGTACCTGATCTGGTAGAAAACCATACCGAATTTGAAGGGGCTGCTTTGTATACCCTGACCTTTATTATGGCGATGAATAAGGAAAAATATGCTAGCCTGCCAGCAGATCTACAGGCGGTTATTGATAAAAATTCCGGAATGGAATTTTCGGTATTTGCTGGTCGCACCCAGTCTGGTCAAGATGGGCCTGCCCGCCAACTGGCGATTGATAATGGTAATAATATCATCACGCTTCGCGGCGATAAGGTGGCACAATGGCAGGAAACTGTTCAGCCTATCTATCAGCGCTGGATTGCAGATATGAATGAAAAAGGTCTGGATGGGGCCGCCCTGGTTGACGAGGCGCGTGCTAGCCAGGATAGCTGTATCCGCACACTAGGTGGCTGAGCCTTTTTACACAAGCAGATAGGCTAGCCAGATTTTTTGCAAATGCCTGTGCTTTTAGATGGGTTAATCTGCCTATGACCAGTTTAGTCAGAAGTATTTCACGAATAACCAGCCTGATAGGCGGTACGATTCTGGTCGGGCTAACGGTGTTGACCTGCCTGTCTGTAGCGGGGCGTATGCTGAACAGTTTTCTGCATCTGGATGGGGTTCAGATGGCCGTGCCTGGCCTGGCAAATCGCCTGATAGAAACAGGTATCGGGCCTATCACAGGCGATTACGAGTTGCTGGAAGCCGGAATGGCCTGTGTTATATTTGCCTTTCTGCCCTTATGCCAGCTACAGTCTGGGCATGCGTCTGTAAATATCTTTACCGACCGGCTGCCAAGAAAGATCCGTGCCATCCTTATCTGCATCGCCGAGAGCGGCTTTGCCCTTGCCCTTATTCTTATTGCCTGGCAGTTGGGGAATGGGCTGGGGGATAAATATCGCAGCCATGAAACCACGTCGCTGTTAGAAATGCCTGTTTGGTATGGCTATGCAGCTGCCCTGTTAATGGCCTATGCTGCGGCCTTTGTTGCGCTCGCTGTCGCCTATTATCGCTGTATGGAACAATTTTTTGGCTGGCCAAATAAATTGCGGGAACAGGATGGCAAGCCATGACTGATATCGGGCTTGGCATCGCCTCTTTTCCTGTATTGCTGTTATTGATATTCCTGCGCGTTCCTATCGGGCTGGCAATGTTGGTAACCGGCCTGATTGGCATGGTGCTGGTTACAGGCGATACTGCGGTGGCGTTTGGACGGTTGCGGCATGAAAGCTTTTCTACCTTTTCAAATTATTCTTTATCGATAGTGCCAATGTTTTTACTGATGGGGCATTTTGCAACGCTTGGCGGGATGAGCAAAGCGCTGTTTAATGCAGCCGAAAGCTGGCTAGGCCATCGCAAGGGCGGGGTTGCCATGGCGGCGGTTGGCGCCTGTGCAGGATTTGGCGCAATTTGTGGCTCGTCTCTGGCGACCGCTGCCACGATGAGCAAGGTTGCCATGCCGGAAATGAAACGTCTTGGCTATGCTGGCGGATTTTCCACTGCCACATTGGCTGCTGGCGGCACGCTTGGCATTTTAATACCGCCTTCGGTTGTGCTGGTTATTTATGCGATTTTAACCGAGCAAAATATCGCCAAGCTGTTTTTAGCGGCCCTTATTCCGGGTCTGATGGCGGCAGCTGGCTATATGCTGGTTATCGCGATTTATGTTCGCATCTATCCGCAATCTGCTGGTCTGCAAACGCCGCGCCCCTATGCGGCACGGCTGCGGGCCATGCTGGATGTATGGCCGGTTCTGACCCTGTTTTTATTGGTTGTGGGCGGCATTTATCTAGGCTGGTTCACCCCTACCGAAGCTGCCGCAATCGGCGCCTTTGGCACAGGATTAATGGCCTATTTTTCAGGCAAGCTAACCCGGTCAGCGCTGGCGGATTGTTTTTTCGCAACTGGCCAATCTACCGCCATGATTTTTTTCATCATGCTGGGAGCAGCCTTTTATAATGGGTTTCTGGCCCTTACCCAAGTGCCACAGGAAATCGGCATATGGGTTGGCACGCAAGGGTTCAGCCCCTTTACCATATTGATTTTCATCATTTGTTTTTATCTGATTCTGGGCTGTTTTATGGATAGCCTGTCGATGATTTTACTGACCATACCGATTTTCTGGCCCGTTGTGATGGAGCTTGATTTCACCTTTGTTACGCTGGCAGAATTACATGCCTACCGCGCGACAGAAGCGCTTGCAGCGGGCGTGCAACTGGCCCCGGAAATGCTTGAAAGCGTCAAAGCCAGCCTGGCTAATGGCCTGGAATTAACCCGCGAGCAGATAAAAGCGCTAGAGCTAAGAGGGGTCAGTAAAGGCGCCCTCAACCGGCTGAACACAGAACAGCTGGCGATCTGGTTCGGGGTGCTGGTTTTGATTGTGGTAGAGGTTGGGCTTATCACCCCGCCAGTGGGTATGAATTTATTTATTTTGAATGCGATGGATAAAAAAACGCGCATTCAAGATACCTATAAGGCGGTTTTATTCTTTGTTGCTTCAGACCTTACACGGGTTATGTTGCTGCTGGCCTTTCCGGTTATCACGCTTGGATTGCTTGCCTGGTAGCCTGACTGGCAAAAGCGCCTGCCTAGCCTAGCCGAGCTTATCCTTGTGGGCGGGGCGGTGGTTTGCCGCGATATTTTGACAGAATCTCTGGCTCGGCATCTGCCGCCTCGCTCAGGCCAAGCACAATGCCCTTGCGCCGCGATTTCCCCCTATTGGCGATCAGCTGGTCGGTGGTTAAACTTGTGCGCTGGCTACATCTAAGGGCCCAATCATGCAGCATCTCGTAACAGGT
>JBMHCK010000061.1:0-5494 GCA_049889955.1 Puniceispirillaceae bacterium (SeqCode)
ACCGATAATATCAAAGGCAGGCCAGAGATGAAAATTAACGCTGCCAGCGAAAGGCACAGGATAGCCGAGCCAGAGATTAATATTGGCCGCCTTTTTCCCAAACGATCAGAAAGCCAGCCACCAGCAGGCGCGCCAAACGCCCATCCCAACAGCAACAGCGAAACCAGAAACGCCGCTTCAGGACGGTTGAGCTGATAGGCACTCATCATATAGGGCGTACCCCATAACCCGCCCAGCACCAGCATAGGCCCGGACATGGTTGCTGCTATCAACGCTATTTTCCAAACCTCTAACGTAGCAGCGGCCTGTCTTAACACTGTTAATAAGGGTAGCCTGCCTGATTTTTCAGTAGCGATAATAGCAGCGCTAGCTGGCGCATTTCGCACCAAAACAAAGATCGTTGCCGCCAATAAAAAGCCAAACGCCCCCAGCATGAACAAGCTGCTGCGCCAACCATAATTTTCAACAAATAGCGCAAGCGGTCCTTGTG
Organism: Puniceispirillaceae bacterium (SeqCode); assembly: GCA_049889955.1. GTDB lineage: Bacteria > Pseudomonadota > Alphaproteobacteria > Puniceispirillales > Puniceispirillaceae > JADHLI01. The sequence continues at coordinate 491 of JBMHCK010000061.1, forward strand.
CCAGCATGCCGCTACCCATGCCAATAAACATGGTCAATCCAGCCAAAAACCCGAATCGGGATGGTGAAAACCAGCGCGAGGCCAGCGCCAGAGAGCCTAGAAATCCAACCCCGCATCCCACCCCGATAAGGATGCGGCCAAAATATGCCAGATAAAGATGGTCCGCCAGACCAAAGATAATAGAGCCTGCCCCGGCAGCAGACAGCGCCAATGTCAGCAACAGCCGCGCCCCAATAGTTTCCAGTAAAGCGCCAAGCGGAATTTGCAACAACACATAGGGGTAAAAATACAAAGCAGACAAAACGCCCAGCATCGCCCCGCCTATGGCAAATTCTGTCATCAAATCCGAAACCATTACCGATGGTGCCACACGGTGAAAAAACGCATAGCCAAAGGAAATGGCCGCCAGAGACCAAATTAGCGCGGCATAAATCCCGCCCTTTTCCTGCCGCGCAAACCAGCCCTGATGGGGTTTGGTATGTGTCTTCTTGGTTTCTGTATCCTTAAGGGGCATAATTTGGCTCTTACCTGCGCAATAGAGGACTACACAAACCAGGCGATAACCTCTTTAATTGATAGTCAGACACGCTTTATTTTAGTATCTGGGCTTTGTGCAACCCTGCCATCATATACGCTTCTTTATTAAATTCATTTAAAAAGATATATCTTTGGTAAATTAACCTTTCTGCCCTATCCCTGACGAGTGGACCCTATGCTATCTGTTGCCAGAATCACCTTGCTTGCGATGTGTATATCCTTATTGACCTCTTGCAGTATCCTGCAAAATTCTGAAAGTGATGCGATGTTGAAATCTGAAAATTATGACCCGGAAACAGGACGGTTTCACAATAGCGATGGCAGCGAAAACAGAAAAACACCTGGTCAGCTATTCAAGATGGCAACAGCCTTTTTCACGCGCGATAAAGATCCGCTAGAAGAAAACGGGTTTGACGTTCTAGACCCCTCTGCCCAGCCTGACAGCCCAACCGGTCGCCAAGTAACCTGGATCGGGCATTCTACCTTGCTGGTCAGCATTGACGGCCAGCATATTCTGAGCGATCCTATATTTCTGGGCCGCGCCTCACCCTTTAGCTTTATTGGCCCGAAACGCGCTGCCCCGCCAGCCTTGACGCTAGCCGAGTTGCCGCCAATAGAAGCGGTTATCATCTCACATAATCACTATGATCATCTCAGCCTGCCTAGCCTGAAAGCCTTGAGAAAATTACAACCAGATATCCATTATTTTGTGCCTCTAGGTCTGGCAGAATTATTGAAAAAAGCTGGCATAACCCGGATTACAGAACTGGATTGGTGGCAGTCTGCAACCCACAATAATATCAAATTTACCGCTACGCCTGTTCAGCATTGGTCCTCCAGAAGGGGCTTTGACCGCAATCACACCCTATGGGCTGGATGGATGGTAGAATGGCCAGATTTCCGTTTCTATTTTGCTGGCGATACCGGCTATTCTTCTGATTTCGCGGAAACCCGTAAACGGCTGGGCCAGCCGGATCTAGCCGCTATTCCTATTGGCGCTTATGATCCGCGAGATTTCATGAAAGCCTCGCATGTAAATCCAGAAGAAGCCGTGCAGATTTTCACCGATATGATGCCAAAACAGGCGGTAGCGGTGCATTGGGGTACGTTTAAGCTAACGTTGGAGCCTATGGATGAGCCGCCCCTGCGCCTGAGAGAGGCGATGCGTAATGCCGGCATTGAAGATAGTCGCTTTCTTGCCCTGAAACATGGTCAAAAATTACCGCTTGAATAGTGAAAGGACCCTCGCAAAACCCTAGCCAAGCCCAGCTTGCCGCCGCCGCCGTGCAGATAGGCGCAGGCCAGACCATAATTCCTCGCGTTCCATATAACAGCCGCGCAACCACCGCCCGCCACTATTCGGGTCAAACGACGTGCGCCCATGTAAAACCCGCCTATTGTCAAAACACATCATATCCCCTGCTTGCAGCTTGAATTGTGCCTTGAACATATCGCTATTGCCTAGCTGGTAGGCCAGCTTTTGGGCCTTGTAGATAGCGGCCATTTCTGTCAGCTCACCGCGCAAGGGCGCTCGCAACCAGCTGGTCCAGCGCACCTCATCCAGCGCGCCAGATGCATCACAATGAAATAGCGGTACCTGCATACGGTAATCAGAGGTTTTTGCCTTATTCACAAAATCAATAGGCTGGCTGGCTAGCAATTGATAGGCATCGGGGTCTGTCTGTTTGATATGCTCGGCAATGGCGAAACCATCTGCCAGTGTTGAAAACCCGCCATCAGCGTCATTTTGCAAGCAGAACAGAAACTGCAGACCAGGCATATATTCGCGTGTTGCAAGGTCGGTATGGGCCAGCAATTCTTCGCCGGTATAGGCATTGGAATCTGCATCCGGCTTTATCTTCACCTCAAAAATATGACCAAAATTAGAGGTGCGGATAACGCCTATTTTCTGTGGCAATTTTTCAATCATATCCGGGGTTTGCGGCAGCCCCCTTATAATCACTGCCCCGGTGCGGATAAATTGGGCAAGAAAGGCAAAAAATGCCTCTTCATCTGCCAGAACCGCAGCGCCATCCAGGATCGGGAACCCCTCAAAATCAGCGGCATTCCACAGCTGGCAGGATAAATCCACACCGAAATCTGTATCCGCAGAGCAGCCTGTTTGATACAACCAGCCTGGATGAAACAGAGAGTGCGCGTCCTCGCCCGGGCTGATTTTTTCGGACCATTCTATCGCCACCATGCCACTATCATCCAGCGCGGCATGGGTGATATGAAAACCATCTGGCACATCTAGAGGCGAGAGCAGAGTTTCTCTAGTAACAGGATGGGTGGTATGCGGCTGCGGGCAATGTTCGCGCAAATCAGCCGCCAGATGGTGACTTATCTCCCCATCCGCATAGCGCACCGTCAGGCCAAGCGCGGTTACCTGCACATCAGAGATTGTCCGCATTTCGTAAGTGTCAAAATCTGGTGTTAGCATCGCTTACCCTCCTGCCTGTTTTCCATGCCCATTATTGTGGCGTTTCCTGTAAAGAGATTTTCGGAAAAAAACCGCGCTGTAAAGCGATAAATCAGCCCGCACATACGCGTTATGACGCGCTGCCACCAGCTACAAAAATTTGATGCAACAGCCGGCCAGGCCATAGGGTAAAAAATCCGGTGATAATTAGCCCCAGAAAATAGGTATAGCTCATGATTCTTTGATGCTTTTTTATCTGCTTTTTCCGAGCCGCCTGCACGCCCAGATACAGGAAAAACAGCGTCATCAGAGACAAAAAATGGATCGGGCTAAATACGCCGAACATTTGGATTTCATGAATAAACAGACCAGATACCGCAACCAGACCCATGGCCACCACCCAAAGCCTGCCAATAATCTTATGGCAGATTGTCCCTTTTTTCAGGATAAATTGCACCGCCCCGCCTGCAATCGCGACAAAGGCCACTAATAAATGAAACTGTATCACCAGAGGGGCATGCAAAAAGGGGATAAAATTTACACTCATAGATATTTTCCTAACTATGGATGTGGCGCGCTATACAGATTGACCAATATAACGCCAATAACAATAAGGAATAGGCCAAGAATAGCAGGCCAGCCAAGCGTCTGTTTGAAAATCAGCGCGCCCAGAATGGCAATGGTAAACACGCCTAGCCCGCTCCAGGTTGCATAGACAATCGAGATTGGAATGGTACGAATAGCAAAGGTCAATAGCCAGAACGCCGCCATATAGCACACCGCCAGCGTCAAGGTCGGCCAAAACCGCGTAAAATTGGCAGAAACAGGCAATAACATCGTGCCCGTCACTTCCAGAAAAATCGCCACAATCAGATAGACATAGCTTAACGACATTAGCCCCTCCCTGGCGCTGCTCCCCTAGCCTATAGGCCAGAGAAACCTAAAACCATCTAAACATACCTATAAGCCCTGCCGCCGCATAGAAAAACTGCAACAGCAAAATGCCCCTATGCTGGCCGGTCCAGGCCCATAAACCGATAGCGATAGCCGATAACAATAATAGCGTGAAGCCTAAAAACTCTGAGCCGGTATTTGAAGCAACCAACAGCGAATAGATAATCGCTGTGCCAACCCCAAACCATTCCAGATATTTTGCATATGCCTTCATAAGAAGCTGTCCCCTTTTTATTTCCGGCATGATTTAGCCATGTCCGACGGCCGGCATCAAGAGGGGTAAGCAATTTCGACCAAATTACCATCTGGATCGCGTAGATATAAGGACAGGATTGTCCCTATCGCCCCGGAACGCGGCACGGGCCCCTCTTCAACCTCTATGTTGTGGGCCGCCAGATGGGTTTGCCATTCCTCTAGGCGCGTATCCGTCAGCAAACAGATATCGACCGCCCCTGCGACTGGCATTCTAGCATGCGGGCGATAGGGGGCAGCTGCATCATGCAGATTGATTTTCTGCTGGCCAAAGCATAAGGCAAGCCGCTCTGCCCCGCCGCCAGCCGGCGTGAAACGCGATAGCGACATGCCCAGAATATCACAGTAAAAATGAACGGTTTTATCGATATCACCAGCGCTCAACACCAGGTGATCAATAGCGGTTATTTGCGGGGGCATAACAATATTCCTAACCTGGCTATTTTTTGACATTTCTGATTTTATATCTTTTTTTGAGGGTTTGGAATTTGTTTTCAGACCCATTCAAGAGAGTACGTCATCCAATTTTATTCCTATCTCCAGCAGGTTTCATGGGCCTAACAAATCATGCAATGATCAATCAGGATTTTTTCATTTCTTTCTACGAATATGGCCTGATTCATAAGCTCATCACGGGATGAAGAAATATATTGTTTCCAAATAACACCTATCGAGTGTTGACGCCTAAAAAGATGAATAAATTCGCGGTCCGTAAAAAAGGCGCGAGGTTCTTGTGATAGCTGCATTTTGAGATTTTCAGGCGTTACGATCTCCCGCATTCTTTGCGTAAAATCTCTAACATGTTTAGCATGGTCATTTTCATTGGAACCGTTCAGGCA
>JBMHCK010000062.1:0-2864 GCA_049889955.1 Puniceispirillaceae bacterium (SeqCode)
AACCCAACAAAAATAGCGGCAAGCATTACCGCAATCATTATGGCTCCAATCATCGTGGCAGATACACCAAAGGCTCCTTTGAAACCACCCTCTAATACGTCTCCTAACGGCAAAATATTGGGGAAAAAAGTTTCCAAAAAGATAGACGCCAAAATAATTAAATAAAGAGGCAAGAGCCGGTCCAACCAACGCCGCCATTGACTATCAAGCTCATACCGACACCTCAGCAATTCGGCTATACCCTGCAAAATTAGGAACAAGGCTCCAAGGGGCATTGCCGTTCTGGCAGGGGCAAGCGGTGCCATTAGTGCTGTGTCCATAGACCGTTCCCAAGTGACCCAACTTTTATAAGTATACTCAGTTGATAGCCAGAAGAAGAACAACATCGCAGGAAAATAGAATAACAGATATAAAACAGCATCAACACGTGCCTGATTGACAGGCTTCCAGGTCCTGAACAGGAAATCTGCACGGATATGCACGCCACGCATTAGTGCGTAGCCAGCGCCCATCATAAACATTGCTCCAGCAAGCATACGGCTAGTATCGTATGCCCAGTCAGTAGGCGCGATAAATAGTTTACGGGCCACTACTTCATACACCATAGAGAACATCACTGGCAGGAGCATGAAACAAGTTATCTTACCTACCCAATTGCTAAAAATATCTATATTGCCAATGATTTTACGAGATACAGGATGCATATCCTCTGGTGTTTCACCAGGAGCATGTGACCGCCTCTCAGCAATCAATTCATCGGTAATATCCAACTTATCCATTTCTGGGTCTTGTGCCATTTCCCGCCTCTTTTTGTTCGCATCAGGGATGCCGGTCAGCCTGACATGCTTGATATCAGGCTAACAATGGTTCGATTATTTGGTTTTTATCAAATTTTATAAGAAAAATTATGCTAAAGACCTCTCCACACCGCATTTAAACGGCATGGAAAGATCAAAGATTGAGAGCCTACTTCAAGCTGTTGGCGTAGGCCATGCCAAGTTGTGCATTTGAAGATTGTGCACCGGCCCAGAATGGAACCGCGATACGCGCAAAATCTTTCTGTGACTGCCAGACTTCAGCAAAGAATGCGTTTTCTTTGGAGTTTTTCTCCAACAAAGCGTTGGCCGCACTCATATATTCAGTGAAATAGTCTGCTGGAGTATCTTGGAGGATAACACCATGTTTGGTAGTCAACTCAAGCAATGCTTTACCATTATCATAAATACGAGCTGACATTCCTTTGGAAAGAGATGCATTTGCAGCCACTTCGAAAGCTTTCTTCTGATGGTCTGTTAAAGAGTTATAGACATCTTTGTTAAGATACATGTCTGCATTCACAACAACCTGATGAAGTCCTTGCAAATAATAATGCTTCATAACTTTATGGAAACCAAAATCCATATCAGGCTTTGGACAGCACCATTCCGCAGCGTCGATTGTACCCTTTTCCAACGCTGGCATAATGTCACCACCGCCCATAGCAACAGAAGCTACACCGATATCCTTATATGTCTGACCAGGCAGACCAGGAGGTGTACGGAATCTGTATTTACGAAAATCTTCCATTGAGTTAATAGGCTCTTTAAACCAACCAAGGGCTTCTGGGCCCACCGGCTGAAGCATGAAGCCTTTCACATTAACACCCATCTCGTCCCAAAGTTGGTCATACAGCTCTTTGCCGCCACCGTACTGGAACCATGATAAAAATGCGATGTTGTCAATGCCAACACCGGCACCAGCCACAGGTGAGCCAAACAGCATGGCCGCAGGATGCTTGCCTGACCAGTAATGCGTCCATGCAAAGCCACCGTCAACGAGACCTGAATCAACAGCATCTAATGTCTCTTTGACGCCAACAACCGCACCTGCTGGCAGCACTTCAAAAGTAACTTCACCGCCGGTAAGAGCGGTAACGTCAGCCATGAAATCTTTAAGCATTCTAACTTCAGTTGTTTGCGTACCGATAACTGCCTGTACTTTGATATTCACCTTATTTGCCTGCGCCATCGCTGGAGCGAGCAGAACCGATGCGCCAACACATGCTGCCGCTAGACCTTTCCTAAATGTGGTTAAACTAGACATAATTTCCTCCCTAGTCTTGTTTGCCATTATTCAGCCTTCGAAAAAGAATGTTGCCAGAGATAAGCAGCGAAGGCAGTCTACATATCTTATTGGTCCGGCACATTTTATTTCAGGTCAATCTATCAACCGCCTGAAATCTGTGTATTACCGCCACGCGGCAATGAATACTCCCCTTGAGGTTAAATCAACCCAAATTCCCTCACCCCGTCATACAGCATCATACTTGTCAGATAGATCAGGAAAAACAGTCCCAGATATGAGAGCCACCTAAATTTCAGCATGATGCGCATAATGATTGAGGCAAAAAACGCCATAAAGGCAATCGCCAGTGCCAGCCCGAATACCAGCAGCTGGGTATTGTCGCGGGCAATCGCGGCGACCGCCACAATATTGTCAATTGACATAGATACATCGGCTAGCAGAATGGTGAATAACGCCCGTGTGAACTGCTTGTCTTTTGAGCCTTCTTCAGGCACGTCTTCTGATTCTTCAAGCTGTTCCAGCGCGTCAGCATCAGCGGCATTAAATTCACGCAAATCATTATAAAAGCGCCAGCATACCCATGCCAGCAACAGCCCGCCAATTATCAAAATCCCTTTGATTGCCAGCAGATATGAAGCAACAACAGCAAACACAATGCGCAGACCTGCTGCCACGGCCATACCAATGAAAATGGCGCGTTTACGCAAATTCGCAGACAGTCCGGCCGCCGCCATGCCGATTACAAGCGCATTATCGCCAGACAGAATAATATCTGCAAAAATAATCTGGGCAACATCTAC
>JBMHCK010000063.1:0-3176 GCA_049889955.1 Puniceispirillaceae bacterium (SeqCode)
GGATAAATTGGCAAGCCTCGCCGCTTAAAAGCCTGTATGAGAACCAGCTTATCCCGCGCCTGAACGCCCCGGAGAATAGCCCGAAAGACCGATTTGAGTTGCCCGCCGCAGCGGTTACAAAAGCGGTGTTACATGCCTGCCTGTCTGCACGCCCCAGGGTCCGGTACCGCATCACCACTGCCACAAAATTGGCGGCACTGTTCAAATGGGCCTTGCCAGCCTGGCTATGGGACAAGCTGGCAATTCGCCTTTAATTTTGGCCAGGCTCGATAGGTTAACTGGGGTTTTGATTGGTGACCGCCTCTTCAATACCAGCTTGCTCTATCACCTCATTGACCAGGCCATTCACCAGAATCTCGCCTAGGTTGTTTTCGGCAATGAAAATACCGAAATCCTTACTGCCAAAGCTATAGGCCGGAATAAAGGCAAATATCGGTGTCTTGCCCGCTGGGCATAGCTGATCGGCAATATCGCGAACCTCATCATCCTGACCTGTTGAAAAGCAAACCGCCACAGCGACAAAGAATGCCTGTTGATTAGATGTCTGTTTCCCGGGGGATTTCACCTCCATCTCAACCTGCCAGGTAATCAGAAAATTGCGGCTATCTTTTTGGGTAAGTGCCAGCTTTGCCAATTGGCCATCATAGTCTGACATTACCGCTTCCAGGGTAGTGGTCAGGGGGGCATTATCGGTGCGCATCATCTCTCCTTGGCGTTGGAATACACCCTGTTATAACCAGCTATTTACGAACGAGCATCATCTTTACGATAAAATAAGGCTAAAATGGCGGCACAAAGGGCAAATAGCGCACTGATCCGCAATGTTTCCTGCAGAGATTGTGCAAACAGCCCGCGAATAAGGGTCATAATATTTTCCTGTTCAGCAGCCGGCCATTCCGCTGGCAAGGCGACCGCTGCAATCATCGCCCTGTTTTCAATCAGAAATGCCTGTTTTTCAGCAGATAACCCGCTAGTGGCAAGCGCTGCTGTCAGGTTTTGCGCATAATCCCCGCCTATCCAATAGCCGAAAACCGCAATCCCCAATAGCGGGCCAATGCGCGATACCGCATTATTAACCCCGCTCGCCAGCCCATCGCGCCCGGGCCCCGCTGCCGCCATAGCTACCGTTGTCAGGGGCGCTGCAAAAAAGCCGACAGCAAATCCCATCACCACCATGCCCGGAAATACCGAACGCCAATAATCACCATCTGCAAAGCTTAACCAGAACAGCGATATTGCCATTAATGCCCCGGATAAAAACAGGATCAGGCGCGGGCCATAAAGAGTCGCCATCTGTCCAGCACGGGACGAGATGAAAAATACAATGACCGAAATCGGCAGAGATGCGGCCCCTGCCTGAAGCGCGGTATAGCCAAAGGACTGGATATATAAAAAACTGAGAAAATACATCGCCGATTGAAATCCGGCAAACAACACCAATGTTTGCACCGATACCAGAACAAACCGCCTGTCTTTCATCAAAAATGTTGGCAGCATCGGCATCTTTATACGCGTCTCCAGCCAGAAAAAGCCGATCAGCAGCACCGTTCCTATGCCTAATACCGCTAGCTCTAATGGATGGAAATACCCCTCTCTGCCCGCTTCCAGCAGCCCATAGGTAATCAACCCCAGAGACAAGGTAATTAATATTGAGCCATAAATATCGAGCGGTAACGGTCTGGCAGGCTCAAATGGTGGGCGCGGCAGAGTCGCCAGCATCCCCAACACCAAAACACAAATAGGCAGGTTTAATAAAAACACAAAATGCCAGGAAAGATAATCGACCGCCAGCCCGCCGACCAGCGGCCCGATAGGTATCGCCAACGCAACGATAGCTGACCATCTGCCGATCGCCGCCCCGCGCTGCGCCGGGGAAAAACCCGCATTAATCAGCGCAAGACTGGCAGGGATCATCAGGGCAGCAGATATCCCCTGCATCGCCCGAAAAAATATCAGCCACTCCGCAGACGGTGATACCGCACAAGCCAGCGACGTAAGCGCAAATAATATAACTCCCCAGCGCAAGGGACGGCGCCGACCAAGCGTGTCCCCTAACGCCCCGCCCGCCATCATCAAAGCTGACAAAAATAGAAGATAGATTTCTAGCACCCAGTGAATATCAGTTGCCGAAGCCTGGAGGCTGGATTGAATAAATGGCAACGCGACATTCAGGGCAGTAGCGTCAATAAAGCCCATCGCAGAGACCAGCGCTGCAATGATAATGACCTTTAGCCGCTGACCATTTGAAAATTCAGATTCCGGGCCTGAAAATTCAGATTTTGGGGTCTTTTCTGCCATCTTATCCAAACTCAATCTGTAAAAAAATCTGCCATGTATCCCCTTACTATGGCTTGCGGTATCTGGCCTTAAGATAGGCGCTCGGCGATCGCCCTGCCACAGGTAACCGTATCGGCATCACCGCCCAGATCACGGGTACGCAGGCGGCTATCCTGCAAGGTATCGGAAATCGCTTCGACCATTGCATCTGCGGCCTGTTTATGCCCCAGATGTTCCAGCATCATTGCCCCGGCCCAGACCTGTCCAACCGGATTGGCTATCCCCATCCCGGCAATATCAGGTGCCGAGCCATGCACAGGTTCAAACAGCGAAGGAAAATCCCCGTCCGGGTTGATATTGCCAGATGGCGCAATACCAATCGTGCCGGTACAGGCCGGACCTAAATCAGATAAGATATCGCCAAACAGGTTAGACGCGACCACCACATCGAATTTATCCGGATTTAGAACAAAATGGGCGGTGAGAATATCAATATGATATTTATCCACAAAAATATCCGGATAGGATTTGGACATTTGCTCGACCCGCTCATCCCAATAGGGCATGGAAATTGAAATGCCGTTTGATTTGGTCGCAGAGGTCAGATGCTTTGCCTCTCTTCGTGATGCCAGCTCAAAGGCATATTTTAAAATTCTATCCACACCGGTGCGGGTCATCACGGTTTCCTGGACAACAAATTCCCGTTCTGTATCCGGGAACATGCGCCCGCCAATGGAGCTATATTCCCCTTCGGTATTCTCGCGAACAATCCAGAAATCAATATCGCCTGGCTGACGTCCCGCCAGAGGGGAAGGCACCCCCGGCATCAGCCGCACCGGGCGCAGATTGACATATTGATCAAATTCCCGCCTGAATTTCAGCAACGAGCCCCATAATGA
>JBMHCK010000064.1:0-11933 GCA_049889955.1 Puniceispirillaceae bacterium (SeqCode)
TCGTCGGCGGTCACAAATACCGGGCCAAGCGGGCCAGTCTGGTCAAAATTCTTGCCCATCGTCCACTGGATGGTATGGCGCTGATATTCCCGCACCGAGCCATCATTTGCACAGCTATATCCGGCGACATAATCCAGCGCATTTTCCGCTGTTAAATGCCGCGCTTTTTTGCCAACAATCAGCGCCAACTCTGCTTCAAAATCCAGGGTTTCCGATTTAACCGGACGGATTACTGGCGCCTTATGCGCCACCATAGAGGTTGCGGTGCGCATAAAAATTGTTGGAAAAGGCTGCTTTTCAAATATGCCTTCCTTCACATGTTCCATATAATTCAGCCCCAGACAGAGAATTTTGCCAGGCGCGCTAATTGGAATATTAAAGGTAAGCGTATCAAAATTCAGAAAATCAGTATCGCTTGCTTTGTCTGCGATTGCCTGTAATGCGCCTAACTCGCCGCTGGCAATGACCGCTTGAATGTCGCGCGGGGCTGTTTTATCCACCGACGTTAAATCAATAACCTTATCGGCTTTGACAAGACCAATACGAGCACCATCATCAGCTTTAAAACTAACCAGTCGCATAATTTTCCCCCATTTATTATAGCTTTGATTAGTCTATCTATATCCAAAATAATCGCAAGAAAAACCGATATATCATGTAAATATAAAAAAAAATCTATATAATTAGATTTCTGGGCGAACATGCTACTTCTAGCATACCATCTGCACTATTTCGTGATATGCTTTGATTGAGAGCTTAAAATTGTCTGATAATACGACATGATAGAGACTAAATAGCATGCAAAATAACGATAATTCCGAGGGGCTAGACGAAACCGGGAATAACGGCTCCGGGTCGATGACAAGCCAGGCCTATGCCAGATTAAAAAAGGATATTATTTCCGGACATCTGGAACCTGGCCGAAAGCTGAAAATTGAAGAGTTGCGCCGAGAATATGATGTTGGCACCAGCCCTATCCGCGAAGCGCTGAGCCTGCTGACATCTGATCATTTCGTAGAGCGCATAGACCAGCGGGGCTTTCGGGTATCAGATGTCAGCGCCGAAGAATTTGCCGAATTGCTGAAAACACGATGCTGGCTTGAAGAGCGTGCCTTGCGAGAATCTATTGCCAACGGATCCTCTGCCTGGGAGGAAAAAGTGGTCCTTGCCAATTATCGGCTATCGCGCATCCCGCGATCACGCTCGGATAACCAGTTTGTTGCAAATGCCAGCTGGGAGGCCGCACACAAGCTGTTTCATATGACCTTAATTTCTGAATGCGGGTCTGATTTGCTGCTGAAATTTTGCGACCAGCTTTATGAGCAGAATATCCGTTATCGCCAATTATCGGGGGCAAAAGCCTATCCGAAACGGGATGTCGCCGAAGAGCACAATTCTATTTGTGATGCGGTGTTATCGCGGGACGCCGATAAAGCGGTGGAATTACTGCTGCATCACTACAATAACACCAGCATCTTTGTTCGGCATGAACTGGCTAATACAGGTCGGTCATTTTGACGATAAAACAAAGTCAAAATCCACCGTGTAGAATGGCGCTTTAATTTCAGGCTTTATCGCCAGATTGTCTGGCAATCCCTGAATATCCGAGCTTTCCACATATTCCATGATTAACTTCTCGCGCACGCCAAAGACCGCATCTTGGTCCAGATAGGGGTCATCACTTGGAAATACCTCAGTGACCAGAGTTTTATGCGCACTGGATGTCACAATGAAATGCAAATGCGATGGGCGCCAGGGGTGCCGGCCTGTTGCATGTAGCAACGCGCCAACCGGCCCATCATCCGGCACTGTATAGGGGGCGGGACGAACGGTGGAAAACAGATATCGTCCATCGGCCCCTGTTGTCATACAGGCATATAAATTATAATCTGGCTGGTCCTTGTCCTGGCCGGAATACAACCCATTTTCAGCCGTCTGCCAAATCTCCAAAACCGCCCCTTCGATAGGCTGGCCATCTGTTGTCAGAACGCGCCCGCCTACAACCACAGCCGCCCCGCTATTCTTGCCTTTTAAATCGCCGCCCACAGCCACATCTGGAGCGCCGCGAACATGAAACGGGCCCAACACGCTAGAGGGCGTGCCATCTTCAGGCGAGTTTACCATATCCACCAGTGAGGACAGCCCAAGCACATCGGAGAACAGAACAAATTCATTTCGCTCTGGAGAGGAAATCTCGCCAGCCTGATATAGGAGCTCAAGCCCCTTGCGCCATTCATCATGGGTCAGATTGGTTTCGCGAACAAATTCGTGTAAATGTGTGACCAGACGTGTCAGAACAAACTGCAATCTCTCATCGGTCTCCTCACCCATATAGTCAAGAAAAGACTGGGTAATGGTATTTGATGAAACAGTACGCATAAATTTTCCCCTAAAGTTAAGGTGCTATCCCAAAATGCCGATAGACAGCATCGGGAAAGAAATCAAAAGGATAAGAACCAGCAACATAATTACAGCAAAAGGAAAGGCCCCTAAAAAGACATCCTTTAGGGATACTTCCGGGTCATTCAAACTGGCCTTAATCACAAAACAGGAAATGCCAAGTGGCGGTGTAAGCAGGCCAATTTCAGCACCAATCACCGTTATGATACCGAACCAGACAAGATCCATACCCATCGTTTCTATCAAGGTAATAAATAAAGGTACCACAATTAAAATAATCGAGGCGGTATCCAGAATAGTGCCTAGGAACAGCATCAGCACTACGTAAATTATCATCACCTCAATAAAGCCGAAATTACGTTCCTGAAGAAAGGCATCCAGCTCATTCGGCAATCCGGCATAACCAAGCATGCGGCTATATAGAGATGCCATCGCAATAAGAAAAAGAATGGACGCGGTAATATGTCCGGTTTCAATCGCAGTTTTCCACAGGCCCTGTAATGTCAGTTTTCGCCGTAGCAAGGCGATAATAAGGGCGGCCAATGCCCCTGCGGCACCCGCCTCAACAGGGGTTAGCCAGCCTGTGTAAATACCGCCAAGCACAATCAAGATAAGAGAGACAATCGGAACCGTCTTATCTAGCAGCTCAAACAGGCCAAGCGGCGTATCATACGCATTATCAATATTTGTACCGATATAATCCGGCCGCAAACGCCCGGAGATAAAAATCCACGCAATATAGGCAGCGGTTAGAATAAGGCCAGGCACAATACCCGCCAGAAACATATCGCCAACCGATTGTTCCGAGACAAAGGAATAGATAATCAGCATGGCACTGGGTGGAATAATCATGCCCAAAACTGACGAGCCAGCCACCACACCAACAGCAAACCGCTTATTATAATTCAGCTTGCGCATTTCCGGTACCGCGATACGGGTAAAGACCGAAGCTGAGGCAATTGACGAGCCCGTGACCGCCGCGAAAACCGCGTTGGCCCCGACAGTACCCATACCAACCCCGCCAGTTAAATTCCGAAATGCGCGATTAAGCACAACATATATATCTGCCCCCAGCCCGGCCCGCGATACCAGCAAACCCATGACCGTAAATAATGGAATTGTAGCAAACGGATATTCGGTGACCCCATCGCCAACCGCGACTTTCAAAAAATTGAAGGCTAGGATGGATTTACCACTGATAATCCAGATGGAAATGAAAGAAACAAGACCAAGTGCAACTGGAATATATACCCCGATATACACAAGCATAACAATTGCCAGTACCGATAAGGCACCTAACTCAACCGGAGACATTACACCCCCTTCCTGTCATCTTTGGCTAGCGTATCCTGGCTACCTAATATCACTTTGAACAAGAAAATTATGCAGCACAAAGAGGCGCTAAATAATATTGCTAATTTTGCTGGCCACCATGGCGCGGTAAATATGCCTGGGGTACCAAAATATTCACATCTGCCAAATGCTGCGCTTAAATCGGTAATAATGTTACCTGTGGGGGCCGGGCCAAATTCAGGCGGCGTAATAAAATGGCAGGTTTCAATAGATTCTGACAATTCCGGCCACATCGTCCAGGCAATCAGCCCCATAAAGATACAGCCTGATAAATCAATAAGGCGCGAGAGGATGGCTGCAGATTTCGGGGATCCCCCGGCCAAAAAGGCTAGAAAACCATCTGAACGGGTCAAACGATTATGCCGAACAACATCTGGCAATTGCATAAAAACAATTAAAATCAGGGAATAAATAACAACTTCTACCACCCCATTAAGCGGTGAATGGAAAATGCCTCTGGCGATAACATCCACATTCATCGTTGCTATCAGCAGAAAAATAACAATCGTGCCAACGGTGTTGGCAATCGAGGCCGCCAACAAAAACGGCTGATAGAAGCGGTGGATAGCTAACATCATAACATACTCTCCACCGCCCCTTATTTAGCTTAAAATTCGCTTGCCCAATCGCGAACAGGTGTTTCACCTGCAGCTTTCAGCTTCGCGGTATAGGCCTTTACCATAGCGCTACCAGGGGCACCGCTCTGGTCCAGCTTCTGCGCCCAATCCTTGGCAATATTTGGCATCGACTTTGCCCAGGCTACACGCTCAGCATCTGACATCTCGACAACTGCACCGCCGCCTGCTTTATAGGCTTCCAGAGAGGCGCCTGCCCGGTCCATCGCAATACCCGCAACATGGTCGCGATATTCAACCGCTACCTTCTGAAGAACATCTTTTACTTCTTGCGGTAATGTATTCCATACATCCTTGTTCACGGTAACTGTCTTTGAGTTTACAGCGCCCAGGTCAACTTTTAACATGTATGGTGCTACTTCAGCAATTTTAAAGGTTTTCGCTGCTTCCGGCCACAGCATAGCGGCATCTACAACGCCGGTCTGTACCATATTATAGAAGTTTGGCAGGCCGCCACGAACCCCGGCTGCCCCGTCGATACCTTCAAGATATCTAAGATTATATCCAGCGCCAGCTACCTTCTTGCCATTCAAATCCTGCAGCGAGTTAATCGGTGTCTTGGAGAAAAGCTGATAAGTATCAAGTACCACACCAGTTGCCAGATAAACCTGATTTTCAGCTTCCAGCTCTTTTGACATCTGTGGAAATTCTTTGGCAATTTCATCAACCGCTTTTGCTACCACACGGGCATCCGCAGAAATGAACGGTGTTACCGCAGAAATACCCTGACTTGGCAGCTTTGAATTATGGAAAATTGTGGTAACAATACCAATATCGCCAAGGCCAAGCTTAATCCCTTCAAGCACCCCGCGCGGTTTCACAATCTGGCCGCCATAGCCTTCTTGCCAGTTAATTTTATAATTGCCGGTTGCGGCCAGCTCTTCATTCACACGCGGAATAAAAAACCCGGAAAATTCCTTTACCCACATGGCGCGAGCCGGATAACCGTCAATAGCGATCATATTGATGGTTTCAGTGGCATAAGATGGGGTTGTCACAGCGCCAATACTCGCCGCTGTAATCACCATTCCCATAACACTATTTCGGATAGTTTTATTTATGTTGAACATTATGTCCTCCCCTGTTCTATTTTTTGCCTCAGCTTTTTTATGCCGAGTGCCATTCTTCTTCTATGATTGTGCCCGCTTGCCGGAATAATTTTGCCAGCGGGCAATATTTTGCAATTTCGCTCTGAAGGCGCTGCAAATCCTGCTCTGAAACCACATTACCCGTCTGTATTTTCAAGTGAATTTTCTCGAAAGGAACGTCGATTTCTTCAGTCAATGTTACGCCGCGCCGATCAAAATCACAGCTGGCGGAGATATCCAGATGGCCGATATCAATTTGCAATTTGGCTGCACATTTATGGCCTATAACATTGGTGCAACCTATCAAAGCCGCCAGCGCCGCATCGGTTGGTGTCGGGCCTAGATTGGTGCCACCCCGCTCGACAGGTTCATCAATGGCAAAAGCGATATCACGGATGGAAATATTGGCCAAAGAATGCGACGGACAGGCCGCCTCGGCCCGCAATTTCACCGTTGTTTTTGCCACAATATTAGCTGCCATTTTATCCTCTTTTTCTAATCCCTAAATGACCGAGCATACATCATCAAATGTCGGTCGCGGCAGCCGCTGGAACAGCGCTGCCTCGTCAGCTGTACCGATATTGCACAGGAAATTTGACCTCAATGTGGTATTTTCGAAAAACTCGGCATCTACAATTTCGTTGGAAAATCCGGACATCGCCCCAACATCAAGCCCCATAGCCCGCGCCGCAATCATCAGATAACCGCCCTGCAATGTTGAATTTCGATAGGCTGTATCTTCAATATATTCAGGCTTGCCCTCAAATAAATGGCGTCGATCATCATGCGGGAAAAGCTTTGGAAGCTCTTTCCAGAAATCCAGATCATAGGCGATGATTACGGTTAACGGCGCGCCCATCACTTTTGGCACATTAGCGGGCTTCAGGGATTTAGCCAGCCTGGCTTTACCTTCTTGTGACCGGACAAAGACAAACCGTGCCGGATTGCCGTTCATGCTGGTAGAGCCCATCTTCACAATATCATACATGCGCGCTATCTGCGCGTCTGTTACCGGCACATCACTCCAGGCATAATGCGAGCGGGCGCGGGTTAAAATCAGGTCAAGAGAGTCTTGATCAAGTGCAGATATCCTGGCGCGTAAATCGCGAATATCTTCCTGTGCAGCTTTGCGAATAGCGTCAATATCGTGATTTGCTTGCGTTATATTCGCCATATTTCCCACCCCAAAAAATATATTCCTAAAAAATACCCACATTATTGTTTTACGGTCAATAAAAATCGATATTTTAATTTATGCTTATTTCCGCTAATCTGTACAGAATAGACAGGAACAGGAGAAATGAAATGCCTGCTTGGGAAGAATATAAACAGATCGCCAAAGACCGGGGCGCGCTCGCTTTAGAGCTGTTTGTGGTCCAGACAACGCCTGTTGGCACGCCAGAACAGCTTCAGAAAACGCTGCCTGCCCATCTTGCCTATCAGCGGCAATTAGAAGCGAGCGGCAAATTATTCCTTGCCGGGCCAATGTCGGATGATACAGGCGAGTTGATGCAGGGCGTTGGTTTGATTATCTATCGCGCGGCCTCTCTGGAAGAAGCGGATAAGCTGGCAAGTGCCGATCCTATGCATAGCGAGAGTGTGCGCAGCTATAGTTTGCGCAAATGGCTGGTCAATGAAGGCTCACCTCGCCTGGCAACCGGCCTGTCTGCCCAGAGCGTGACCTTGTCATAAAAACGGCCATCTGTGCCTGTGGGCTGGTGGACATAAATATCCAGCCCCTTTGCCCCATCTGGCAGCTCGTCGGCGGTTACAAATACCGGGCCAAGCGGGCCGGTCTTGGCCGCGAAGGGTCAAAATATGGCATTGATGAGTTTCTGGAAATCAAGCTGATGGTGATTGGCAGCGTATAAACTTTGCCTGCCTTAGCTGGTTTTATATCTCCATTTCCCCGGATGGGTCATTCCACTCACTAAGGTCAATGGATTTTACGCGCGGCCTTAGAACTTTGTCCAAAGCCTCCAGATGGGCAATCATCCATTTATGAAATTCTTCTTCCCATTGTTTGGTTCGCCAGATATCGCCATCTTTACTATACCAAATCGCTGAGGCTTTTTTGTTATCAAGACGATGCCAATCAAGCGCGAACCCCAACTCTTGTTCTATTTCCTCTTTATCTTTGTGAAGCAGATCAAAAAAAGCCTTTCCAGTATCGCCAAAGCTTTCAAACCCGACCGTGATCCGTGAAGTCTTGGAGTTAACCAGTGCAACTAGCTTTGCATCTGTTCTGCCAATACCAAAATTATACCAATGCTGCGCTCGCGGTGATTGAAATCGCAATATTTTTGATTGCCTCTCCCCAAATTCCTTTAGCGATTCCCAATATTGAAGCTGTAATTTCTGGAGTTCGGAAAGTGCCTGATTTGCGGTATTGCGTACTGCCTGACTGATCGATCGTGACCAGTCATTCGGCTTTGAGATAATGTTAAACTTTGGTGCAGGGTCAGACGTGCCGATGCGCCATAATTCAACTTCAAGTCCGAAAAACCGAAACTGCGTATCTGTTATTTCATTCAGCCAATCCAATGTAGCGCGATGTTCGTCAGTGAACTTTCTTGCGATCCAGACAATACTGACTGTATGCAACCCTGCGGCGTAAGTAAGAAGCTGTCCCAGATGTGTGTGATCCGTTTTCTCTAGCTGATTTTCAATCAGAACTTTGGAATTGTCATCTGTGTTAGTACACAAAATATCCGCACTGAACGAGCCAACAGCTTTTTCCTGAGCGTCAAGCTGAAGCTCCATATTCAGTGTTTTCCCTAGGATCGAAAGACTCTCTTCCTCAGCTAGCCAAGGTGTGAAATCCTGATCCTCTCTTTCCCATATTTCCCGTAAATCAATACGTTCCAGTCGCCCAAGACTAACCGACATAGACACCCCATATCTGTTTTAAAAGATCAGATGATGGTGATATCTGTTAACCTTTTTTTACAAGGCTTTTAATAAAAAGGGGGCTGAACGCCCCCTCTTGATAATATTCACTTCTTTTTTACCGCTTTAACAGGCGGATAAGGCTGGAGGTATCGTTACGGCCAAACCCCTGATGCGAGAGGGAGGCATAGAATTGAGATACCAGCGCGGTTACTGGCAATTCCGAGCCATTTTGTGCAGCCTCTGCCATACAAATCCGCAAATCTTTTCGCATCCAGTCTACCGCAAATCCAAAATCAAATTCATTGCGCACCATAGTGGTTCCCCGATTTTCCATCTGCCAGGATTGTGCCGCCCCACCAGAAACAACCCCTAACACCTTATCCATATCCAAACCGGCATTCTGGCCAAAGGCCAGCGCTTCGGACAGGCCCTGCACCAAACCAGCGATACAAATCTGATTTACCATCTTGGTTAATTGTCCGGCCCCGGCATCTCCCATATGAGTTACCTTTGCGCCATAGCAGGCCATCAAGGGTTCTGCCCGTGCAAAAGCCGCCGCATCGCCGCCACACATCACTGTCAGCTTGCCATTTTCAGCGCCGGCCTGACCGCCGGAAACCGGCGCATCAATGAAATGCATATTCTGGCTACGCGCGGCCTGATACAGCTCTCTTGCGATATTGGCAGAAGCGGTAGTGTTATCAATAAACACCGCCTCATCTGCCATGGTTGAAAAGGCGCCATCTGGACCCATGGTCACTGCCTGGATATCGGCATCATCGCCGACACAGGCAAAAACAAATTCAGCATCCTTTGCCGCTTCGGCAGGGGTGGTTGCATGGCGCCCGCCATGCTGGGCGACCCAGCGTTCTGCCTTTTCACTTGTTCGGTTAAAGACAGAAACCTCATGCCCGGCAGCAGCCAAATGCCCTGCCATTGGATAGCCCATCACCCCAAGACCCAAAAATGCTGCTTTTGCCACACCTATCTCCATCTGCATGTTGAATAAAATTAAAAACTCCGGATATCAGAATAGGGCGGGAAGCCCAAATAAGTCCAGTGCTTTACCATATCCAAAAGCAATCATGATGAAGTTGTTTTTTTACTGTCCCTTATGCGTGGTCATGCTATGTTAGGCGCGGGTGAAATTGTACTGACAGGCACGCAACGCAAAGCAGCGTGGGTGCGGGAGATTAAAAACATGTCTGTTCTTACCGGGGATGATCATGTCCAGATTTTAATTTCTGAGACAGAGATAACCGCCAGAGTAAACCAGCTTGCCAAACAGATAACCGAAACCTATTCAGATACAGATCAGCTGGTCGTGGTTGGCCTGTTACGGGGTTCTTTTATTTTTATCGCCGATCTTGTGCGCCGCCTGAATCTGCCAGTAGAGGTCGATTTTATGACCGTCTCCAGCTATGGCGATAAGACTGAATCCTCTCGCCAGGTAACTATTCTAAAAGATTTGGAAACCAATATCCGTGACCGCGATGTGCTGGTCGTTGAAGATATTATTGATACCGGCCATACCTTAGCACAAGTATTGAAAATTATGCAGACCAGAGGGCCATCCAGCCTTTCTGTCTGTACCTTGCTGAACAAGCCCTCACGCCGCGAGATAGAGGTCGATATCCGCTGGACAGGTTTTGATATCCCGGATGAATTTGTCATCGGCTATGGCATTGATTATGCCCAGCAAGGCCGAAATATGCCGCATATTGGCTTTGTCCAGAAAAGCGGCGAATAACGCGTTCTAAGCCAGCAAATCCGCCTCATAGGGATAGGCAGATAGCGCCTCTGCGCCCTGTTCTGTTATCACCACCTGTTCTTCCAGCTTAACTCCTTCACGGCCCCCTTCCGCCCCGATATAGGCCTCAACACATAAGGTCATGCCAACCTCTAATTGGCCGCCATATCCATGTCTTTCGACATCTTCTGGATAGCGAATACTGGGATATTCATCACATAAGCCGATACCATGCGCCAGAACGCCATAGCGCAAGGCACGATAGGCCTCTGGCAGCCGGTGGGCTTGCCGGGTAATCTCAGCAAAGCTCATCCCGGGTTGCAGGAGCTTGATATTGGTCATCACATGTTCATAGGCAATTTTATACAGGCTTTTCTGCTCGTCGGTAGGGCGCGTATCGCCAACAATCCAGGACCGGGAAATATCACAGCAATAGCCATAGGTGGAGACCAAATCTGTATCAAAAGCCAGCATATCGCCAGCTTGCATAATACGCGGGCCGCATTCCTGAAACCAGGGGTTGGTACGTGGCCCGGAAGATAAAATCCGGGTTTCAATCCATTCCCCGCCACGCCTGATATTACCTGCATGCAAGGCTGCCCACACATCATTTTCAGTCACGCCAGGGGCAACAGCTGCCCGCATTTCATCTATCGCTCGCTCACAGGCATAGATAGCACAGCGCATCACCTTTAGCTCATTCTCATTCTTAATTGACCGGGCATGTTCGCTCAGCACCTGGCCATCCAGCAGATGCACCCCTTTACTCGCCAGCGCCGCATAGCCCGCATTTTCAATTTTGTCTACTGCCAGCCGTTTATTCTGGCCAGCATGTTCCGCCATTAAGGCCAGGATGTGATCGGCAAAGGCAGCTGCATGTTCATCGGTGCGATCACCAGTTTCAAAATAAAAGAAAGATGCCCCGCCCCGTACCTCGCCAACCAGCGGCAAATGCGCAGATAGATGGGCGCAGGAATGAAAATCAAACAACACCATCTTGCCAGAGGGCGGCACAAAACAGGCCCGCGCAGCATTATGGGTTGTCCATAGCTGCATGTTTGTGCTGTCCGTGGCATAGCGGATATTCAGCGGATCAAATAATAATAGGCCAGCACAATCATGTGCCTTTATCTGTTCCTGTAGCCGAGAAAGTCGATATTCGCGAAGGCTGGGCAGGTCCGGCAGCGCAAGGCCAGCCTGGCCCCATTCTGCAAACGCAAGGCCAGTAGGACCAATTTCCACACGGTCATTATCATCAGGCGTTCCATCTCCGCGCAAATGCGCCCGCCTAGAGTGATCAATTTTTCGATTTGAACCAACAACAAAAGAATTCATTAAAAAATCTCCTGTGCCAACAGGGCGCGTGCGCCGCCGATAAACAGCCAGTTTTATCCTGATCTGTTCTTCCAGCCTGACAAAATTTTCACCAAAAGCAAGCTCTGGAGGCGACAGCTTTTACGGTAAATGTCGGGAAAGGAGCAATATAGGCAAAAAATATCGCTGCCAAATACAGGACCGCGTCTGTGATATGCCAAATATTTAAGACAGGCTGGTACTGATTTTAATGCCAGCTTCCAGCGATTTATGTACCGGGCATTTATCGGCTATTTGCAACAAGCGGGTGCGCATTTCTGCATCCAGCGGCCCGGTCAGGGTGATGGTGCGGTCAATAAAATCCAGCTTGCCAGCCTGTTTATTATCTTCCAGATAGTCTTTTTTATGCCGCAACTGCACATCCACATCTTCCAGCGGCCAGCCTTTCTGGCGGGCATATAGGCGCAAGGTCATTGCGGTACAGGCCCCAAGCCCCGCCAA
>JBMHCK010000065.1:0-19360 GCA_049889955.1 Puniceispirillaceae bacterium (SeqCode)
ACTTGATGCGGGTTTGCGCAGCTATATGCTGGGTGTCTATAATCACATGACAACCGCGCTGGCGCTTACAGGTTTAGCTGCTTTTGGCACAAAAATGCTGGCTGTGAATAGCCCGGCCTTTGCCCAGCTTTTATTCGGGACACCGCTCAGCTATGTTATTATGTTTGCGCCATTGGCGATGGTGATGTGGATGAGCTTCCGCATCAATAAGATGTCGCCTGCCAAAGCGCGGACATTATTCTATATCTATGCGGCGATGATGGGGATATCTTTATCTACTATCTTGCTGGCCTTTACCGGGGCAAGTGTGGCTCGTGCCTTTTTTATCACCGCAGGGGCGTTCGCTGGCCTGTCTATTTACGGCTACACAACCAAGCGTGACCTGACCGCGATGGGCGGATTCCTAATCGTTGGAGTGTTTGGTCTTATCCTTGCCTCTATCGTGAATATCTTTGTTCAGTCCTCTGGAATGGAATTTCTGATCTCGATTGTTGGGGTGCTGCTTTTTGCTGGCCTGACAGCCTACGATACGCAGAAAATCAAATCCATGTATTATGCTGGCGATAGCCGTGATGCGGCCGCGCGGAAATCTATTTTCGGGGCGCTGACTCTGTATCTGGATTTCATCAATATGTTCCTGTTTATGGTGCAATTGCTAGGTAACCGCGAATAGGGCCCGTAATGCAGATTAACAGATAATCAGTTTAAATCAGGCCCATTGCATATCGCTTTGGGCCTTTTTTTCCCCTAAAGCCCTAGGTAAGAACAGTCTAAAAAAAATGACCGGCAACATTATGAATCAGACGATCGCCAGCTATTTACAAGCCCATAGTGAAACAGGCCAGATCAGCGATAATGCCGCTTCTGCGGTGCTGGCATTATGTGATGCAGCAAAGCAGATTGCCAAGCTAGCCAGCCAGAATGGCATTGGCGCGGCTAGTCTGGGCGCACTTACAGGCGCTGAGAATACAGATGGGGATGAACAAAAGGCCCTGGATGTGCTAGCAGATGAGCTGATTTGCAAGGCTCTTGCGGCCACGGGCATTGCCGCCTATCTTTCTGAAGAGCGGGATGATGCAGTTCTGTTCGGCAACACAGATAACCAGCTTGTCGTGGCAAGTGATCCCTTGGATGGTTCCTCTAACATTGATACCAATCTGACCATCGGTACGATTTTTTCTGTTTATCAAGCTGAAGGCGATAATTGGTTGATGCCAGGGCGCGCCCAACAGGCGGCGGGATTTTTCGCCTATGGCCCACAAACGCTATTGTTACTGACCATCGGGAACGGCGTGACAGGGTTTTGCCTCGAGGAAACAGGCCAGTTCATACAGATGGATTGGCAGCCACAGATTCCAGCCACAACCAGGGAATTTGCCATTAATGCCGCCAATAGCCGGCATTGGCCACCAAAGATACAAGAATATATTGCCCAGTTACTGGCCGGCGCCACAGGACCAAGAGGCCAGAATTTCAATATGCGCTGGAACGGGTCTCTTGTTGCAGATGCATTTCGTATTTTCCGGCGCGGCGGTATTTTCCTATATCCGCAGGATAGCCGCCCGGGCTATGAGGAGGGCCGCTTGCGACTGGTTTATGAAGCCAGCCCTATCGCCTTTTTGGTTGAACAGGCAGGTGGGCTGGCAACCGACGGTGAAACAGCTATTCTGGATATAATTCCAGATGGCTATCATATGCGTGTCCCGTTCATTTTTGGCTCGGCAGACGAGGTTGACACTTATCGTCAGCAGTAACCCATTAAGAATGGGCGGGACATAAACAACACATACCTAGTTGATATCTTAACCCGAAAGGCAATTCAAATAATGTTGGTGACATTACGACAGCTATTGGATCACGCTGCAGAGCATGATTATGGCGTTCCAGCCTTTAATATTAATAATATGGAACAGGGGTTGGCGATCCTGATGGCCGCTGACAAGCTGGACGCACCGGTCATTATTCAGGCTAGTCGCGGCGCGCGCAACTATGCTGGCGATTTGATGCTGCAAAATTTGATTAAGGGGCTGGTCGCGATGTTCCCGTATATTCCGATTTGCATGCATCAGGATCACGGCAATTCACAAGCGACCTGTATGACTGCCATCCAATATGGATTTACTTCGGTAATGATGGATGGCTCGCTAGAGGCGGATGGCAGCACGCCAGCCTCTTATGAGTATAATATGTCTATAACCAGAGACGTGACGCAGATGGCACATCATGGCGGGGTGTCTGTAGAGGGCGAGCTGGGCGTGCTAGGCTCGCTGGAAACTGGTATGGGGGACAAAGAAGATGGGCATGGCGCCGAGGGCAAATTGTCCGAAGACCAGCTTCTGACAGACCCGGATCAGGCTGTTGATTTTGTCCGCGAAACTCAGGTGGATGCGCTGGCGATTGCTATGGGTACCAGCCATGGCGCCTATAAATTCTCGCGCCAGCCAGATGGTGATATTCTGGCCATGCATATTATCGAAGCGATCCATAAACGCCTGCCAGATACGCATTTGGTTATGCATGGCTCGTCATCAGTGCCCCAGCAATTACAGGAAATCTTTAATGAATTTGGCGGCGAGATGCCACAAACCTATGGTGTGCCGCTCGCAGAAATAGAGCGTGGCATTAAACATGGCGTGCGAAAGGTAAATATCGATACAGATTGCCGCCTGGCTATGGCTGGGGCCCTTCGCAAGGTCGCCCAAACCAGCCCGTCAGAATTTGATTTGCGTAAATTTATGAAACCGGCACAAGAGGCGATGATGGCGGTAGTTGAAGACAGGTTTGAACGGTTCGGTACCGCAGGTAACGCGCATAAGATCAAGCCAATATCCCTGGCAGATATGGCCGCCCGTTATGCCTCTGGCAGCCTGAAGCCAAAAATCAGAGGCTAGCTCAATGCTAGGCCCCTGCCTTAAAAAGGGCTGATAATCCTGCACGGTAATCAGGATAGGAAAAAACATACCCCAGCTGCGGGACCAGAATGGCAGAACGTATCATCCGTCTGGCCACATAAAAACTGCGTCCCATCTCGGTCAATCCGGCATCTTCAAATGCCACAGGTTCAGGCGGAGAAAGGCCAGCTAAATCAGCAGCGAAGGTAATAACATCTTTCTGCGAGGCGGGTTTCATATCTGCCAGATTCAGGATGCGTCTGCTATGCGGCTTGCGCATCGCTGCGTGAAGTATCTGGCTAATATCGGTCTGGTGAATTCGGTTAAACAGATGGCCAGGGCAATCAACAATACGCGCCCGCCCGGCACGCAGGGCAGCAAACGGATTGCGCCCCGGCCCATAAATGCCGGCAATTCGGAAAATTTCTGTATTCGTTGTTTCCTGCCAGTATTGTTCTGCCAGCAGACGGGCCTTGCCGCGCTCTGTTGCTGGATCTGGCGCTGTTGTCTCATCCACCCAGCCTTGCGGCTGGTCGGGATAGACAGAGGTTGCTGACAGATAGCCTGTCCAGCCGCTAAAGCTGGCTATTTCCCTGGCATAAGCCGCAAGAACGGGATCGCGCCCATCAACAGGGCCAATAGTGGAAATTATATGGCTGGCTTTATGAAAATGGCCCGGAATATCGGAATCTGGATGATCGCTGGAAAAAGGCAGAATTGTCCAGCCCTGCTCGATCTCAGCTGCAAATTTTTCAGGGGTTCGGGTGGTGCCGATAATTTGCCAGCCTGCAGCAAAAAGCTGGCGCGCCAGATGCACGCCAACATACCCAAGTCCAAAAATAAAAACGGTGTTTTTTTCAGCTGCCATATCCGGCTCAAAAAAACAGGCTGGCACAGGCCAGCCCGTTTAAACAAGTTTTATCTGTAGGCGGCCAACAGGTTGTTTTTCTCTACCCATTTGGTCAGGCCAAAGAAGAGGGCAGAAAATAGCGCGGTGCTGGCCAGCGTATTACCATAAAAAGGTATCGCCGCAATATAACAGGCCATCAGCCCTTCCAGTGTCATCGGGTAAAGCCCATCCATTGCCCAAACGGCAAAATTGGTGATCACGAAAAAGCTGAAGGTTGCCCCAACTACCATACCGGCTGTTTTCATCCATGTTGGTGCATGCATTTTTGCCCAATGCGCGCCCACGGTAATAAGCACGATAGATAAAAATACCCAGAACATAGAGCTGTGAAAACCCAACACCAGATTTGAAACCACCATCGCCGCCAAAGGCAGGGCAATCGCTACAAACAGATCGCGGAACAAAAATGGCGCGAAAATGGCCATGCCCAGAACCGGGGTGAAATTTGGCGGATGCGGGATGATCCGTGCCAATACAAGAAACGCTACCAAAGATAAAAAGGATACCAGCATTGCTTTGCTATTTTTCATAACCTTATGTCCCCTCGTGTAAAATCCTGATATGCCATCAGAGTTAAGTGATAGTAATTTGGTTCTGCCGCGCCTGCAAGACAAAACCCGACCCGTTTACAGACCGGACAAACCTTCTTTTACAACCCGCTTACAAAATCATATTTCAGGGTCAAAAACAGGCTACGTTCCGGCGTTCTATATCCTGCAGTCGTCTCATATTCTGTATCGGTGATATTCTCTGCTTTCAGATTAACAGACAGGCTGTCTCCCAGTTGGCGAGAAATATAGCCATCAATGCGGGTAAAGCTGGCAATTTCTGTGTCACTGAAATCACTGTCGCGTTTGCGTGCTGAATAGGTCAGGCTTGAGCCTATCTGATAGTCACCAAGCTGTTTTGACAGGGTAAGCCGACCAAAGCTTTTGGCTCTTCTGGGCAGGGTTTTGCGCTTGCTAGGCAGATCTTTTCTTTTTGGGTCATGCAAGGTCAGATCGAAATCATAGTCAAAAGCATCTGTGCTGCCTTGAAGATTGAATTCCACGCCCTGATTTTCAATATCTACATTCTCGGTTACAAAGGTGATCGGGTTATACAAAAGAGCGTTATCCGCCTTTGTGGAAAACAGGGTCACACGCCAGAGCTGACCTGCCTCTGTCCTTTGAAGAGACAGCTCGTTGGTGGTGTGGGTTTCAGCGACCAGTGATGAATCGCTGTTAAATGCGCTGGCGTCTGGGGCGCGAAATCCGGTGGCATGAGAAAAAGCAATTTTATAATTTTCTCCAAATTCATAGCCATATCCTGCCAGATAGGAGAATTCGGCAAAATCGTTCGAATTGGTGCTTGTTAGGCTGACGACATCCTGGCGAATGTTTGTCTGTATGGAATGGCTACCGCTTTTGCGAAGATATCCAAGAAATGAAGCTTCGGTATCACGGTCCGTTCGGGTGCCATCCTCATCAAAATAGGAGGTGGATATTTCGAGCCCCTGAGTAAAACTATGGAGGGTCTTGCCGTCCTCGCTTACAACATCCGAAATATTAACAAGTTTCGTATCTTCTCGCTTACCTGTTTTTTTATCTTTCAGAAATATGCTGGTATTAGAGGCTGGTTGACCATCGATAAAATCTTTCCTGACCCGCTCAGACTGGCTGTGATTCAGATGAAGATTAATCAACCTGCCTTTTTTTAGCTCATAGCGCACAAATTGCTTTTTATTCTCAGTCTCATATTCATGGGTGCCGCTTGGTGAATTAAACGTGTCATCATAATCTGCTTCACTCTTGCCATTATACAGGCCAAAGGCCAGCTTGGCATCGGGGGATAAACGCCGCTCTACAGTGAAATCATAATTATTGTTGCGATAGCCATCCTTGTCTGGATTTGTGACAGCGGCTGTTCGCACATCATAGCCTTCTGTCTCAAAACTTGTGCCAGTAAAGGACAGGTTAAAACCATTAATATATTTGGAAACACCTGCGCTGACCTCAGCTGTGTCATAGCTGCCATATTTAGTCGATACAAAGCCGCTATCCCGCAATGTATCTGATTTGGTGATAATATTAATGACCCCGCCAACGGCCGCCTCGCCATAAAGGGCAGACGCATTGCCTTTCAGCACTTCAACCTTTTCAATCTGAGAAATGGATATTTCGGGCATTAACAGACTGCCGATAGCGTTTGTATGGACGCGCACGCCATCTATCAGCATAATATAGTTTTTACTTTCCTGACCGCGCATGAAGTGCGAGGTCACCGCGCCTGGCCCACCATTTCGGGAAAATTCAATACCGGTTTTCTGGGCGATCAAATCACTAACGGTGGTTGCGGTGGATTGTTCTATTTCCTGTGCTTCAATAACATCTACGCTCAGCAACACGTCATTTAGCGGGGTCGCCTGATAATTGGCAATCCTTGCAGATGGGTAAACGATGGGACGCTGGCTATTATCTTGAACGGTGGTGTCCTGTGCCAATGCAGGTACGGTAAAGCAGGCGGTGACAGCACATAGGCTGAATGTTGTTAGGAAAAGATGCGATTTACGCATATTCGCCTCCCTCAATTTTTTGTCGAGGAAGGTTATTTCCTGCGACGGTGTGAAAAATTCACCATCACGGAAATCTCTCCGCCGTCCTGATCATGCCTCGTGATCCGACTGGGGTGCTTATTCGGCAGGTCTCCTGACTTACAGGTCATTGCGTGCGTACGTCTTCCCATTCAAGTAACAGTGACGATATGTACGAACGCTCTCTGCTTACAGTTGCGAGGACAGTGCTGGAATTAAACCTATTTTCAAACAATTTAAAAAAAGGTCTGCACCAGACTTCCCGTTTTAATCGCCGTAATGGCGAACCGAACTTCTCTAAACTGCCTCAATTAATAACAAGATTTATGACAGATTGTCGACAGGCTTTATGCTGTCAGCGACCTGGGATAAAAATTATTTCCGAATTGGACGGCTGGCCGGTTCCGCTGGCTGCAAGGGGCCGGTAATTAATAGCGGGTCCAGACGCTTGTTCTGCCAGTTGATTCGCCAATCCAGATGCGGGCCGGTGGAACGCCCGGTCGAGCCGACACTGCCAATCACTGCCCCGCGGGCGACCACATCGCCTGTTTTCACCAGCATGTCATGTAGATGGGAATAGGTAGAATTCAGCCCATACCCATGATCAATAATGATGGTCCCGCCCGTAAAATATAAATCTGTTGCCATTGTTACCTGTCCGGCCGCGGCTGCACGTACCGCTACCCCGACAGGGGCCGCGACATCAATACCATAATGCGGCTGGCGCGGCTTGCCATTCAGGATGCGCTGCGAGCCATAAATGCCGCTGATTCTCCCCCAAACTGGCCAGATAAACCCATTTTCCAGCACATCATCAAAATCACTCAATGTCGCGCGGGCGGCCTTTACATCTTTAATATCTTTTTGGATGCGCGCGATAACATCGGCTGGCGGGGTCACCATATTCGTTGGCAGATTATCAATCCTTTGAATATTCCATTGCCGTGTTTCTGGCGTCAGGGTGAGCCGGCTTGCCCCTCCTTGCGGGCCGGTTATGGACAGAGTTTGCGCTTGCGTATCATCACGGTGAAAGCCAATAACAAACCGCCCCTTCGGGCTAACCGGCAAGGCGGTTTCATCCAGCGTTACCTTATTAGCTGGATCAGTTTGAAATATCATCATACCGCCCTGAATCGCCCTGCCGGATACTAAGGTGGCAGTGGCGCCATTCAGGCTATTATTTGTGGAATTGGCAGCCGCAGAAACACTGAAAAATAGTGCAAAAACAGTTCCCATGAACCCTGGTCTTGAAAATATCAACGGCATCGCTTGACAAGATCCCCAATGCTCTTTTTAACAAGGATTAGTATTTATCAGATACAGAGACTTGTCTATTGCCGCAGGCAACTTTTCCAGGCCATGCAGCTATCGGCGAGACCGCCTAAATGAAGCAGTACAAGGCAGACAATTATGACATCTACCCATGAGAAAATCGTTGTTATCGGCGCTGGTGCCGCAGGGTTTACCGCTGCTATTTATGCAGCGCGGGCGAATATGAAACCGCTGGTAATTGCCGGTCTGCAACCTGGTGGGCAATTGACCATCACCACAGATGTCGAGAACTATCCAGGCTTTGCCGATGTGGTGCAGGGACCATGGCTGATGCAACAGATGCAAGCGCAGGCAGAAAATGTAGGCGCAAGGGTGATGTATGATTTGGTCACTCATCTGGATGCCAGCACACGCCCCTTTCAGATTACCTGTGATGGCGGCAAGGTGATTACCGCTGATGCGGTTATTCTGGCAACGGGGGCCAGTGCGCGCTGGCTGGGGCTGGAATCAGAAACGGTCTTTAACGGACGCGGCGTATCTGCCTGTGCAACCTGTGACGGGTTTTTCTATCGGGAACGGGATGTGGCTGTGGTGGGCGGCGGCAATACAGCGGTTGAAGAAGCGCTGTATCTTGCCAATATCTGTAACTCTGTGACCCTTATTCACCGCCGCGATAGTTTGCGTGCCGAACAAATTATGCAGGAACGGCTGTTAAATCACCCGAAAATCACCGTCAAATGGAACCGGGTTGTTGATGAAATCACAGGTGATGATAGCGGGGTTACTGGGGCAAAGCTGTCTGCGACCAATGGTGAGCCTGACGAGGAAATAGCAGTTCATGGCGTTTTTGTTGCCATCGGGCATGACCCGTCTACCGCTGCCTTTGCCGAGGCGGTAAAGCTGGATGTGGAAGGCTATATCGAGGTGGAAACAGGTACTACCGTGACCTCTGCTGAGGGTGTTTTTGCCGCCGGGGATTGTGTTGATAAAATCTATCGTCAGGCGGTCACTGCCGCGGGCATGGGATGCATGGCGGCACTGGATGCTGAACGCTGGCTAGCGGCCCAGGAATAGGCCCCTAGCAGCCTCCTAGCGCCGCTGTTTCATCAACGCACTGGCTATTGTGTACTGGCTATTCTGCGGGCGCTGGCTTTGGTTCGGGTGCTGGCTCGTTAATCATGTAATTGATGACAAAGGCAAAGACGCCTGACGCGATAACAATCCACCACATTACATCATAGCTGCCAAGCGTATCATAGATGCGCCCGCCCAGCCATGCGCCGATAAAAGAGCCAATCTGATGCGAGAAAAACGCAACCCCATAAAGCATGGATAAAAAGGCCGGGCCAAAAAACACAATAATCAGCCCGCTAGTCAGGGGGATCGTACCCAGCCATAACAATCCCATGGAACAGCCAAATAAAATCGCGGTAAGCGGGGTTGGCGGGATCAGCAAAAATAAAATCATGAAAATGGATCGGCCCAGATAAAACCACGCTAGCAATTTTTTCTTTGACATAAAGCTGCCAAGCCATCCGGCCGCAAAAGAGCCAATAATGTTAAATAATCCTACCACTGCCAGAGACCAGCTGGCCACTTCAGCAGACAGGCCCGCATCGCGCAGATAGGTTGGCAGATGCGTGCCGATAAACACAATTTGAATCCCGCATACAAAAAATCCGGTTGTCAGCAAAATATAATCGCGGCTGGATAGCGCGGTGTTCAGCGCGTCCTTTGCACTTAGCTTGGCAAGATCAGCGGTTTGCGGGGCGCTTGATTTATCCTGTAGGTGCAGAACCAGACAGGCTGCCAGCATAGAGGCCGCGATGCCCGATAACAGCATCAGCGAGACTTGCCAGCCAAAGCCATCAATAAAAAATTGCGTAATTGGCAGCACCGCAAATTGCCCAAACGAGCCAATGCTGGTTACCAGCCCCAAGGCCAGCGAGCGTTTTTCAGGCGAGGTGGCTCTGGCAACCGCCCCCAGCGCGATAGAAATCCCGGCACTGCCTAGACCAATACCGATCATAATTTGGCCAAATAACAGCCCGCCAGGCGTAATAACCGCTCCCATCAGGAACAGCCCGCCAGCATAAAAAAGTGCGCCAATCATAGCTACTCTGGCGGCGCCAAATTTATCTGCCATCGCACCCGCTATAGGCGAGGCTAGCCCCCAGACAAGGTTTTGCATCGCCATAGCCAGCGAGAATACTTCACGCCCACTGCCTAGCGCCTCGGTCACCGGAAGCAGGAACAAGCCAAAGGATTGGCGTATGCCAAGCGTGATGACCACCAAAAAGGCACATGCCATTAGAATAAGATACCAGCGAGAGGTAAAGGTAGCTGTCATCACATTGCCCCTGAACTATGGGGATGCGCACCCCACAAAAATAAAAAGGTGCGTTTGTGACCACACCCAATCCCAAAGGCACGCCTCTACCAGCGCACCGCCTTGTATGGTTGAGCGTAATTCAGTTCTGCTTGTTTGTCTATTTGGTGTTTGCCAGCAGGCTGAAGATATAGGTTGATTTTTGTAATAGGCTACAGGCTTTCACCCTTTATTCGGTAGCAAAAATCTTTACTTCCTTGGCTTGTGGGCCTTTGCCTTCATCTGTCACATGTAACAGGATTTCCTGTCCTTCTGTCAGGTGATGAATGCCGCAATTTCGCAAGGTACGCAGATGCACAAATACATCTTGCTCATTCTCGCCAATATTCACAAAGCCATAGCCTTTATAGGCGTTAAAAAACTTTACCACGCCTTTAACTTCATGCTCTTGTAATTCAGCATCTGTGGCCACGGATAGGGGTTTGGCACGCTCTACAGCCAGGATTTCCTTTATTACCGGTCCACAGTCATTTTCTGACAGATATACGGTAAGCTGATCACCTGGATACACGGTTTCCAGGCCAAATCGGCTCAGGGCTGAATGATGCAGAAAGATTTCATCTTTATCAAAGCGAACAAACCCATATCCCCTGCGTTCATTATACCAGATAACAATCCCATCATATTTTTCGTTATCTTCAGTTATCGTTTTATTTTCTTCAGTCATCTCACCCCCTTAATCACACACCATAAATTATGCCCACCGTAAATTATGCCCACCGTAAATGATGCTTAGTATATTGAGCGAACAGGCTTACCGCTCTTTTATTACAAGTAAAACTTGATTATTAAACAACCATTAGATAATCATGTGTCCGTTAATCTTTTTGTGCAAGTTTTGTCTATACAGACTTATCAGGGGATATAATTTGGTGTGCCAGATACAAAAATTTTCTGGCAAGCCCATTAAGGAAAATTAAAATGCATATATGTTTCTGTAGGTTATCTATCTTTTCCCTAATGCTGTTTTGTATAGCAGCCAGTATTTTTCTGATCGGCGCTCAGCCGGCATTTGCGCAAATTGATTCGCGCCTGAAAGCAGATGGCTGGAAGGAATTCACCTTTGATGACAAGAAACAGAATATTTTTAAGCGGGTTGGTGAGGATATTGTCGAGATACAAACCAATAGTTCAGTTTCGATTGCCTATCTGCCTTTTGATGGTAAGACGCTGGATTTACGGGAAACACCTACGCTGGTGTTTGAATGGCAACATGAAGGTCAGATTATCGACACGGATGTATCGAAAAAAGGCGGGGATGATCGTATCCTTGCTATTTATCTGGCCTTTCCCTATCAGCCAGAAGATGCCAGCTTTAAAGAAAAATTGATGCGCCCGCTTGTTGTTGCCTCGCAAGGGCGTGAGGCGCCAGGGCGTCTATTGACCTATATCTGGGCTGGTGCGCCTGAAGTGGGGCGCTGGTTTGAAAACCCCTATACGGGAAAAGCTGGCTATATGCAGGTTATTCAAGGGGCAAATGATGCCAGTAATAATCCCGATATCTGGCGCCAGCACAAGGTTAACATTGCCGAAGATTTCAAAGACAGGTTTGGATATTTCCCGCCAAATCCGGCCTATGTGGCTATAGGTGTGGATAGTGATGATACCCATACAACCGCGATAACACGGGTCCGCGGGCTGGGGTTTGTTGAATAGCCATATCTGGTAATTATTTTTAGGCGATTATTTTTAGGCAGTTAGCTCAGCAAATGCGTCTTTTGCTGTTTGGATGGCCGCACGCATGGCCTGCTGGGCGGCGTGGATACTGGCGGCGTTCTGAACCCCGTCATTATGGGTGATCGCGCGTGAGGCATTGACCAGCCCGCCGGTTAAATAGCCATCCGGGCGGCGAATAAGTCCGGCACATGCCTCGGCAGCGCTGGCCCCCTGCGCCCCATAGCCGGGAATTAAAAATGGCGCAGAAGGCAGGTATTCGCGCAAGGCCTCCGCCTCGGCAGGGCCAGTAGCCCCGGCTACAATACCAATATCTGACAAGCCGGTTTGCGGGTCTGTTGCCGCCTTGATATAAGGGGCAAGGCAGCGGGCTATATGTGCATAAACAGGCATCACCGCACCATCCTCTGTAGCCAGAGCTTGGTGTTGAATATCTGCTGAGCCCTTATTGCTGGTGCGCACCAAAACAAACAGCCCGCTTTGGGTTTTCGCAGCCTGGCTAAAAAACGGCTCCAGACTATCCATCCCCAAATAGGGGTTGATTGTCAGCGCATCAGAAGCAAAGGCCGCGTCAGGCCCCAGCCATCCTGCCGCATAGGCCCGCGCGGTAGATCCAATATCCCCGCGTTTTGCATCCATAATCACCAGCAAGCCTTGCTTTTGGGCAGTCCGGGCAATCTCTGCCAATATTGCCATACCGCCAGCCCCATGCACCTCAAATAATGCAGCTTGCGGTTTAATTGCTGGTATCATGCCAGCAGATGCCGCAATAACAGCAAGGGAAAAATCACGAAGATGTGCCAGGGCAGCAGGGCTACCCAATTCTTGATCCGGTCCCCCAAATACAGGCGGCATTAAATCTGGATGCGGGTCAATGCCAACGCATAGTACCGTGCCATTTGACTGAATGGCGGTATTCAGGCGGGTTGCAAATCCAGCTCGTACCATGATGCTAGCGCAATCCCAACGCTTCGCGGTAAGTGTCCAGCAAAGTTTCCTGTTCTGCCAGAACATCTTCGTCCATCGCCCGGATACGAATTATCTGGCGCATGGTTTTTGGATCAAAACCGCTGGATTTTGCTTCGGCAAAAATATCTTTGATATCACTCATCAGGGCTTTTTTCTCTACTTCCAGCCGTTCAACGCGCTCTATATATTGGCGCAACTGATCTGCCCCTTTGGTCGGTGTGACATCCATTGTACTGTTTCTCCTCTGGATTTGATGCAGGCGTTATCGTGCCATTCTATCTGGGTTATGCCATCCAATCTGGCTTATGTATGTTTTTCTGCCTTTTCAAAGGCGGCTTTTTGCGCGTCGGTCGCTTCGGTTTGATAGCGTTCGCGCCATTGCGCATAGGGCATGCCATAGACATAGGCCCTGGCCGCATCCTTTGATAGCGTTACCCCTTTTTCTGTGGCCGCATCCTGAATCCAACCAGACAGGCAGTTCCGGCAGAATCCGGCTAAATTCATCATATCAATATTCTGCACATCTGTTCGGTTTTGCAAATGCGCCCGTAACGTCCGAAAGGCTGCGGCTTGCAACTCTATCTCTGTTTGGTCGTCTATCTTATCGAATTCAAACATTTCATCCCTCATATGCAAGCATATTTGTCGGCGTTTTATATGTGTCCCTGTTTTCCTACAGACAAGATGTGAAGGCAAGCATTGTTGTTCAAAAAACCTGCGTCAATTTATAAAAATAGATTATGAAAAAACTTTGCCTCGCCTAACATTCAATGGTAGATTAGGGATGTTTAGAAATCTTTAGGATACCAGAGAATGCGCGATCCCATCGCCGAGAGCGCGGCAAAATTTGAACGCATAAGACGGGCGCATCAAAATGAAGTGGCCGAAGATTATGTAGAAATGATAGCTGAGCTGATCGAGACTACAGGCGAAGCAAGGGCGGTTGATCTGGCCCAGCGTTTTGGCGTGACCGCCCCAACGGTAAATGCCACTATCCAGAGATTGCAAAAAGACGGGCTGGTAAATTCGCGCCCTTACCGTTCTATTTTCCTGACAGAATCTGGCCAGGAAATGGCGCAAAGCTGTAAAAAACGCCACCAGATAGTGCGTAATTTTCTGGTCGCTATCGGGGTAGATGCAGAAACCGCCGAGCAGGACGCAGAAGGGGTGGAACATCATGTAAGCGCCCAAACCCTTGCGTGCTTTAAGGCGTTTTTACAAAAATAATACACATCATAATACGGCCAATAATATGGGCGAATTTGCTCTGGTTACGGTGCCAGCCAATAGCTGATATCACGGGTGCGGCGATCGCTTATCTGGATGCGGATATGGTCTATCGGACCTTGCCAATCACCGCGTTCAACAGGTGCGATAGTGCCTTCACGCAAGGCAAGCCAGGGGCGCGGGCTGGCAGCCTTAAGCGGATAGCTGCGCTGATAATGATTGCCCCTGCCAGTGGCGTTTGGGCCAAGGGGCAGAGCAATGTAATAGCCAGATTTTCCTAAATGCCAATGCAATAATGCCGCGCTGGCCCGGCTATAGGCTATCAGCGTTTTTGCGTCTGCCGCTTGTGCTAGCTGGTCTGTTTTTAGGGCTAATTCTTCCCATCCGCGCAGGCGACGAAGCGGGTCCGATTTTGGGGTTAACGCCCCAAAGCTGCCTGCCGCCACGATTACCCCAAGACAGGCAGTCATAAACAGATTAATAAAAAGCGCCGGAAATAGACATCTGGCAGGCCACTTGCCAGAAAGACAGCTTAGCGACGCTGCCAGCAATAGCACCGCCGCAGGCATACTCGCCGCTGCCCAGTTCGCGTTTGCCTCGCTTAAAAATGCCTGAACACAGATGACTATCAAGACAGGCCAGATAAAGGCATGCAAACCACCCAAAAACCCAACACGCATATGGCGATACAAAGGCAGAACCAGCAACAGAAAAAAGCTGATCGGTCCAATGACGCCAAATTGTGCTATGAAAAATCCGGCGAGAGAGGCAAAGGAATAGCTTTGCTTTTCCAGATTGGCATTTTCACCTAAATGATAAAAGGTGATAAATTCATGGGACAGATTCCACAGCCATGTTGGCGAGGAGGCAAGTAAAACAGCTGCCAGAAAGACCATAAACCCTTTTGCACGAGGCAGCGCCCTATCCCCACTAAATAGCAGAAATAACATCAGGCAGAGCAGAAAATACAGACCTGCATATTTCGCCAGGCTGGCAACACCCACACATAGTCCCGCCGCCGCCATATAGCGCAGATAAATAGCAGGTCTTTTCTGGCCACAAAAAATAAAATATAGCGCCCCTGCCCAGAAAGGCAGCATCAAACTATCGGTGGACATCACAAAACTGCCTAGCCCCACCGCTGGCAGGCTAAGCCACAATAACGCTGCGCTGCGCCCGCACCCTTCGCCTGCGATAAGCCGGCCTGTCTGCCACAAAATCAGGCTGGTGATCAGATGCAAGATAGGGCCAGACGCACGAAGGGTAAAGGCAGATTGTCCAAACATCGCATCTACCATCCCCAATAGCCAGGCGATAAGCGGGGGCTTGGAATAATAGCCAAATTGCAGATCTTGTCCCCATAACCAATATTGCGCTTCATCCACGCCAGGCCCTAGCGGCGATATAGCAATGAAAGCAAGGCGGGCAGCGGTGATAAAAAATAGCAGTCCCAGCACCATATGGCTGTTCAGCAAACGCGCCATAAATGGAGAGGGATTATATGTGTTGACCGAATTATTTTGTATCACCAGATAGGCTTCTTTCTATGTGATGGCCGCGCCTGTAGCGGGAAAAGAACAATCTATATACCACATCACTATCTCTGCTATGGCTTTTTATGTGTTTTAGATGAAGTAATGACATAAAATTCACCTCTTTTACAACTTGAATGCGCTCTATGGCTGCTCTAGCTTTAGGGCAGTTAATAGATATTGCCAGTTCGGTAGCCAGCCTGTTAGGCAGTCTGTTCCGTCTGAAGCTGACAAAAGGGGTGCAAGAGATGCACATTAATACAGCACAACAAGAAGCAGACGAGATTGTTGAAGAGTTCTCCTTTTTTGATGATTGGGCTGACCGTTATCAGCATCTTATCGATCAGGGACGCCGCCTGACGCCTATGGAGGCAAGCTTGCGGACCGAAGAGAACCAGCTAAAGGGCTGTCAGTCGGTTGTTTATTTTAGCGCTGATTATGATGCTAGTGGGCGGGTACATTTCAGCGCGGCATCAGATGCGGCTATCGTGCAGGGCCTTATTGCGCTGTTATTGCGGGTGTATTCTGCGCGCACCGCAGAAGAAATTTTAGCGCTATCTCCAGAGTTTCTGGAAAAAATCGGTTTGGACAAGCATTTATCCCCAACCCGTAAAAATGGTCTGGCCAGCATGGTTGAGGCGATTAAGAGCGCAGCCCAAAAAAATATTACCCCGTAAAATATTACCCCCTAAAACGCCCTTCAGCAGGCATTTAGGATTATTTGGCGTCTGGTGCGCGTTCAGCGCGCGGCGTGCGGCCATAGATTTCACGATAGCATTTCGAGAAATGAGACGCGGAAACAAATCCACAGGCAAGGGCGATGGACAGGATGGACATAGAGGTTTGGCGCAACAGGAAACGGGCGCGTGCCAGCCGCAAATTCAGATAATAGCGTGTTGGCGTGGTCTGTAGATATTTGCGGAATAGCCGTTCCAGTTGGCGGGTGGATAAATTGGCTTTGCGGGCCAGTTCTGTTTGCGAATAAGGCTCTTCCAGCCCTTCTTCCATATAGCTGACTACGGCCAGTAATTTTGGATGCGATACCCCCAGGCGTGAGCGTAATTCCATACGCTGGCGGTCGCTTGGGTCACGAATTCGGTCATGGATAAATTGTTCGGACACTTGTGCGGCAAGGGCAGCGCCATGCACCTGTGAGATAAGATATAAAATCATATCCAGAGACGCTGTACCCCCGGAGCAGGTGATGCGCGTATCATCAATTTCAAACAGCTCGTTGGTGATCTCAAGAAGCGGGAATTCTTCGGCCAGCCCATCAATATTTTCCCAATGGATAGTGCAGCGCTTGTCATCTAACAGCCCGGCCGCCGCCATTAAATAGGTACCGGTGCAAATCGCCCCGATTATCGCGCCATTGCGATCCAGCTTGCGGATTACATTCAGCGTATCTTTGGTGCAATATTGCTTGATATTCAGACCGGCACAGGCAAAAACAAGGCGACAATTCTGCAAGGTTTCCGGATTGCCATCTGCGCTAACCACCACACCATTGGACGCTTGTGTCGGCTCGCCTGTTGGGCTGGAAATAACCCATGAAAACAGCTCTTCGCCTGCCATCCGGTTGGCCGCGCGCAACGGTTCGATCGCTGAAGCAAAGGCCAGCATCGAGAAGTTAGGTATCAGCAAAAAACCAACCTTTAGAGGCCCAGCGCTCTTGCTGGCCTTTAACAGGCTTTTGATTTTTTCATCCTTCATACCCGCTATCATAGACAGGCGCCTCGTCTGAATTTTTAACTCTCTCCAGCTTTACTGTAATTTAATTTCTAGAAAAGCAAAAAATTCAAAAATCAGGCGGTTTTTTGTTAAAGTTTGTCGTGTAATGCAAATGGGCCAGACTTTGTTTAGGTTCTGTATGAAAAGATTGTGACGGGCCTGCCAAGAGATATTGGCCCTGAAAGATGAACGCGGATATTCTCGTAAAATGATTTTCACAAGGTGCGGTTGTTGACAAGCAAAGACACCAAAAGCTAAGACCAGCAAAATCCTGACAGGGTAGGGGAAGAAAATGAATGATATTGATATCGCCAGAGCAGCTACGGCCAAGCCTATTCAGGAGATCGCCAATGGGCTTTCCATTCCTTCATCCGCGTTGAAACCCTATGGTCATGACAAGGCAAAAATTGACCTGAACTGGCTACAGCAACAGCCTGAGCGCGAAGATGCCAAGCTGGTGCTGGTCACCGCTATTAATCCTACCCCTGCTGGCGAAGGCAAGACCACCACCACGGTCGGGCTGGGCGATGGGCTGAATGCGATTGGTAAGCAGGCGGTTATGTGTCTGCGCGAGCCATCTCTTGGCCCCTGTTTCGGGATGAAAGGTGGGGCCGCTGGGGGCGGTTATGCCCAGGTCATTCCGATGGAAGATATCAATCTGCATTTCACCGGCGATTTTCACGCGATTACCTCTGCCCATAATTTGCTATCGGCGATGATCGATAACCATATCTATTGGGGCAATGATAAAGAAATAGATGTGCGGCGTGTTGTGTGGCGGCGCGTGCTGGATATGAATGATCGCGCCTTGCGGCATAATATGCTGTCTATGGGCGGGGTGGCGAACGGGTTTCCGCGCGAATCCGGCTTTGATATTACCGTCGCATCAGAGATTATGGCGATCTTGTGCCTGGCGAATGATATGCAGGATCTGCAGGCCCGTTTGGGGGCAATCATTATTGGCTATCGGCGGGATAAAACTGCGGTTACCTGCGCGGATATTCAGGCAGATGGGGCAATGACGGTCCTGTTAAAAGAAGCGATGCAGCCTAATCTGGTGCAAACACTAGAACATAACCCGGCGTTTATTCATGGCGGGCCATTTGCCAATATCGCGCATGGCTGTAATTCGGTGATTGCTACTAAATCGGCGATGAAGTTATCTGAATATGTGATTACCGAAGCCGGGTTTGGTGCCGATTTAGGGGCAGAAAAATTCTTTGATATTAAATGCCGCAAGGCTGGGCTGGCACCAAAATGTGTGGTTCTGGTTGCAACCATCCGGGCCTTGAAAATGAATGGCGGTGTTGCCAAAGAAGATCTGGGTGCTGAAAATGTCGATGCGGTACGCCAGGGGGCAGCCAATTTGCAACGGCATATCGAAAATATCAAACAATTTGGCGTGCCAGTTGTGGTTGCGATTAACCATTTCATTACCGATAGCGATGCCGAGGTAGCTGAGGTAAAACAGCAGAGCGAAGCGGTCGGGGTTGAGGCGATTTTATGCCAGCATTGGGAAAAAGGCTCGCAAGGGACAACAGAGTTGGCACAGGCTGTTGTGTCTATTTGCGAGGCCGATTACGCCCAATTTTCCCCGCTTTAT
The DNA here is from genome assembly GCA_049889955.1 of Puniceispirillaceae bacterium (SeqCode). GTDB lineage: Bacteria > Pseudomonadota > Alphaproteobacteria > Puniceispirillales > Puniceispirillaceae > JADHLI01. The sequence goes on from JBMHCK010000065.1 coordinate 18,771, forward strand.
GCAGATGAAATGCCATTATTTGAAAAGATTAAAACCATAGCCACCCGGATTTATCGGGCGGATGATGTGGCCGCAGATATGAAAATCCGTAATCAATTACGCGATTTCGAAGCTGCTGGTTTTGGCCATCTGCCAGTTTGTATGGCAAAGACGCAATATTCTTTTTCAACGGATCCGAATTTGCGCGGTGCGCCAACCGGCCATATGGTGCCGATACGCGAAGTGCGCCTCTCAGCAGGGGCTGGCTTTATTGTGGTGATTTGCGGGGATATTATGACCATGCCCGGCTTGCCACGCAAACCCGCTGCTGAAAATATTTGTCTGGATGATGATGGGCAAATACAAGGGCTGTTCTAGGCTATAATCAAAGCTGGCAGGGGGGACATGCTTCTGCTAGTCTGCGCTAGATGAAAGCCGAGCGTAACATACCACTTGAAACGATTACCTCAACCGGGAATGCAGAGATAAAAATGCTGCGTTCTTTGCATGAGCGTAAATATCGCCGTCAAACAGGCCTGTTTCTGGCCGAAGGGATGCGCCATTGCACCGAAGCGCTGTCTATGGGGTTTAGCCCGATGCGCCTTGTCTAT
>JBMHCK010000066.1:0-7325 GCA_049889955.1 Puniceispirillaceae bacterium (SeqCode)
CAATCTCGGTCTTTGTTTTGCAGCCGGAACAGGTGATTTTCTTTTGCCGGACCAGCTTTTCAGGCCCGCTTACCACAGGGGCAAAATAATGCTGGTTACAATGATGACAGGCAATCGGCCAGTTGCTGTTTTGCAACACAACGGTCGGTATCTCGCCTAATACCTGACAATGTGGGCAGGCAATTTTTATCATTGGCTCTGCTTCACTTATCATTTTCTCGCCCATCATCTTGGTGGCTCCCATCATGATTTTTTCTTAGCTACCACTATTTTCTTAGCAGGTGCAATTTTCTTGCTGGCGACAGATTTGCTTGTTGCGGGCTTTTTTGACGGGGCTTTTTTTGTGCCTTTAGCGGTAGGCGTTGCGGCGCGTTTTGGGCTCTTTTTTGGTGTTTTGGTTGCCTGTTTTTTAGTCTGTTTTACCTTTTTGACCGCAGCGGCGCGTTTAGCGCCTGTTTTCTTAGCTGGCGAGGTTTTTGTGCTTGTCTCTTCCACCCGTGTTGCGGCTTTTGCCGAGTGGTCAGCAAGGGCGATAATGGAAAGTTGTGCCTTTAGGCGAACTTCTATCTCATTATCGATCAGCTGGGCTATCTGATCGGTAAAATTCCTGTCTGAAAAGGATCGGATAGATGTTTTTTGGGCCGATATGTTCTGATCCGATGTTTTCCTATCAGGGCCTAGAGAGGGGCTACCTTGTTGTTGTGATGCAGCATCAGGTGTTTTTTTATCTACTCTGGAGGGGCCAATATTATCATCACTATCATTACCAGCAGTGCTATCTGCATCCCCTGCCGAGATAACTGCTTGGCGAATAGCCAGAAACGGATTTTCTGATTCTGGATTTTCAGCTGGCGCCTCTGCTGTGGGGGGCGATGGTGCTTCTGTTTGTGACTCCACTGCGAAAAGAGGTTCGGCCTGATCAGATAAGGGGCGTTTTTGTCCGGCTAAAACCAGTATATCTTCTGTGGCAGGTGCGTCTTTTTCCAGGCGTAGGGGCCGCGCGCCGATGATCGGGATATTTTTTACCTGTTCGCGCTCCAAATTCAGGGTCACATTCCCCTTTTTTATGGAAACAGAATCAGCCTGATTAAATAGATCTTCGATAGATTCCATCACCAGATTATCATTTTCGGGCATTTTCGCCATCATATTGCCTTGGGCTTTGCCGTGCTATTGCCTGCCAGATGTATCTGCCAGGTTCCTATCCTGCATAATGGATAACTAACTCTTTATAAACCAGAACTAAAATTTGGATAAAGCCTAAAAACCGATAAATCGATCGTTAGGGGGCTGGAAGCGGGTTTTTAGCAAAAAATCGGGGATTCTTTTGCATGGCATCTTGGCAATTTGTTTGATCATACTTACATACCGTTCGGTTAGTTGAATTTCCTTTTTTCAAAAAAGAGCAAAAAATGACAGCAGAAACGCAAGACCCGGAAACGCAAAATCCAGATACGCAAAACCCAGAAACGCAAAACAAGGATGCCGATCCGGTTACAGAAACTGAAGCGCAAACCGCTTCAACAGAAAAGCCTGATGCGCCCAGCTCTGAAAATTTGAATCCGGAACAGCGCAAAGCCTATCTGGATAATGAAGCTGGTGATAGCGAGGAAGCAGAAGATAGCCCGCAAGCGCTAAAAGATCAGCTGCTGCGGGTAATGGCGGATAATGAAAATCTACGTAAACGCACGGAGCGGGATATTCTGGCAGCCAAAAAATATGGCGCACTGGGCCTGTCACGGGATCTGCTCGGCTCTATTGATAATCTGGAAACCGCGATTTCCCATATGCCTGAAAACCGGGATGATATGGATGAAACGCTGAAAAATATCCTTATCGGTGTCGAGATGTCCGCACGCGAGCTCGCCACTGTTCTAGAGCGACATCATATCAAAAAGGTGACGCCCGAGATGGAAAAATTCGACTATAATTTGCATCAGGCCATGTTTGAGGTGCCAACAGATGATGTTGAGCCGGGCATGGTGGTACAGGTGGTACAATCTGGTTATGTGCTGCATGATCGGCTGTTGCGCCCGGCGATGGTGGGTGTATCCAAAGCCGCCGTGCAAGCCGCGCCAGATACCCCTGATACAGAAACAGATAAATAGGGCAGGTCAGCCACAGTCCGCCAGCATTATGGCCGTGCCGTGCATACAGACCACAGATAAAGACCATATAGATATTGATAGGGGAATAAGCGCTGCCTCTTGTATGGATAAAAACAGCACTTATATATGCATCAGTTAGCAAATATGCCTGCTTTGGCGCAGGACATTGACGATAATAAAGGATCAGTAAAATGGGCAAAGTCATTGGGATTGATTTAGGAACCACAAATTCGTGCGTTGCCGTTATGGACGGTAAGGCAGCAAAAGTTATCGAAAATGCCGAAGGGACGCGCACAACCCCTTCCATGATCGCCTTTGCCGATGATGGCGAGCGCCTGGTCGGTCAGTCAGCCAAGCGTCAGGCGGTGACTAATCCTGAAAAAACCATTTTTGCAGTAAAGCGCCTGATAGGCCGCCGTGCAGATGATGCAGTTATTAAGGATTTTGCTGGTCTTGTCCCTTTTGAAGTAAAGCCGGCAAAAAATGGAGATGCATGGATTGCTGTTGATGGCGAAGATTACTCACCTAGCCAGATGTCCAGCTTTATCCTGCGCAAGCTAAAAGAAGACGCAGAAGCCTATTTAGGGGAAAGCGTGGATCAAGCGGTGATCACCGTCCCGGCCTATTTTAACGATGCCCAGCGTCAGGCAACCAAAGATGCCGGCAAAATCGCTGGTCTGGAAGTCTTGCGGATCATTAACGAGCCAACCGCGGCGGCCCTTGCTTATGGGCTGGATAAAAAAGAATCTGGCATTATCGCTGTCTTTGATTTGGGCGGCGGGACCTTTGATGTGTCTATTCTGGAAGTTGGTGATGGGGTGTTTGAGGTTAAATCCACCAATGGCGATACGTTCCTAGGCGGTGAGGATTTTGACCAGCAGATCATTGATTTCCTGGCGGACCAGTTCAAAACAGAACAGGGCATTGATTTGCGTTCTGACAAGATGGCGCTACAGCGTTTGAAAGAAGCGGCGGAAAAAGCCAAAATCGAATTATCGTCTGCTACCCAGACGGAAGTTAACCTGCCCTTTATCACGGCTGACCAGTCTGGGCCAAAACATTTGAATATCAAGCTGACCAGAGCAAAGCTCGAACAGCTGGTAGAAAATCTGGTTCAGCGTTCTCTGGAGCCATGTAAAAAAGCGCTGAAAGATGCAGGTGTATCCGCAAGTGAAATCGACGAAGTGATTTTGGTTGGCGGCATGACAAGAATGCCAAAGATTATCGAAACCGTTGAAAAATTCTTTGGCAAGGAACCGCATCGCGGGGTTAATCCGGATGAGGTGGTTGCTTCTGGTGCGGCAATTCAGGCAGGTGTATTAACAGGCGATGTAAAAGATGTTCTGTTGCTGGATGTGACGCCGCTATCGCTTGGTATCGAAACGCTTGGCGGTGTCTTTACCCGTCTGATCGATCGTAATACCACCATTCCAACAAAAAAGAGCCAGGTATTCTCTACCGCCGAAGATAATCAATCTGCGGTGACTATTTCGGTCTATCAGGGCGAGCGGGAAATGGCGGCACATAATAAAATGCTTGGTCAGTTTAATCTGGAAGGGATTCCAGCGGCGGCCAGAGGGGTACCACAAATTGAAGTATCCTTTGATATTGATGCAAATGGCATTGTAAAGGTCAGCGCCAAGGACAAGGCTACCGGAACCGAACAGGCGATCAGCATCAAAGCTTCTGGCGGCCTGGATGATAGTGAAATCGAGGATATGATCAAGGATGCCGAAACTTATGCTGAAGAAGATAAGGCGCGCCGCGAAGAAGTAGAAGCGCGCAACCGTGCAGAAGCATTGGTGCATACAGCTGAAAAGACCATGTCTGATCTTGGTGATAAAGCAGATGCGGCGGTAAAGGCTGAGGTGGAAAGCGGTGTTGCGGATCTAAAAGCAGCCCTGGAAGGGGATGATGCAGCTGATATTGCGGCGAAAGCAGAAACCCTGTCTGCGGCGATGATGAAGATGGGCGAAGCGGCCTATCAGTCAGAGCCGGAAGCGGGCGATGCAGATGCCAGTGCCAATAGTAATGCTGCCAATAATGCGGGCGATGATGATGGTGTTGTCGATGCCGAATTTGAAGAAGTTGAGGATGATCAGGACGCAAAAAAAGCGTAAGGTCGGGATAAAACCCTTTTTAACAAGGGGGGTTTTAGCTGTTTAAAAGTTGAAATGAAACGTAGCCAGATATGCCGAAACGCGATTTTTACGAAGTGCTGGGTGTCAGCAAAGATGCGGATGAAAAGACGATAAAATCTGCCTATCGCAAATTGGCTATGGCCAATCATCCAGATCGCAATGCTGGCGACGAGGCGGCTGCGGAACGCTTTAAAGAAGCAAGCGAAGCTTATGAAGTGTTAAAAGATGGCCAAAAGCGCGCTGCCTATGACCAGCTAGGCCATGCCGCTTTTGAGCAATCTGGCGGTTTTGGCGGCGGCGGCGGTTTCGGCGGAGCTGGTTTTGGCGGTGGCGGCTTTTCTGATATTTTTGAACAGATGTTCTCGGAATTTTCAGGCGGGCGCGGGCGTTCTGATCAGGCACGGCACGGCGCAGATTTACGCTATGACCTGACAATCGATCTGGATGAAGCCTATATGGGCTGTCAGAAAGATATTGTCGCAAACATATCTTCCAGCTGTGATGATTGTGGCGGCAGCGGCGCTGCCAAAGGTAGCCAGCTGGTCAAATGTTCAGGATGCGGGGGCATGGGCAAGGTTCGGGCCCAGCAGGGCTTTTTCACCGTAGAGCGTACTTGCCCATCTTGTCAGGGTGCGGGCGAGATGATCTCCAACCCTTGCCGTGCGTGCCGTGGTCAGGGCCGCGTGGAAAAATCTGAAAACCTCTCTGTTAATATTCCTGCTGGTGTGGATACAGGCACCCGTATTCGGTTATCTGGCAAAGGGGAAGCTGGGTTGCGCGGGGCACCGGCGGGCGATCTGTATATTTTTGTAGAAGTAGCCAGCCATCCGATTTTCGAACGCGATGGCAGCAATCTGTATATTGATGTGCCTGTGCCGATGGTGACCGCAACGCTGGGCGGGGCAATAGAAGTGCCGACGCTTGGCGGCAAGATGACCCGGCTGCAAATTGAAAAAGGCACACAATCGGGGCGCAAATTCAGAATGCGTGGCAAGGGAATGCCAGCCTTGCGGGGCGGTGCACATGGTGATCAAATCGTCGAAATAATTGTTGAAACCCCTACCAAGCTCAGCAAAAAACAGATTAATCTGTTAAAAGAGTTTGATGAGGCAGGCGATGCCAGCCCACAGACAAAGAGCTTTATTGACCGGGTGAAAACGCTCTGGTCCTAAAGCCTGCCGATAAGTGATAATTCAGGAGCGCAAAGGCCGCATGTCGAAAAACAACTTAACCATTGCGCTGCCAGGTGCAGCTGGAAAAATGGGGCAAATGATTGCCTCACTGGTAGCTGAGGACAGCGATATTTCAATTATCGCGGCAAGCGAGCATCCGCAAAGCCCGGCACTTGGCGATAGCATAGATACAACTACCATTACCAGCGATGCAACGGCGCTGGGTATTGGTGCTGGCGGCGTTATTATTGATTTTACGCGCCCCGAAGCCAGTATGCAGCATATCGATATCGCGCTAGCAAGCAGAACCGCGATGGTTATCGGCACGACTGGATTGAGTGCAGAACAAGAAGAAGTTTTGAAGCAAGCCGCAACTCAAATTCCAATTGTCTATTGTGCCAATACGTCTGTAGGCGTCACCTTGCTGGGGCAAATTGTTGAACAGGTTGCCCGCCAGCTGGACGCGGATTGGGATATTGAAATTGTAGAAACCCACCATAATCAAAAGGTAGATGCCCCATCCGGTACCGCATTGGCACTTGGCAAGGCGGCTGCAAAAGGCCGGCAAATCGATCTGGATGCTGAAAAAGAAAGTGGGCGTGACGGGATTACAGGGGCGCGTAAATCTGGCGCGATTGGATTTGCAGCGTTACGCGGCGGCGATGTAGCCGGCGAGCATACGGTTACTTTCTTCGGCCAGCAAGAACGCATAGAGATTGCGCATCGCGCTACCAGCCGGATTATCTTTGCCCGCGGCGCGTTACAGGCAGCAAAATTTGCCGCTCGCCAAAAGCCAGGCCTCTATTCTATGGACGATGTGTTGCGCTAATGCGCGAGGGGACGATGTGCTGCGCTATCCTAGTCAGGAGATGATCGGCTGCGCTAGCGTGGCCGTCTAGACAGGCATTTCCTTTTCAAATCGTATCCGCATCAGCGCGTCATTCAGCGCCTTTGCCAACGCATTTTTCTCAACTGGCGGCATAAAGGTTCCAATTTCCATTTTCTGGGCATGGGCGCGCAGAAATAATTTTGGTCGATGTTCCTGTTCTTCAAATAGCTCGGCGCGTACCCATGGGCTGTCCAGACAGGTTTGGGTTTCATTTCCGCGCCAGTTTGTGCGGGTTACCTGAACATAATCTGGTGTAATCTTTACTGTTTCGACCAGCTGCCCTGCCCGGTAATTTACCTTGAAAGCAAACCAGACAATCAAAATTTCCGCCCCCAGAAAGCCAATTACCGGCCAGGCGCCAAGCAGAAAAAATCCAGTAGCGATAATGCTCATCAGGCTGGCCAGCACCAGCATGAAAATGCGGAATCCCTTTACCGACAAAGACCGATATGGCCATAGGGTGATTACATAGGTTTCGGAATCTGAATCCTGTTTCTGGTTAGACCATAGCCTGCCATTTTGGGTAATTTCATCTACCGTCATCTTTTGTCCTGTTTTGGCTCTTGCTGGCGCATCTATAGCCTCGCTTCTTGCGGTTTTTACGTTATTATTATCAAGATAAGTTCATTTTTGAATGGAAAAGGGTAGGAAATATGCCGCGTAAGATGCGTTTATCCGATATCGAGAAAGTTTTTGACAGGCTGTCTTTGCTGGACCCAAACCCGCAAACAGAACTGCATTTTGAAGATCCCTATACCTTGTTGGTAGCAGTTGCCCTTTCTGCACAAGCAACCGATGTCAGTGTGAACAAAGCGACAGGCCCATTATTTAAACAGGCTAATACTCCGGAAAAAATGGTGGCACTAGGGGTAGATGGTGTTAAATCCTATATCAAAACAATTGGCCTGTTTAACACCAAAGCTGAAAATGTCATCAAGCTTTCACAGATGCTGATCGATAATCATGATGGCCAAGTCCCCGAAGATAGAGCTGCGCTAGAGGCTCTGCCAGGGGT
>JBMHCK010000067.1:0-2869 GCA_049889955.1 Puniceispirillaceae bacterium (SeqCode)
GGCCTGAAACTCTGCCCCGCCTGCTTCTGCCATAACCTTCGTAATCGCAGCTGTCAGCGTCGTCTTACCATGGTCAACATGGCCAATCGTCCCAATGTTTACATGTGGCTTCGAACGATCAAACTTCTCTTTAGACATCTTTTTTGCCCTCTTAAGCTTGGTTGTCTGTGCGCTGACCCGGCTTGTGATGGCACGATGGGCGCAGACAGGTTAAATAATGGTGGTGGGGGTAGGATTCGAACCTACGTACGCTATGCGGGCAGATTTACAGTCTGCTGCCTTTAACCACTCGGCCACCCCACCATTTCACTCATTTTTTTTCGCAATCTATCTGCTTGCGAAAAAGTTGCAGTTCTGCGAGATAAGAAAGCTGGAACAAATTGTCAACAAAGAAGTATGAAATGAGGCGAAAAAATCGGAAAAACACGCCCAGAGATGCAGATTTATCAAAATCGCGTCCTAAAAGTGGAAAATCAGCCTCGCCAAATGGGCGTCCTTCCGCCACACAAAAAGGGTCGCACCCTACCGCCTCTGCCTTGCCAGAAAATGCACGCAAAGCGCGCTCCGGACACCTGCTTTATGGCTATCATGCGGTGATGGCCGCGCTTGACAATCCAGAACGGCGATGCGTGCATTTATTCCTTAGCCGACAAGCTGCTGAACAGCTGGAAAACACGCCCGAACGCGCCGCTATCGCCCAGCTACCCCAGACAATCCTAGACCGCCAGCAGCTGGATCAGATGGTTGGACGCGGCCAATCTAAACATAACTCCCCAGCCGATGCGCCTGTGCATCAGGGATTCGTGCTGCAATGTGCGCCCCTTGATGCCACCTTTTTAGAAGAATGGATGTTGCATCTGGAAACTGGCGGGCCAGCACACCGTATCCTGATTCTGGATCAGGTAACTGACCCGCGCAATATCGGGGCGATTATGCGCTCAGCGCTCGCTCTTGGCGCTTCGGCGATTCTGATGACAGACAGGCATGCCCCAGAAGAGACAGGCGCGCTAGCCAAAACCGCCGCGGGCGCGCTGGAAAAATTATCTATTATCCGCGTAACCAATCTGGCACGCGCACTAGACAGCCTGAAAGAAGCTGGCTTTACCCTTGTCGGGCTAGAGGCAGCAGGTGCCACCGCATTAGACCCTTTTGCCGCTGAGCCCCGGCTTGGTCTGGTACTCGGCTCGGAAGGGGCTGGCATGCGCCGCCTCACCCGCGAGGGATGCGATCATCTGGCAGCGATTCCCATCAGCCCGGATAGTGAATCCCTGAATGTATCGGTTGCCGCCGCTATTGCCCTTTACGCCACCAGATTTACACCCTAGCCAGACCCGCACAGACAGACACAAAGACAGACCTAAAGCAAAGTTTTTGTAGCAATTCTTAATGCATTTATAGTCGAGCTGGTTACCATTGCTATCAGGCCGGACTATGGATGAGGCAATCCATACAACACATCAACAGCTTTATGGCCTCTATGAAGCCAACCGACCGCTGTATGACGGGCATTTTGACAGCCGTTTGCGGCGCGCCCTTAGCTGGCTTAAACGAGCAGAACAGGAAACACATGATCCCAACGCCGCCTTTATTTTTTATTGGATATCATTTAACGCGGGCTATTCTCCAAAATTCAATGATAGTGATACCGCCTCTGAAGCCCAGAAAGCTGATAATTTTTTCCAGATGATTGCCGAGCAGGATAGCAAGAAGATAATCTACCGGCTTGTCTGGGAGCGCTTTTCGCAAGAGATCAGAAGCCTGATCACAAATGAATTTATCTATGCGCCCTTTTGGAAATATGAAAATCCCCTGCTTGAGCGCGGCTGGGAAGCCAGCTTTGAGAAAGAAAAAATATTTGCAGCCAAATGCCTTAAAAATCAAAATACCGCAGCGATATTGGCCCTACTTTTTCGGCGGCTTTATGTATTACGCAATCAGTTGATGCATGGCAGTGCCACTTGGCAAGGCACCAGAAATCGGCGGCAGGTGCGCGATGGACAACGGGTTATCGAAAAGCTGCAGCCAGCCTTTTTGTGGGTTATGCTTACCAATCATCACAAAAATTGGGGAGAGGTATCTTATGACCTATTTATCGGCGATGTTGGTGATTATTAAGTGCAGCCACCCTCTGACAAAAAGTGAACACCCACTTGACAGCGTTTTTGGCTTGCGGTAGCAATACCGCCACGTGCTGGTGTGGCTCAATTGGTAGAGCACCCGATTTGTAATCGGGCGGTTGGGAGTTCGAGTCTCTCCACCAGCACCATTTCCCTTGTATCACTTAATACAACCAATTGTATTGCTTCACTTCATGTGTCTGCATGGCAATTGGTGTGAAACAAGATGAGAAACAAATATGCAGCAAATCATGTGCTATTACGTGATGGTGTTTTCTATTATGTCAGGCGTGTGCCTTTAGATTTAGCTGAACACTACAGTGTTAAAAGACTGTGTTTCAGCTTACGAACCAAGTCCTATAAATCAGCTATCCATGCATCCAAGTCTGTGTCTCAGCGGCTTGAAGACTATTGGCTTGGGTTAAGACTGCAGAAGATAGACATCCCTGCCCTGCAGTTGGTTAAGTCAGATGATGTGTCTGATGACAGTTGTCTTCTATCTGAAGCACGTGAGTTATACTTAAGGCTAAAAGCTGTTGGGAAGGACAAGGTGTTTATCAGGACAGCTACTCGTAATACTGATAATGTTATCAATCTCTTAGGAGATAGACAAATAGGGTCTTACTCTTCCTCAGAGGCTGCACAGTTCCGTGATTGGTGTTTAAAGCAAGGCATGATTGTAAGGACTGTCAAGCGAGTCTTTGCGTCTATTAGGGCTATTGTGAACATAGCTATTACAGAACATGGATATA
>JBMHCK010000068.1:0-4655 GCA_049889955.1 Puniceispirillaceae bacterium (SeqCode)
AAAACAGCCTCTCTTGAACAGATCAAAGGTGGCTCGCCTGAGGTAAATGCAACCGCCTTGCGCCAGCTTCTGGAAGGGCAAGCCGGCCCTTACCGCGATATTGTTCTACTGAACGCGGCAGGGGCATTGGTGGCTGGCGGGCATGAAGAAAACTTACCAGACGCGCTGGCCAGAGCCGAAACCGCCATTGATAGCAAGAAAGCGTTACATGCGCTTGATACCCTTATTTCTGTAACTAATAAAACATAGTAATTTCATGGATATGTCAGACACTCTTAATAAGATAAATGAAACAAAGAGAGAGGAAATATCCGCGTTGAAGCAGCGGATCAGCCTGTCTGAATTGACGGATATGGCCGAACAGGCAGAGGCGCCACGCGGCTTTATATCAGCCCTTCAAACCGCTTCTGATAGCGGCTATGGGCTGATAGCGGAATTGAAAAAGGCCTCTCCTTCCAAGGGGCTAATACGGGCAGATTTTAACCCGCCTATATTGGCGATGGCCTATCAGGATGGCGGGGCTAGCTGTTTGTCTGTTCTTACCGATACAAATTATTTTCAAGGCGATAATGACTATCTTAAAGCGGCCAAACAGGCGGTATCGCTACCTGTGCTGCGCAAAGATTTTATGATTGACCCTATTCAAATCATCGAAAGCCGCGCCCTTGGGGCAGATTGTATCTTGCTGATTATGGCCTCGCTATCGCTAGCACAGGCACAGGAACTAGAAGATACCGCCCATGAATATGGCATGGATGTACTAATTGAAGTGCATGACGCAGAGGAGCTGGAGACAGCCTGCCAGCTGAAATCGCCTTTGATGGGTATTAATAACCGTAATCTAAAAACTATGGAAATATCGCTGGAAGTTGGCAAGGCCATGTTGCCGCTATTGCCCAGCGACCGGATAGCGGTTGCCGAAAGCGGCTTGTTCACACCAGCGGATCTTGCTGATATGGCCGGGGCTGGTGCACGATGTTTTCTGATCGGAGAAAGCCTGATGCGCGCGGATGATGTACGTGCCGCCACCGCAAATATATTGGCGACCCCGGTAGCCAGATAAACCAGTTAAGGAGCCGCGATATATAAATGGCGGATTTCACACATTTTAACAAAGATGGCCGCCCACAAATGGTCAATGTGGGCGAAAAACAGGAAACCCGGCGTATAGCGATTGCTAGCGGCAAGGTCAGGGTCAGCCAGACAACGCTGTCTGCTATCGCCTCTGGCGGGCTGAAAAAAGGCGATGTGCTGTCAGTTGCCCAGCTGGCCGGAATTATGGGGGCTAAAAAAACCGCCGAGCTTATCCCGCTTTGCCACCCTCTAAGCCTGAGCCATGTTGATGTCAGCTTGCAGATAAATTCAGAAGATTGTGCGATCGATATCCGCGCAGAATGCCGCCTTACCGGCAAGACAGGGGTAGAGATGGAAGCCCTGACAGCGGTAAGTGTTGCCGGGCTAACCATTTATGATATGTGCAAATCCATTGATAAAGACATGCATATCGACGAGATAAAATTGATCCATAAATCTGGTGGAAAGTCAGGCGATTACACAAGAGATGACTGAACTGAAACCGGTTGCCGAAGCGCAACAATCCATCTTTTCCATGATGGCGCGGGCCAAAACCGAGAGCTGTGCGCTAGACGCGGCGCATGGGCGGGTACTGGCAACCGATATTACCGCACAAACAGATCATCCGGCAGCCGATATCTCGGCAATGGATGGCTATGCGCTGGCGAGCGCTGGCAAGATTCTGGCCAAGGGTACCTGCTTTGAGCTAGCTGGCGAAGCAGCAGCAGGGCATTATACCGCCGCGTCTATTGGTAGTAAGCAGGCCATGCGTATTTTCACTGGCGCCTATCTGCCTGACGGGGCAGATTCTGTAGCTATTCAGGAAGATGTTAGCCGAGATGGGGATCAGATCTGCCTGAATGAGTCTGTGAAGACAGGCCAATTTGTACGCCCGAAGGGGCTGGATTTCAGCGCAGGTGAGGTCATCTTACAGGCGGGTACAATTTTGGGCGCACGGCAATTAGCGCTGGCAGGTCTAGCTGGCTATAGCGCCCTGCCCGTGCGGAAAAAACCACTTGTCGCGATCATATCCAGCGGGGATGAGCTGGTTTCGGTTGGCCAGATGCCGCAGGCTGGCCAGCTTATCAATTCCAATAGCGTTTTTCTGGCCCATGCCTTGCGCCGGGCTGGCGCTGAAGTCGCTGATTTGGGCATTATTCCAGACAAAAGGGGTGCGTTAATATCTGCCTTGCAAGAGGGGCTGGCCACCTACAAGCATTTTGACCTGATCGTCTGTACCGGCGGGGCATCGGTGGGCCAGCATGACCATATCGCTGCTGATTTAAACGCCGATCAGAATGCCAGCATTGATTTCTGGCGTATTGCCATGCGTCCAGGCAAGCCCCTGATTGCCGCACACTGGAGGGATATTCCGTTTTTAGGTCTGCCGGGCAACCCTGTCTCTGCCGGGGTATGTAGCCTTGTTTTTGTCCTTCCAGCTATCCAGATGTTTTTGGGCTTGCCGGTGATGCAAGAGACGCGCACTCTGCCCCTTGCGGTTGATATGCCGGAAAATGACCGCCGCCAGGACTATATCCGTGCGGTTTATACGCGCCAGCCAGATGGCGGCATAGCTGTACACCCCCTTGGCAAGCAAGACAGCTCCATGCTGCGAAATTTCTGTCAAGCAGAGCTGTTAATCCTGCGCCCGCCCTTTGCTAAACCTGCGAAGGCTGGAGACATGGTTTCTGTGATGGATATAGCCGCCAGCCTGTAACCTGGTTTTTTGATAGCTATCTTCACTAACATCGCCAAAATTTAAATATTCTTGATTTGTTCTTTTTCTTGATCTAGAACATAAACAGAACAGTTTTTTCGTGTAGCGCTTTTTCAGGGCTATAGACAGAAGAGGAGCGTAACATGCTAACCGAAAAACAGCATCAGCTTTTGAGTTTTCTGATCGAACATCAGGCAGAACATGATATATCCCCGTCTTTCGATGAAATGCGGGAAGCGGTTGGTCTAGCCAGCAAATCCGGGATTCACCGGCTGATATCCGGACTGCAAGAGCGCGGCTATATCCGCAAATTGGCCAATCGGGCGCGCGCCATTGAAATATTGCGCCATCCAGGTGCCGCTACCCCGCCTGAAAGCAATGTGATAAGCCCGGCTTTTGGCGCTGAGGGCAAAGGGTCGGCGTCGGTTGAACTGCCGTTGCTAGGGCGCATTGCCGCCGGCACCCCCATTGAAGCCCTGTCCGATCCCACCAGCTATATGAGCGTGCCAGAAGCGCTGGTATCTGGCGGCGATCATTTCGCCCTGGAAATTGTTGGCGATTCCATGATTGAGGCTGGCATTCATGAAGGCGATACGGTGATTATAAAGCGCACCGACAATGCCAATAGCGGGGATATTGTTGTCGCCCTTGTTGAAGAGCATGAAGCGACATTGAAAACGCTGCGCAAGGAGCCGGGCCGCATAGCCCTGGAAGCTGCAAACCCACGCTATGAAACCCGTTATTTTGAAACAGATCAGGTGCGTATTCAGGGACGCTTGACCGGTCTTATTCGTCGCTATTAGGCAGCTGCTGCCATTTTAATGGCTGGCGGAGAATATTCGTGACAAATTTTGGCTGGGCTGGTGCGAGATATACAAGATGCCGCTCTGTGCGGTGCAAGCGCTGATAATATAGGTAAACCCTGCTTGGCAAACATCGCCTAAGGCTGGTCTGTTCCGAACAAAGGCAAGGCTGTTGCCGCCGGGCATTTCCAGCGTGCAAAAATCTGGTGCGGTACAAATTGCCAGCCCCTGTGCCCGGCCACCCATAATAATATGGATATGGCTTTGCCAGAAATCAGATAGTTTGCCAGTGGCGGTAAGCTTGCCATCATCATCGCGAACCACCAAAACCTGTTCCTTGCCGGCAACCAGCAAGACCGCATCTGGCACCGGGGTCAAGCCCCATACCCCAATAGCTATTGCAGCTAGCACCATCCCTGCCCCGCGCCAAAACCCACTAAAAGTCGCCAGCATCACCGAAGCGCTGGCAAATACGAACAATAAAAATTGTGGGGGCGGCATAAGATGACTTCCAGCCCATGGCAGGCTAGCCATCAGACGGTTGTATGCTACCAGCCAGCCAAGCGGTTGCGCCATAAGCCATGTTGCCAACTCTAGAACAGGCATAACGCCAACAGCTGCAGCGTTAAGCACAATAATTCCAGTTGGCAGGATTAACAGACCGGTCAGGGGAATAGCAATAATATTGGCAACCACACCCCAAATAGTGAAATGGGCAAAATGATAGGCAATAACCGGCATGGTGATTAGTCCTGCCAGGCCAGAGCTTATCAGCATGAAACACAGCCATCTGAGATATCTGTTCTTTATCTGTAAATCACGGTTTAAACCAAGCGCATAAATAATCGCAAAACTCGCCAGAAAGAATAGCTAAAAGCCGGCGCTATATACCAGTGACGGCTGGAGGATGAGCATGATACATCCCACCAGGGCAAGATTGCGAAGCGTCAAAGCCCGCCTGTCTGTCAATACCGCCAGTATCACAATACAGGCCATTAAATAGGCACGAATAGCCGAAATCGGAAAGCCGGATAAGCACAAATATATACCGCCCGCGATCA
>JBMHCK010000069.1:0-10708 GCA_049889955.1 Puniceispirillaceae bacterium (SeqCode)
CATCGGCATATCCCATTTCTCAGCCGAGGCAGTTCCCGCTGCCAGAACCGCCGCGGCGGTGGCAATAAGTGTTGTTTTAATGGCTTTCATGTTTTTCCTCCTTTTTGATTGATATTGAGAGGCCCGCTAGTTTTTAGCCGCTACCCCACCATCAATTGTGACTTGTTCACCCCACTACCCCACATGGTTTAGGAAAGCTTGTCAAGGTTGCGGGGCAACGCTGAAATGTGCGGTCGCTTACCTGAACCTGGAAGGGCTATAGGGGGCCATATCCAAATTAGGCGTCTGACCAGCGATTATTTGGGCCAGCAAACGGCCTGTCTTTGGTCCGCCTGTTAGCCCTACATGGTGATGCCCAAACCCTATAAAAATACCGCTTTTCTCGTCTAATTCGCCAATCAGCGGGATAGAATCAGACGGGGCAGGGCGAAAGCCCAGCCAGCTGGTACTTTCCTGCCAGGTTAATTGCGGCATCGCTTTGCGGATATTTTTCTCTAGCAAATCAAAAGGCGGCTGCGAGGGTCCAAGCGTCGTACCGCCAAATTCCACCACCCCGGCCAAACGAATACGCCCCTCCATCGGAGTCGCCACAAATTTGCCAGACGCCACCATCACTGGCGCCTTTGGCATGACATTTGGTCCCCATAATTCCAGATGATATCCGCGCTCTGCTTCCATAGGGATTGACAGGCCAAGCTGTTTGACAAGTGGCCCTGACCAGATGCCAGTGGTGATAGCAACCTTGTTTGTTTTCAGGGTTTCCCCGCCAGCGCGCACCCCGGTAACCTGTCCTGCCTCGCGCTCTATCGCTTCAACTTCGGCGATCAATAGCCGCCCGCCCTGCTTAACAAAATAGGCCGCCAATGCCTTAACGTAATCCCCGGGGCTGGTGATCCGGCCATGCTGACCAAGACAGGCCGCAAACCCCAATGATTTATCAAAGGCAGGGTCATAATTATAGAATGCCTCGCCTTCCAATTCCGTCCAGCTAAAGCCATTTTCACGGCGAACCTGCCAGCCAAAACTGTCTTTTTCAAAATGGGAACGGTCATTATAAACATATAGATAATCACATGGGGTTATCCATTTCTCGGCGCCTGTACCCTTGGCTAGTGTCTGATGATCGCCTAGTGACTCGCCAATAATAGGCAGCAATGCCCTCGCAATTCTTTTGGTATCTTCTGCATTTGCATGTTTTAGATATTTCCATAGCCACGGCATCAATCGCGGCAGATAGGACCATTTCAAAAACAGGGGCTGGCCAGGGTCTAGCAGCATACGCGGCGCCTTACCTATCAATCCGGGCGTGGTTACCGGCACCACAGAACAGGAAGCCAGCACCCCGCCATTACCATAGCTGGCCCCCTCAGCAGGACCAGTTTTATCTATCAGGGTAACAGACAAGCCTTTGCGTTGCAGCTCCAGAGCGGTGGACACCCCGACAATCCCGGCCCCGATGATGATGATATCCGGATTACCTGCATCTGGCGTTATTTTCTTTGGCTTTTTAGTGCTTGCCGTAGCCATTCCTGTCCCCCCGATTAGTGCCTGGCTATGCCACCCATTCTGATACGGGCGCGGCAGCCAGATGCAAAGGCTGGGTGATAATATCCACCAGGCTTGGCCCATCATGGGCGATCGCCTGTTTCAAAACGCCCTCTAATGCCGCAGGATCTTCCACCCGCCAGCTTTTCACGCCAAAGGCACTAGCCACCGCTGCATGGTCGGTACGGCCAAAATCAACATTATAAAAACGTTTATCAAAGCCTGAATTCTGGCCAGCCTTTATCCAGCCATAGCTGGCGTTGGAAAAAACAAGTGAGGTTATGGGCATATTATAGCGCGTCATGGTCTCTAACTCGCCGCAGCAAAACCCGAAAGAACCATCCCCCATCAGATTAACAGTCTTTACCGATGGCCGGCCAATATGCGCTCCCATAGAGGCAGCCAGCGCATAGCCTAGCGCCCCATGTGCGCGATTGGTGATAAAATGCCGCCCAGCTTTGCGCCATCTGTAATGCGCCGATATATAGGGGCAAGGCGTGCCGGGATCAGCTACCACCACCGCATCTTCATCCAGACAATTTGACAAGGTATGAATTACCCGCTCTGGGGTAAGTGGCGTTTGATCGCTATGCGCCAGCTTCATAAAAGCTGCCAGCTTTTCAGACCAGGCCCTAGCGGCTATCTCCTCGCCGCCAAAATCAACCTCTCCCTTATTCTTTTTTATCGCCTCCAGCAGTGCGTTAAGCGCGAGATAGGCATCTGCACAAATGGCAATTTCTGTGCGGTAATTCGCACCCAGAACCATTGGATCGCTGTCGATATGAATAACTGGCACCGATTTACCCGGACTGCGCCACCGCTCTGTGGTCACCGAGCCAGCCCGGCAGCCAACAAACATCACCAAATCTGCACTGTCCATCACCGCTCTGGTAGCCGGCACGCCGCCATTAGAGCCAACAACCCCTAACGCATTGGGATGGGTTTCCGCTATCGCCCCCTGTCCAGATACAGTGGTGGCCACCACCATATTCAGGGTTTCTGCAAGGCCCTGCACCGCCGCCATGGCCCCGGCAAGTACCGGGCCGCCGCCGCAAACCATAACTGGATTTTTTGCCTTTAATAATCTTTGTGCGGCTCCTTCTATGGCGCTTTGTTCCGGGCCTGCCCGTTCACTTGGAAAGGTTTGGTGGCGCGGCTCTGCCCATATCTCGTCCGGGTTTATTTCTGCTTTTTGGGTATCAAATGGCAGGGCCAGATGCGCCGCACCGGGGCGCCCGCTTGTCATCGCCCGAAAGGCGGTACGAATTTGGGCCGGCAGGCTGGCCGGATTATCCAGACTGTCATTCCATTTTGTAATGCTGGAAAACAGGGTTTTTTGATCCAGCTCGGTCAGCGGATATTTCCCGCGTGAGGTGGTTGCCACATCTGTTGTTATCGCCAAAATCGGAATAGAGCTTTCATTCGCCTCAACAACAGGGGGCAGAATATAAGTGGCACCGCCGCCAGACGGGCCTTCACAAATACCCGGCCTGCCGGTGACCCGTGCATAGCCATCTGCCATATATCCGGCATGGCGTTCATCACGCGTCAATAGATGGGTTATGGAATGATCCAGCCGTGCCAGCGCATCATAAAAGGGCAGCGTTGTATCCCCGCACAAACCAAAAATATGCTGCACCCCATAGGCCTCTAGCATTCGCACCACCGCCTCTGCACCGCTTAGCCTATTGGTCTGTTGCATGGAATATTTATCCTAATGACAGGGCTGTAGTTACCTTATAATCTTTATGGTGTTAATCTTTGTGTCTTGTGTCAATCACAGAAAAATGCACATCATATCTGAAACTGGCTATCGGTGACATTTGGTTGACAGGCCCAAAAACCCGTTAAGGAGACAGGCAGATGCGCGCGAAAGGCGGCAAAGCTCTTTATGGCGCCAGCGTCGGTATTTTGATGCTGGATGCACAATTCCCCCGCATCATAGGGGATATGGGCAATGCTCAAACCTGGCCCTTTCCTGTGCATTATAAAATTGTCCGCCAAGCCTCGCCAGATAAGGTGGTGCGCGGACAGGCCCGTGATATGCTGGATAATTTCATTGATGCCGGACGCGAATTAATCGCTGACGGGGTAGATGGCATCACCACAAATTGCGGCTTTCTGGCCCTGTATCAGGAAGAATTATCACAAGCGTTACAGGTTCCTGTTGCGACCTCTAGTTTACTGCAAGTCCAGATGGTCAATAGCCTGCTACCAAAAGACAAGCAGGCGGGTATTCTGACGATCAGCGCGGCTGCGTTAACCCCGGCGCATTTACGCGGCGCCAATGTACCAGAGACCACCCCTATCGCCACGACCGAGGGCGGCGCCGAATTCACCCGCGCTATTCTGGATAATGAGCTGGAGCTGGATATCGAGGCGGCCCGCCAAGATAACATCGCTGCTGCACGCCAGCTTTGCCAGGACCCATCTGTCGGCGCGATTGTCCTGGAATGTACAAATATGGTCCCCTATGCCGCCGCTATCCATGCCGCAACAGGTCTGCCTGTCTTTTCCATATATAATTTTATATTATGGTTTCAGGCCAGCCTGACCCCGAAAGCCTTTCCCTTGCCGCCCATGGAGGGCTAGGTGCTGATCTGTGCTTTACGCGGTTTGGGCAGATATGCGCGCCTTGCCTTGCCGCTAGGTATTCTGATTGCGCTGTTGCTACCAGACCTTCACCTGCGCTGGGATATAATCCTGCCGTTAAATATCACCTTGATCTATGCGGCATCGATAATCCGGCTGGATTTAAAATCTACCGCCCAACTAGCCTTCACGCCAAAAAGGCTGGCCATCAGCCTGTCTATTACCCTGTTTATTTTATGCGTAGTACCACTTGTATATGTCATGCTGGCACAGATGGGGGGGCTGGCCACCTTATATTACCCCAGCCTGATCTGGTTTGCGGTAGCCCCGCCTATCGCCTCCACAATATGGATATGCACCCTATTGGGGTTTCGCGCTGCACTGGCCATGGAGGTGGTGGTACTGACCAGCCTTGCCGCCCCGTTTACCGGACCGTTTCTGGCGGCGTGGCTACTAGCGGATATTGCCACGATTAACCAGCTCGCCCTGTTTTACAAGCTGGCAGGGATGATTTGCGGTGGCAGCCTTATCGCGATTATCGGTCAGCGCCTGCTGGGCCGCGCCAAAATTGAGGATAATCGGCTGGTCTTTGACGGGCTATCTGCATTAGCGATGCTGATCTTTCTAATCCCGGTATTTAATGGCATGGCGGCGGTCATACTCCAGAAACCGATATTGGCCTTGCATCTTTGCGGGCTGGCGGTGCTGATGAATATGGGTGCCCAGATTGCCTTGCTGGGGTTTAGTCGGATATTTAGCCCGCATGCCACCCGATTACAGGTACTGGCCATTGTTACTGGCAACCGCAATGTTGGGCTGTATTTTGCTGCCCTGCCCGCAGACCCGGTTTTTGCCCTGTTTACGGCCATGTATCAGATACCGCTTTATCTGACCCCACTGGTGATAGGCCGGATCAGCAGCTGGCTTACCCCGCATAGCCAAACCTGAAAACACGCCGCAGTAAGGGCTGGTTTTTCCCAATCTTCTGTGAGAACATAGCCTCAAACTTTTGTATTTTGGCAATTTAACCAGCTATTTCACCATTCAGATTTTACCTCCAAGGAAAGACCGCGCTATGCAGTTCACCTCTCTTAACAATGTTACCCTGCACTATCAGCAAATTGGCGGGCCAGAAGCCGCACCAACTGTCGTTTTTATCAATTCGCTAGCAACAGATTTTCGTATTTGGCGAGACGTCATTATCCAGCTAGCTGGTCATTTTCCGATGCTGACTTATGACAAGCGCGGGCATGGGCTATCGGATAGTGGCACCGCGCCCTATTCTCTGGATGACCATGTTAACGACCTGGCCGCCCTGATGGATAAGCTGGAGATTTCAGATGCGGTTATTTGCGGACTATCGGTTGGCGGGCTGATCGCGATGCGCTTGTATGCGCTACGCCCGGATCTCGTCTCGTCCATGGTGTTATGTGATACCGCCCCCAAAATTGGCACTGCCGAGATGTGGGAAGAGCGTATGCAAACCGCGCGCGATCACGGCATGGCAGGGCTGGTTACCGCTAATATGGAGCGCTGGTTTACGCAAAATTTCCATACCCATCATCAGCCAGAATTGGCGGGCTATTCGAATATGTTTTTGCGGGTATCGATAGAGGGATATCTCGGTACCGCCGCCGCTATTCGTGATGCAGATCTCACCGATGCTGCAACAAAAATTGATGTACCTGTTTTATGTATCGTTGGCGAGGAAGATGGTTCTACCCCGCCAGAATTGGTGCTGAATATGGCCAATATAATCCCCGGTGCGGATTTCAAGCTAATAAAGGGGGCCGGGCATATCCCTTGCGTGGAACAGCCCCATATTCTGGCCGATACAATTAATGGATTTATTGTCCAAAACAAATGAACAGGCAAAAAAAGACCAGCATAAAACTGACTGGCATAAAAAAGATAGGCACCCGCACCGTATGACAGAGCTTTTCAGGCGCTATTTCTATTCTAATGCGCCGCTTTTATTATCGCTGGCAGCGTTGGGCTGGGCTGGAAATACGGTGGCTGGGCGGCTGGCGGTAGGCGAGATATCGCCCATGGTGATTGTCTTTCTGCGCTGGACAATCGTTGCTGGATTGCTGGCCTTTACCCAGCGTCAAAATATCGTAAAAGCCCTGCCCCTTATCACTGGCCGGTTACGGTGGGTATTTGCCATGGCAGGCTTTGGCTTTACCTTTTTCAACGCGCTATTTTATACCGCTGCCCAATATACCACCGCGATTAATCTGGGCATTATTCAATGCACTATGCCAGCCTATATAATTTTAGGGGCTGCGATTATCTTTCGCACGCGCCTGACTGTCCTGCAATTAACTGGAACAGCGCTGACCATGATCGGTGTTATCATCATTATTGCAAAAGGCGATATCCAGATTTTAGCCCAGCTAGCGATTAATCAGGGGGACTGGCTGATGCTATTGGCCTGCCTGTTTTATAGCGGCTATACGATTGGCCTGCGCAATCGGCCAAAAATCAGCAATTTTACCATGATGTTTTTTCTGGCGGTCGCCGCCTGGCTATTATCCTTGCCGCTATTGCTGGCGGAAAGCCTGGTCACAGGCTTATTATGGCCAGAT
This sequence comes from Puniceispirillaceae bacterium (SeqCode), assembly GCA_049889955.1. Classification (GTDB taxonomy): domain Bacteria; phylum Pseudomonadota; class Alphaproteobacteria; order Puniceispirillales; family Puniceispirillaceae; genus JADHLI01. The sequence goes on from JBMHCK010000069.1 coordinate 6,726, forward strand.
AATCTGCAAAGCTGGTTAGTGATATTGTTTGTAGCCCTAGCCCCGTCATTTTTATCACAGATATTTTATATGCGCGGTGTCGATTTAATCGGCCCGGCCCGGGCTGGCGTGTTCAGCAATCTGGTACCTGTCTATAGCGCGGCGCTCGGCATTCTTATTTTGAACGAAGCCTTGCATATTTATCATGTTCTAGCATGCCTGCTGGTATTTAGCGGGCTGGCGATCATCTCGAAACAAAAACAATCCCCAGCCAGTTAGACCCCCAGCCAGCTAGGCTATAGCTATCATCACTTAAGACGCGATATCTTTCATCGCTGCCAGAAATTGTGCCACCTCATGGCTGGAATTATAATGGCATAGAGATACCCGCACACAGCCATCCAGACCCAGCGGATCCAGGATATTTCCAGAATAATGGTCAGCTTTACGCAGATGGGTTCGGATGCCCTGTTCATTGAGTTTGGCCACCACATCAACAGATGCCATGCCATCTACATATAATGACACCAGCCCTTCACGTGCCGGATTATCAATCCCGCCAATGATATGAACCTTTTCCATTTCTGCCAGCCCATCCAGATTGCCAGTACCATGCAACATCGCATCGGTCAGGCTTTTTTCGTGTGCATGGATAGCCTTGCCAGCGGCAACAAACCTGTCTCGACCCTCAGCGGCAGGGTCGATTTGTCCGCCCAGCCAATCCAGATAGCCGATCACCTCAGACATGGTGGCATAGGAACCGGTGTCGCGTGTCCCCAGCTCCCAATTTCCTTCTGGTCCGCCTACCAGACTATCATGTGGCAGGCTGGTCATACGCTCGGAAATCCAGGCCAGCCCAAAACCGTGACGCGAGAACATTTTGTAAGGCGAGATAACATAGCCATCCACATCATAGGCGGCGATATCTATTAGCCCATGTGCCGCATGCTGAATGCCATCAACAATAATAAAACAGTCTGGCGCAACGCTGCGGATAGCTTTGGTGATCGCGGCAACATCCATCCCCATTCCGGTAACTGGCGAGGTATGCAAAATAGTGGCAACGCGCGTATCTGGTGTGACCGCCTGTGCATAATCATCGGCTGTGACCAGGCCGCGCGCATCATCATGGGCGATCAGCTTGTGCGTCTTGCCAGAAATGCCGGCCCATCGGGCACAGGCACTGCGCGTAGCAGGATGTTCCACTGTAGAGCCCAGAACGATACCATCAGCAGCAGTACCAAGGCAGGCATTCATTACTAGTCGGAAAATCAATTCGGTGCCACTTTCCCCGACAAAAAACTGACCGTCAGGTGCATTCATAAACACCCGCAAATCTGCTTTTGCCTTGTTGATCACCCGAACCAGCTCGTGCGAGCCTGGATTGTCGCGGCCCTGATTATCGGGGATCGCCGCATAGGTTTTCGAACAATCAACCACACTATTCAAGGTAAGCGCCCCACCTGCATTTTCAAAAAATACACGCTGGCCTTGTACAGGACAGCTATCAATCTGGGCAAATTGATTGCGAATATTATCTAAAAGTTCAGGGGTTATCGCTGACATACCATTATCCATTTCTACTTATTATCACAGGCTAGAGTGCGCTTTGACTATGCGGCCCACACAGATTTTTGTGAGCGTATTTTGCTAGCCTAAAGTTAAAGATATTAGGCTGACAAGTAGGACAGCTATCATATTGTAAAATTTCTTTAAAAAATTACCCTAAAGAAATAAATTGCCAGCGCTTTCGCTATTCCCCGCGTGGGAAGCGCTGTGCTTCCTCCAGCACATTTAAATCCATGTGATTGCGCATATATCTCTCGGAGGCTTGCTGCAAGGGCTGGTAATCCCATGGAAAATAATTACCATTGCGCAATGCCTGATAGACGATTAAACGGCGTGATTGCGAGTGGCGAACCGCATCATCATAGCTGGCTAAATCCCAGCGTGCATCTATCTGCTGGCGCAAGGGGCCGGCAATATGGGCCCAGTCAGGATCATCCGCCAGATTGGTCAATTCATGCGGGTCTTGCTCTAAATCAAACATTTGATCCGGATCCAGATCACACACAATATATTTGAACTGATCTTTAACCATCGCGACCATTGGCGGATAGGAACCCTCGGCGGCATATTCAATGGGTACGGGCGCGCGCACCTTATCCCCGGCAATTACCGGGACCAGGCTCTCACCATCTGTCCAGCCCTTTATTACTTCCATATCAATGCCGGCAAGATCGCCCAGCGTTGGCAAAATATCCAGGTTTGAAACCGGCGCGGTGATGGTGGTGGCCGGCAGATCTGGACCAGAAATGACTAGCGGGGTTCTGGCAGAGCCTTCAAGAAAGCTCATCTTGAACCACAGGCCGCGCTCGCCCAGCATATCGCCATGATCAGAGCAAAATAAAATAATGGTATCTGTGTCCATGCGGGTATTTTTCAGCACCGCCAACACCTCTCCTATCTTGTCATCAAGGTATGATATATTGGCGAAATAGGCGCGCCGTGACCGGCGAATATCTTCTGGCTGAATATCAAAATTTTCGTAATCATTGGCGATAAATAACCGTTTGGAATGCGGGTCATGCTGGCCGAAATCCCACGCCGCGATTTCCGGCTGCAGTGCTGGACAATCTGCATATAAATCCCAATATTTTTGCCGGGCTACATAAGGATCATGCGGATGGGTAAAGCTGACTGTCAAACACCAGGGCCGATCATCATGCCCTCTGGAAAGCTGATATAGTTTCTGGCTAGCGAAATGTGCCACCTCATCATCATATTCCAGCTGATTAGTGATTTCCGCTACCCCGGCGCCGGTGACAGATCCTAAATTATGATACCACCAGTCAATACGCTGGCCAGGCTGGCGATAATCTGGCGTCCAGCCAAAATCAGCGGGATAGATATCGGTGGTCAGCCTTTCTTCAAAACCATGCAGCTGATCCGGGCCAACAAAATGCATTTTTCCTGACAGAATTGTCTGCCAGCCTGCCTGACGCAAAAAATGAGCATAGGTAGGAATAGCTGAGCTGAACTCGGCGGCGTTGTCATATACCCCTGTGCGCGAGGGAAGCTGGCCTGCCATGAAAGAGGCGCGTCCTGGCCCGCATAAGGGGCTGGCCGTATAATTGCGGGCAAAGCGCACAGACTGGCTAGCAAGGCCGCGCAAATGCGGCGTATGCAAAAAATCTGCTGGCATCCCTTGCGGAAACAAGGTGCCATTTAGCTGGTCAACCATGAAAATAAGGAAATTGGGTTTCTTTCTCATACTGCCCTCATCCTCTACATAACAGTTATCTCTTGTGCCCAGCTCTAGGTTTTTGATAATCCAAGGCACCCTACAGATGCGGCTTTGCTTGACGGTTTTTTTAAATCATTAGCCGATTAATATACTTTGTCACTTTTTGTATTTCATTAAATTTTCGGTTAACTATTTATCATCACGAAGCCGCCTTTTCTTGGCTGCGCAGCCGCTCTCTATGCAGGGTATACAGGCCAGACAGAATAATAATAGCTGTACCACCGACCGTATAGCCATCCGGCAATTGATCAAACACCATGAAGCCATAAAAGCTGGACCAGATAATGATGGTATATTGCATTGGCGAGACCACCACAGCTAGCGCCACCTCCAACGCTTTGATTACCAGCAATTCACCCAAAGCGGCCATAGATGCCATGCTGATAATGATAAATATTTCGGTCTGTGTTTGCGGATAGCTCCAGACAAACGGAATAGGCAGGCTGAGAATCAAGGTAGAGGCAATGGCGGTATAGGCCACCGTGGTTTGCGTATTATCAACCCCGGATAAAAAGCGCGAAATCACTTGCCTTCCAGCAAACAGGCAGGCCGCTATCAACGGCAGGATAAGGGCGGGATGAAAACTGTCAAAACCGGGCCGAATAATTACCAGCGTGCCGGCAAATCCGGCCAGAACCGCTGTCCAGCGATGAATGCCGACATATTCCCCCAACAGCACCGCCCCCATAATGGTTAC
>JBMHCK010000070.1:0-24700 GCA_049889955.1 Puniceispirillaceae bacterium (SeqCode)
AACACGGCTATCACCATTTCCGCTTTCACGGGTCGCCTTAAACTGCATCGGGTCTGTGACCACCTCTACCAGCCTGTCCCCTTCTTCACCAAAATCAAATTCAGATTGCTCGCTCTGTAATTTTGCTGGCTGTGAGGGTACAATTTCCTGCAGATCATCCAGCTTGTACAAGGCAGAGCCTTTTCCTTCGAGGAAGTAGTTATCATCCGGCACATCTGTGGTTTGCTTGCCAAACCTGTCGATAAATAGCTGGCGGCCTGTATCATCTACCGCAGAGACCAGATCCGGGTCGATAACCGTATCATTAATTACCAGTTTGGTATCATATTTATTGGTTGGATCATCTGCAGATGCTGCTTGTGTTTTGACAAAATAAATCGTGGCAATGGTCGGGTTACCCAAATCATCAAAGATGGTGATAGAGGTAGAATTGGTAAAAGTGCTAGGGTCTGAGGGGTTGAAATTATACCCATCAGCGAATTGCGGGTCATCTGTCACCACCTCGGCTGCCGCCGGTACGTTCACCCCAAGTGAAATATTACTGGTTGCGCGCGGGTCACCAGAGGTCACAGGCAATTGCAATGGTACCGCACTTTGCAAATCTTTAGCGGTGACCGAGCCATCATCATTCACGGGATAGGTCAGGAGATACTGGCCAGCTGAATCCACCACATAGCGGTCATTATCCACATTCAAAGAACCGTTTCGTGTATATACGGTCTGCGCCGAGGTCAGAGAGGGTTTCAGGGCGAAAAATCCCTGTCCGGAAATCGCCATATCCAGCGCGTTCAAGGATGACGAAATATTCCCTTGCGTAAATTGCTGTTTAATCCCTTTCAAGATGGTACCTGAACCGATTGAAGAGGATGAATTCTGCAACGGTGACGTGGCAAAAATATCACCAAATTCGGCCACACTGCGCTTAAAGCCGGTGGTGCCAACATTGGCAATATTGTTTGAGGTTGCAGAAATGTCAGCCTGGGAACCATTCAATCCGGTAAGCGCGGTATAAAACGACATATTCTAGGTCTCCAAAAGAAGGGCGGGTTATTGGTCTTTAAGGTGTAAAATCACATACACCCAAAAATTATTTCTTATTTTCTTTGGCTTATTCAAAGCAACTTATGTGCCAGAACCTTTGCGGAAGCGGACAACTTCATTGGCGCTGATATCCCCATAGCCGCGTACATCCAGCTGCACGCCATCTGCCCCGCCAGTAGAGGCAGCCAACACTTCAGAGAAGACCGAAGCCGAAGCCCCTTCCAGACCATTGCCATGATCAGCAAAGGCTTCTACCGTGATATATTCATTCTGGTTCAGGACTTCTTGCGGGATATCCTTCCATTCGAAACCGGTCAGACCAGAGGCCTGTGCGCCCAAATCTTCTACATGCAGAATCTCGCCCTGCATCGACTTAAACACTACATTGGTTGCCCCAGAAGCAGATGGCAGATCCACCACCCCATGCACAGAACCCTCGCTGTCCGGATAGGCCTTTGTGCCAGGTACCAGCACTGAATTACCCAGCATATTTGTTGCGGTGGCTATTCTGAACTCAGAGAGCTGGCTGGATAGACCCTTTAATGTCTCACCCATTTCGGTAATGCCAGTAACGGTCGAGAATTGCGCCATCTGGGCAATAAATTCGGCATTTTCCATTGGCGCGAACGGATCCTGATTTTGCAGCTGTGTTGTCATCAGCTTCAGGAAATCTTCCTGCCCCAGAGACGAGCCATCTGCCCGTGTTGATTCTTCCGGCTTTCTGACTCCCAGCTTGTCAAGAATGGCATTCAGGGATTGGTTATTATCAACCGTGCTCATAACAGTCTCCACCTTTTAGGAATTATTTACCCATGCTGATTGTGCGCATCATCAGACTGCGCAGCGTTGAGACAACCTCAACATTATTCTGGTACTGCCGGGATGCTTCGAGCATCTCGACCATTTCTTCATTTTCATCTACCGCGGCCCGAAACACATAACCCTCTTGATCAGCTTCTGGATGAGAGGGCATAAAAACACGTTCAGGTTCTCGCAAAACCGTTTTGATATCAGCGACATCCACAGTGGATACCCCTGTTCTTTTCAGCGCATCTGCAAATTTTGTTTCAAAAACAGGCTTCATCGCCCGATAGGCGCTTTTCTCGTCTCCGGTAACAACCCCGGCATTGGCAAGGTTACTGGCCACGGTATTTAGCCGCACCATTTGCGCTGCCATAGAGCGGCCAGCGATATCAAAAATATTTTTAACCTCTGCCATATGACTGCCTTCCTGCCTATTCGCCGCGAATTGCTGACATCAGTCCGGTTATCCGGCCGTTCAGGAATTGTAGGGTTGTTTGATAGCGGATAACGTTCTCTGAAAATTCCATCTGTTCCACTTCCATCTCGACTGTATTGCCATCCAGAGACGGGTTTAGCGGATCGCGGAATAACAGCTTTTCACGCAAGGGACTGATATTGGTTGGGAAATGCACATCATTTGTGGTGACCAGGGGCCCCTCTTTGATATGCCGCTGAATTTCACGGTCAAAATTGATGTCACGCGCCTTGAAATGCGGCGTTGCGGCATTGGCAATGTTGGATGCCAATACCTCATTCCGCTTTGAGCGCAGCTGCAAAGCTTCCGAGTAGAATTCAAGGTAGTTACTGATTTTGCTCATTTTTTCAGCACATCAACCACTAAAATAAAAATAAAGTTTTTTCAGCCACACAGCCGAATTTGGTGTAAATTTTGCAAATAGGATGCCAAGTTGCTTTGGCGGAGAAAAAATATGAAATCAGCTACCCTGACTTATGGCGCCGGACCTGGCTCAACAATCACGCTGACACCAGAGACAGTAAAGGTGCGCGATGCCATCATTGCCAAATTTGCTGACAAGTCGTTAGCAGAGCTAAATAGCTTTATTGAAACCGCCCTTAGCACCGAGCGAGAGGATAATAAGAGGCTGGGTATTCTGGCTGCGCGGGTCTATATCCTGCGGATGCGGATGAAAAATATCTCCAGCTTTAACCGTGACCCCTCGCAAAAGACCTTGACCGAGGTTACGCCGGCCAGCCTGGCCAGCGAGGCGAATACCGCCCGCCAGGGCAGTGATGATGACAGCGCGGCGGGTGAGACTTCCCAAGAGGCCTATCAGGAATGGAACGAGCTGACCATTACTGAATCTGGCGAAATTAATGGCGTGCGTATTCCAAAAGGCGTTACCATCACCGTTGGTATGGAGGATGCGCGCCGCCTTATTGAGACGAACAAGGCGGTTTTTGCCCATGCGGTTGCAGCGCAAGACGAGATAGCCGCCCCTGCTCCGGATAGTTCTGCAGATGCTATATTTGAAAATAGTGCAGAAGAAAATCCGGATGCGGCGATGGCGGCATCTGATAATTTAGCAGAAGATGCAGCGCCCGTAGCAGAGACAAGTGACCTGTCCGAGCCACAACCGCCGCAGACAGAACTGCCAGATAGCGAGAAAGACGAGGGTGATGATGATGATACCCCTGCACCGCAAAAATAAATCCGCCATGCCAACCAGGCGCGGGTACCAGAGCAAACTGCTCATTGGGGTGATAGCTGGCATTATTCTGACCAGCCTGTCAGGCTGTCAGCTAGAGCGGTTTCGACATGAAAAATATAGCTGCCAAAATAGCAATCTTGATATTGCCGAAATCGTTATTCGCAACGCAAAAAAGGGCAAAGAGGTCAAAATATTTGGCTATGATGGCGAGAGAACTGGCGTGATTGAAAGCATATCCAGCCAGCTTGCAATTATCCGCACAGATGATGGCACCTTAAAGCTTGATCGGAAAACTGGCGCGTTATCTATCCAACGCCGCAACCGCTATACCCGCACCAGCTGCAAGCTGTCTGTCTTTACCCTGTAATCAGATATTGTCAAAAAAGCGGAGGCTTGCTGGTTAGGCCCGGTGAAAACGGGCAATCGCCTCAGCTTCCTCTTTCGGCAGATTTGTGGTCAGCATAATTTCAGATGCCGAAGCCCCGCCACGTGCCAATTCAATCGCCTTGCTCATTTGGCTCTGCGAATTAAAGCTATCTGCCAGCCTGGTAATCTCCAGCTGCTGACGTGCGGCCATATCTTCCATTTCCTGTAACTTGTCTTCCATCGCCGAAAGGCGGGCATTGATCTGGTCAATAGAATTTGTAACCCGAACCAATACTGTTTCAATATCATTATAGGTAGAGGAAAGACGACCCAGAATATTGAGGGATTTTTTCTGGAAATTATTGATCATCAAAATGATCGCAATGATGGCCAGTAAAATCAGACCAGCATAGCCAAAATTAGACAAAAAGAGGCTTAAGCTCACAGCAGGCATCCTTAAGATTTCGTTAACATAGTATCTTATATGGAAGAGGCTGTGTCAATTACCTGACAGCGCGCAAGATCTACTCTTGGCTAGCTTGATGAATAGCCTGATTTTGTTTGGCATAGATTTGTGCCGCTGGTGTATGCGGAATCAGATTTTGGCGTGCTAAGGGCGCTGCATCGCCTGTGGCCGCTACAGATGCGGTGTCATCACTAGCGGCGCTATCTATTTGGTGCGCAGTTGTAGCAACCGATTTCGGCGGGTAATTCTCTGCTGGTTTGTCCTCGCGCAAATAGCTTTGCATATCGCCTACTAAATTTGCATTATGGCGGGCCTGTAATTCCAGGCGGGTAAGCTGGCGCAAGATATCTGCTACGTGCTCGCGGGTAGTCTGATCCAGTTCAGACGCGCTGGATAATTGCTGGCTATGGGCTGCTAACCAGCTATCAAAATCTGTTACCGCATGGGCAAATTTTTTGGAATCATTCAGATATGCGGAAATGCCCCCAAGCTTGCGGCTGGCGGTTTCCAATAAATCAATGATAGATAGGGTTTCTGACATAATCGTCTCCGTTTAAAATATCTAACGATAACTTTTATGTCTTCATCTCCCTATATGCGTCCATCAGCGCATCAGATATTTTGTCAATATCGATTGGGTAGTTGCCTTCTTTAATTGCCGACTTAATCCGGTTAACTTTTTCCATGTCAACAGGTGCAACAGAGGCCATATCGCGGGCAGCCGTAGCCATATCAGCAGATTTAAGCTCTACTGAGTCACTATTCGACACACCGCCTGGTTTTGGCGCAGATGCGTTAGCTTGCGGTTGTGCAGCTTCGGCACGGCGCGACTTAACCGTTTCGATTCGACTGATGGCGTTTTTCACACTATCAACCATTTTTACCTCCTATTATCACTATATACGACACAGACTTATAATTTTTTAGCCCCGATGATCACTTTTTTTTCAGAAACCACCGTTGCAAAAACTTGACGCCCGGAAACAACATTCAAGAAACGTGCCACTTCGCCCCATTGTGCATTTTCCAGCGCTCGCCCCTCGCTGATCACCTGCACCTGTCCAATCTGGCTTTCCATAGTGACCGGCTGGCCTTCGCGAACCATCCAATCCGCCTCTAGATAGCTGGCTCGCATCATTTTACCAATAGGTAGCTGGCGTTTCAATCTGCGGCCAATTAGCGCGTCCACTGAATTAAAATAGTCAGAAAATCCGGATGGGCTGCCCGTGACAAGCTCCAGATCAGACGCAGTAACAATATCACCACGTTTCAGACTTTGCCTGGCCACCACATACGAGACTGTTTGCGGCGTCTTTACTGATTTTTTGACTTGGTTATCAGGCTGCTTTTTCGCGCTCGCCCCTATTTTTGTGCGGATAGCCAGCTTCCAGCCTCCCTTATCGGGACAGGCAATTTCAACTGTCTGAACATTCCCGAATAAGGGGGTGTAGCGCAAAGGCTGGAGACAGGATTTCACCAATCGGCTGGGATTAATTACGGGCTGGGCATCATATCCCTGCTCTGCCAGATATTCTATCAGACCAGCGCGCAAATCTGCCCCGCTTAACATTTTTTCAGCAAATCCGAACGAAGGCGAAAACATCCAGATACAAAGGCCGATAATGAGGGGTTTAATTTGCATATTATCCGCCGAAGAAGAAGATATGTTCACGATTATCATCTCTTGTGCTGGTGCCAGCATCTGCGGCTGGCTGTTTGACCAGCATGGCCCGAATTTCATTCAATGACGGCAGATGCAGTACTTTATCTGCATAAAGATAATGTGGGTTACTGCGAACAAAAGCAGATTTGTTTTTGCGAATAATCGCCATTTGCACAAAGGCCCGGTCAATATCACTGCCACCATAAAAATTGGCGATGATATGGCTTAATGTTTCATCTTTTCTTACCCGGTGGCGGGTAGAATAATCCGGATCAAGGCGGAAAGGATGCGTATTTAACGACCCTTCATTTGTGCCACCTGTCTGGCGATATTCCAGAATAACAATCGGCTCTGCCAGAACGGGCAGGCTAAAACCCGAACCAAGCATAATCGCTATAAGAAGGTGTTTTTTCGATGGAATTATTGCCATGTGTTAAACTCCAGAAAGGTCACTTCAGCGCCAGCAAGTTCCGCTACCGTCTGTCTTCTGTCCAGGGGCTCCAATATAACCGAGCTATCTGCAGCCTGGGCTACCCGTAAAATTTTAAACTTTGTTGTTGTATCATCGGTAAAGGCCAAATGATTAGGGCTTAATCCCTGACGGGTACCAAGATAGGCACGTAATTTGCCATCAACCAGCTCTAATTTTGCCTTCATTGGCGCACATAAGATAGTCTCTCCCAGCTTCCTTGCATGCACCATAGCAGCATTTTCCACCAATTTACCGATAGCCTCGCGGCTCTCGCGGCTAAAGGTCGTTACGCTGTAAAGAGGGCTTTTTTTGCCAAGCTTAATCTTAAAAACATTAGATACTTTATCGGCTGTTGCTGTCTGGCTTGGCCCGCTTAGATAGCTATCAACCTTTATAATCGCATAATGTGTTTTAGCCAGCAGCTCTGCTTTGCTCTGATGCTCGATATTTATATGCGTTTCAATAGCTACATCCCCCTCGCGCATTTCTACTCTGCCAAGGGTCAGATGGTGATAGTCAAATTGATTATAGCTATTGGTGGCTGTCGTGGCAGCTGGACGCGGCGTCGTGCGGGCATCATTCACCCTCAAGGCGGGTTGCTCAGCTAATGCCTGCGCCATTTCTTGTGACAAGATAGCCGGTATTTGTGACATCCAGTTAGGCAAATCATAGGCAAGATGCAATTGCGGGCGAAACAGAGTCACATGACTGACAGGCCGATTTTGACACCCATTTGCTGTTACATCGCCAATCACCGCTTGTATCGTCACCTCATAATGGGTGTCATCGCGCATCTCATTAATAATAGAATAATCCAGAATGCGCGAAGCTGGCCGTACAATGAACATTTCTTGCAGGCTTGTAGTCTCATCAACTGCGCTATAGCCATTGACCTGTGCCCCGCCTTCTAATGCGGCGTAATATAAGGCATCTTCCAGCGCCAGATCACGTGCCTCATCGACAGTATCTTCATGCTGAATAACCGCGCGGCCAGTAACGCTGACCATCTGAACAGATGGAAAACCGGTTGCCTGCATGACCTTGGAAAAGGCAAATTGCGGCAGAAAGATCGTCATCATGACTGTCCAGACAAATAGCAATAAAATGCCTAATCTCATCTGTCTTTCCTTTTCTGTCCTCAGAGCAGCTTAATGCCAACCATCAGGCCGTTAGGCAGCCTGACGAGCGGTCTCAATTAGATAGCCGATCATCTCGCGGTCGATTTCCAGCACGACTTCATAGGTATCTGAGCCTGTTGGGTTAATACGAACCGTGCGGGCCCCGCGAATAGTACCGGACACAACGCCTCTAAAGGTATCGTTCTGCACCATCAAATCGATAACGGTGGTATTCGAGTCTACTTGCAGGCCGTGAATCTGTTCTGCCAGGTCGCGCATCGCTGCCATTCTGGCAGACCGAATAGCCATCAGCCTTTTCTGGGCTTCACTGCGACCAGGCTGCGAAGACGTCACGGCATAGCCGATCGCGGTCAGGGTTGGGATATCTTGTGTATCTGCATCGAGAACATCTTTTAAGGTCACAACAGATTGCGTTTGCGAGGCTTCAACCATCGCCATCTCTGTTGCTGCAGTCTGGCTCTGCATCTGTTCCAATGCAGCGGTTGACATATGTCCGCATCCGCTAAGAAGTCCGAAACCGGCAAGAATAATTAAGCTTGTACTTGTGCGTTTGGTCATTTGCGCGCTCCTGGCATCTTTTACCATTTCCTGGCTTATCTAACGGTAAAGGGGCGATTTCCCGCACGCCCTTAATCGTTTGCAAGCCGATAGATATCTGCCACGCATCATGCATCATCCGTGCCAAATCCAGATAAATGGCGACTATCTGAACCTTTTCCTGTTTTTGGCATGTTATTTGCCTTGTTTTGGGATGGGCGCTATGCGTCTGTTTAGGATTTTTAACGGCAGATACGAAAATGATAAGTAAATTCAGTGTCTTGGAAAATTGTAACCGCATGCAGATTCCGCATAAGCTTGCTTTATGTCTGAATCCTGACATCAGGAGCCTGTCATGGAAATGACGCTACAAAGGCTGGGCATCACCAGCATCCGATCTCTGTTTGGCAGCTTTGTCATGCCGATTGGCATTTTGGTGCTGGTGGCGATGATGGTATTGCCGCTGCCCTCTTATTTGCTTGATACATTTTTTGTTACCAATATTTTGCTGTCTCTTTTGATTTTGATGGTGGCGATGCATACGCACCGCCCGCTTGAATTCTCTAGCTTCCCTACCCTTCTATTGATCGCTACTGTTTTGCGGCTAGGGCTGAATGTGGCTTCTACCAGAATTATTCTGGGCAATGGGCATGAAGGGTCAGCTGCAGCCGGGCGGGTTATCGAGGCCTTTGGCGAATTTGTGATCGCCGGGAATTTCGCCGTTGGTATTTTTGTCTTTATTATTCTGGTGATTATCAATCTGGTGGTGATTACCAAAGGTGCGGGCCGGGTATCGGAAGTATCGGCACGTTTTACCCTGGATGCGATGCCTGGCAAGCAGATGGCAATTGATGCCGATTTGAATGCCGGTATTCTGACCAATGATGAGGCCAGACAGCGCCGTGAGGAAATCACGCAGGAAGCTGATTTTTATGGTGCGATGGATGGTGCGTCGAAATTTGTGAAAGGGGATGCGATTGCCGGCATCCTGATTTTGGCGATCAATATTATCGGCGGGCTGATTGTTGGGCTGGCCCAACATGATTTGTCACTGGAATCTGCTGGTAAATCTTATGTGTTGCTATCAATCGGGGATGGTCTGGTTGCCCAAATCCCATCTTTGTTGCTGGCGATTGCCACGGCGATTATTGTAACACGCGTTTCCAGCACCCATGATATGGCTACCCATATTGGTAAACAGGTGGGTATGTCACGGGCCTGGATTCCGGTCACTGGCGTATTGCTGCTGATTGGTTTTGTGCCAGGCATGCCGAATTTTCTGTTTGTTACAGCGGCCGTTGGGGCGGGTATAACCGCCTTTCTGGTCAGGCGAGCAGAGCAAAACCCAACGGAAGATACGCTACCCATGGGTAGTGGCGGACAGCCGGCAATGGGCGGGGCTGGCGCAGCGCCAGGTGCAGCGGCTCCGGATGGCAGTGATACCGGCGCCCCGGACCGTATCGATCTGTCTGACGTTACAGACAATTCCCCTGTTTCCATCCAGCTTGGCTATGGTCTGATCGAAATGGTGGATGAGGAAACAGGCGGGCCGCTTGTCAACCGCATCACCAGCATCAGAAAGCAAATTTCGCGTAATCTGGGCTTTGTTATTCCAGCGGTCAGAGTGCGCGATGATATGAGCCTGAATGCCAATCAATATCGCGTGCGAATTGGCCAAACCATTGTTGGCGAGGATGAAGTTTATCCAGACAGAAAGCTAGCCATTCCAGGAGAGCAATCCAATCTGAAACTGCCAGGTATTGAGGTAAAAGAACCTACCTTTGGTATTGATGCGGTCTGGATTGAACAACACAAACAGTCGGAAGCCGAGCGCAGCGGCTATGTTGTGGTGGAGCCTGAAACCGTGCTGACAACCCATGTCAGCCATCTGATGAACAAATTTGCAGGCGAGCTACTCGGTCAGGATGACGTGCAGGCTTTGCTGGATAATCTGTCTGCCTCTGCCCCTAGCCTGGTGCAATCTGTGGTACCAAAATTAATTCCGCTACATTCGCTGACCGGTATTCTGCGTGAATTGCTGGCTGAGCGGATGCCGATTAGCGATTTGCGCCGTATTCTGGAAACTATGGCCAATCTGGCGGGTAAAAATTTAAGCATTGCTGAATCTGCCGAAGCGCTGCGGCCTGGCCTGGCTGGATTGCTTATCCAGCAGCTTGCCCCGCTTAGCCAGCCTCTGCCCGTGATCACGCTTAGCTCGGAGCTGGAGCATATGATGATCCAGATGACCCGCCAGTCAGGCGAAGCCGGGCTGATGCTGGATAATGCGCTAGCAGAAAAGCTGATTACATCCGTGACCCAAGCCTCGGAGCGTGTGTCTGCAGAAGGCAGAACCGCGGTGATGGTGGTGTCGCCAGCTATTCGTAAGCATCTTTCTGCCATTATCCGTCATCATATTGATGACATGGTGGTACTGGGCTTTACCGAATTACCGGATAACCGAAAGATTAATGTTGTTGCCACCATTAGCGGTGAGGATACCCCTGCGTCCTGATAGCTGTGACAAGTGATAAAGTGACGCAAAATTGAGGAGATGAGAAATGACAACGCTGACTGTACAGGCCGAAGATACCGCCACAGCAATGGATCAAATCGCCGACCAGCTAGGGCCGGACGCGCTGATCCTGTCAACCACAAAGCGGGATGGTAAAATCATCATGCGCGCCTCTAATGAAGGCGCAGGCGCGGCTGTCAAAAAAACAGATAGCGCCCCTGCCCCTGAATTTAGCTCTATGTTTGCAGCTGCGGCACGCCCATCTCCAGCTGGCCGGCCAAAACTGGCTACTGAAGGCATTGATTTTTCGGCTGCGGCCTCGGCGATAAGTGCGGCAAGCCCGCACCGGGCCGCCGCCAGCGCCCCTGTTGCCGAGACTGAATCTGCTTCTGCCCAGCATGCCATGATGCAAGCTATCTCGCTGATAGCAGATAGAATTGAAATGATGGAAAGCCGGATGTCAGGAATGATGCTGACCTCGCCAGATGGGTTAAACGCCGGCTTGCAGGACAGCACCCCTGTCCAGCTGATGCGTGCCGGCTTTAGCCAGTCTGCTGTTTTTGCTTTGCAAGCTGCCTATGCTGGCCTCGGCTATGAGGCGGGGGTTACCAGCTTTCTGGACATGCTGGCAGAAGATTTAACCCTGCCGCGTGCCGAAGACATTCTGACCAAAAGAGTTATCTTTGTGGTTGGTCCTTCTGGATCGGGCCGGACTACCCTTGCGGCCAAGCTTGCCGCCAGCCTGAAAGAAACGCATCGTGGAAGAGAAGTTGCGCTAGCATCTCTTGGGGCTTCGATGAATGAAACAGATAGCCGCCTGCGCGGTCTGGCCCGGCTTTTAAATATTGGTGTCAGCCCCCTAGCAAATGAGGTAGCCGGCCGTGATTTCGACAAGATGACGGATTTTGACATGATGGTTGTGGATGTAACGCTGGGCGCTGAAGATGCGGTGGCCAAGCTAGGAGAGCTGATAAGCTATCTGGGGGTTCAGGATACAGGTGTTGTTCTAACCATACCTGGTGGCAGCTCGGCAAAGATGATCGATGTTACCTTGCGCCAGTTTGAAGAATTGCGCCCGATTACCGCGCTAACAAAATTGGATGAATGTGAAACTACCGCATCTGAATTTTCTGCCCTACATAATGGGCATGCTCGTATCGGTATGCTTTCGGGTACCAAATCTGTAGTCGGGGCTATCGCCTTTGCGAGCCAGAAAATATTATCACAATATCTTAAAGAAAATTTCTCTTTGCCCACAGCATAACGGCAGTGCCGGATCGGATATAATACCATGACTATATCAATTGCTATCACCAGCGGTAAAGGCGGAGTTGGGAAAACGAACTGCGCTGTTAATATGGCACTATCCCTGTCCAAAACCGGGAAAAAGGTCGTGCTATTCGATACCGATTTTGGCATGGCTAATGCCCATATCCTGTTGGGTCGCAATCCGGAACATAATGCCGCAGAATTTCTGCAAGGCGATGTGCAGATTGACCAGATTTTATCAGAAGGTCCCGAAGGGTTAAAATTTATTGCTGGTGGCAGCGGTTTGCTGGAAATGCTGAATCTTGACAACCAGGCCCGCTATAGAATGCTGCAATCGCTTTCTGATTTGGAAGATCAGATTGACTATTTGCTGGTGGATACACCTGCCGGCGCGTCTGACAGCACCCTGTTTTTTGCCAGTGCCTGCGCCATTCCAGTGGTGGTACTGGTCGCTGAACCAACAAGTTTTTTAGATGCGTACTCTCTAATCAAAGCCGCCCATATCGATAAAAATATCACTAATTTCAGTGTATTAGTGAATATGGCAGACAATTCGGCAAGCGCAAAAAAGAACTTTGATAAATTTTTTGAGATATGCCGACGCTTTCTGGATGTAAATTTGCATTACGCAGGAATGATACCGCTTTCAAATGCCGTCAGACGGTCAGTTGTAAAGCGAACACCAATTGTGTCTGCACAGCCAAGCTCGCCTGAAGCCAAAGCCTTTCAGGCAGCCGCGTTAAAGATTATCAAGGCGCCGCAGAACGAACAAACAGGTATCCGTTTTTTCGGAAACTGATACAAGGAACGAGGGCCGCATGAAACATTCTTATGCTGAAAAACAGCCTGATGTTGACGAGCTGATCAGCTCGCATTCGGAATTGGTACGCAAAATCGCCTGGCAAATTCACGGCCGCGCACGACATATCACTGAAATAGAGGATTTGGTGCAAATTGGCTATACGGGCCTGATTGTTGCCGCCCAGAAATATACGCCGCTAGAGGGGGCCAGCTTTGCCTCTTATGCCAGCATTCGTATTCGGGGGGCGATTGTCGATTACTTGCGGAAAAGTTCTAATCTGTGCCGGACAACAATTCAAATTAAGAAAAAATACAACGAGGCAACAGAAAATCTGGAGCGTAGCTTGATGCGCCAGCCAGATCGCCAGGAAATCGCCACAGAAATGAAGATGAGCGAGGATGAGCTTATCGAATGGGAAACCGCCTTTCAGGCCAATACCCATCAATCTATTGAATCTGTTTATGATCAATTCGCCATCTGGTTCACCTCTTCTGACAATAATCCAGAAGAAGAGCTCAATGAAACAGAGCTGCAGGACCTGTTGAAAGAGGCGTTGAAAACGTTGCCGGAACGCGAAGCGCTGGTCATTCAGCTTTACTATGTTGAGGAGATGAACGTCTTTGAAATCGGCGAGGTTTTGGATGTATCTACAGGCCGGGTATCCCAGATTAAAAAGGCCGCCATCGCGCATCTGAGAAACTATATCCAAAAAGGGCAATAGCCCTTTTTTGCCAGCCTTCCCTCAAACCTGATTTTTGCGTTGAGGGCGGGTAATTTTATCCCGCCCCCCTATCTGCAAAACCAACTTCAGGCCCGCGCCTCTCCCGCAGCGGTAGCTCGTACAGGGACAGCTCATCCTCATACTGGGGCAGGGCTATTTCTTTACTTGAGGTTTTCGTATTCTGCGACAGGCAAGCAGCTTTATGCTGCAAGAGGCTCTCCCATCCAAAGATTTCAAAAAAATCGGACAAGAGCGCAGATAATCCGGCACGTATCACACGCCAAGATATATCAGAAAATAGAAGCGATCAGGGGCGACCTACCGGCCATGCCCCTCTATCCTATCTAGCCACCGATAAGGCGGCGGGTCATATCGGTTTCTGTTTGCATCATCCGAGAGGAGCCTGAAAAGGCTTGTTGTGCCTGTATAAGCCCAGCTAATTCAGATGTCATATCCACATTGGACAGCTCCAGGGCGCCGGAAATCATCTTGCCGTACCCTTCTTCGAAAGCGCCGCCAATTTCGGCAGGGCCAGATTCGCCATTCGCCTTAAACAGATTATTACCCTGCGGGGTAAGGCGGGTTGGATCGGAAAATAATGCCAGCCCTACTCGGCCAACGATTTGCTCCTGATTATCACCCATCTGGGCAATGACCCGGCCAAATTCATCAATATTAATATCGTTCAGGAATAGGGTGCGCCCCTGCACCACTGCCGAGCGCGGCACCTGAATAGGCTGCTGTGTATCAGATAATAAGAGCTGGCCATCACTGGAGGTAATAAAACCCTCACTATTCAGGGTGAAGGATCCATCACGGGTAAAGCTGTTGGTTGCACCCGCCGCGGCATCCGGGCGTTTCAGAACAAACATGCCCTGCCCCTCAATCGCCAAATCCAGCGTCTGGTTTGTTTGTTTCAGCGGCCCTTGAGAGCGGAATTGACGGATTGTATCCAATGTCGCGCCATGCCCGATTCGCCCGGGCGCCAGAAAACTGGCTTTCTCTGCATAAACATCCTGAAAGGAAGCTGCTTCACGCTTATACCCCGTTGTTTTGGCATTGGCGATATTGTTCGACAATACATCCAAATGTTTAAGAGAGGCATCCAAACCTGAGCGAATAACTGAAAACATCCATGATCTCCTGATAATCAGACCTATCATAAAAGCAACAATCATGCCAAAGCGGTATCCCCAATTTAGTTATCAAAACAAGCGTGGGATCTGGCGCAAAAATGCAATTAACTTGTTAAGATTAAAATAATTTAGCATTATATATGGTGTCAGAATATTAGCGATCAGGTCACTTTATCTGTGACCGGGTCCGAACCTGTGGAGCCTTGCCAGAATGAAACCCAGTGATTCACGCTCTCTTGTGCCAATGCCGTCGCGCGAAGTAGCCGTAAAGACACATGAACAAAATTTAGTTCCCGCCTCGCTCAACGCTGATAATCATCAATTTCAAACCCGCGAGGATGTGCGCAACCTGTTGCCGGATATTTTAGGTAAAGCACTGGCCCGCATTTGGATAGATCCGCAATTTCACAATTCATTTGCCTCCGACCCAAAGGCCGCCCTTGCCCGTAATGGGGTAACTCTGCCGGAAAATATTGTTGTGGAATTTCAAAAACAGGATAGCCAGCGTCCACGAGTAGTGGTGTTTGAGCAGAAGCCTGGCTCTAAATTTAAGCTTAGAATTTTTTATTTACAGCTGGTTATGATGGCAGGCCGATAATGCCGGTAGCTGTGTCCAGCTTTGCTAAATGGCTAGGCAAAGCTATGCCTTTCCTGCCGGCTGGCATGGTTGCCCTTATTTTTTTCCACCCACCGGTCAGCTTTGCCGAGAGCCATAAAACCGCTGCCGAGCCGATAAGTGATTTTGCCCGTGCGGTTCAGGCGGTAAAAGATAAAAATTTTCAATTGGCCCTAAATCTGTTTGAAGCCGAAGCTGAAAAATCAGAATATGAGGCAATGTATAACCTCGCTCTGCTCCTGAAGGCCGGTAAAGGGCGCCCGCAAAATTATGTAGATGCACTTTATTGGGCCTATCTTGCCCAGCTAGGCGGCATTGAGCCGGCTGGCGATATTATTGATGATCTGGCCGATATTTTGGATGAAACCCGGCGCGCCCCAATCCTAGAACGGGTCGAAGCTCAGCTTCTGAAACGTATAAATACTGGTGATTTTGATGCTATCGAGCAATATGCGTCCTATTTCACCAGCTTGCTGGAAGAGCCTGATTATGCAAAAGCCTATCAATGGTATGCGATTGCGGTTGCGCTTGGCTTGCCAGAAATGACCGAATTGCGCGATGATATGGAATCTGAAATCGAGGTTGAAACAATACCAGAGCTACAGGCCAAAACAGCTGAGCTTTTCGAGATGTTGATGAACGGGCAGGCCATTCAGGCAAAGGAGATGGCAGATGAAAGTTGATGTACATTGGATTGTCGACGGGGTGATGAGCGTAGAAGCAAATTCCCCAGAAGAGGGCGAAAAAGCGGTATCTGATTTGCTGACCGCCTTTATTCAGTCTCACCCGGAATTGACCAGCCATTTTGGCGCCAAAGCTATTCAGGGTCAGGCGATTGGCGAGGATGGACAGCCACTGGCAGCAAAGCCGGTTCTGGATTCCTGACACCGCCCCTCAGCCTATATCTGGCACCCTAGATACCAATAGCTGGGTGCCGGGTGCCGACTGCCTAATTAAAAGTATCAAGCAAGTCCGAGATGGTTTTTTCCAGCTCTTCATTATCGCGTTCAATATCCGCGATTTCCTGACGTAATGCCTCGATGCGATCTTTACGCTTTTCCATTACCTCGCGAATTTCATCCAGGACAGTGGCTAAACGCTTGCTTAAATCTTCTTCACCTTCTGCCATGCTTATCTCCTGATTTTTTACGCCTCACGCCGCGCATTTTCTCAATTTTGGCAGCTTTATGCCTACGCTTTAAACAACAGACATACCACCACAGACACAGAGTTTTTGTGCGATATCGTAATAAATGCCAAATTCTGGTCGTTATTTTGTGCAAAATTCACGCCGTTTATTAGCATCGCTGGTAAAATTTTTTGAATTTAGGGAAATCAGCCTTGCCGACAGAGCAATATTTTCATGTAATGCTAGGGGCTTGGTTATGTTTTTTAGGCCGTTTTTGGGTGTTCGGCCTGTTTCTTGCACCTGGCTTGCGTGAGCAAAATACAGGTTCAGGAAATTAGCCCAGATGACAGAGCTGAATATGAAAGACGATCAGGAAAAAGAATGGCCCACCCCTATCCGGCTAGCTGAAATTGACGCCCAGCAAAAAATAATGGCGCGGGTAGATGAATTAATGACGGAAGCCGCGCAAACAAAGCGCAGCGCCCCTAATGCTTCTGCCAGGCCGTTTTGGGCGCAAACCAAAGTGGATATCCCGCCATCAGAACAATTCGGAAAGTTAAGTCAGATGACAGAAGATGACCGCCCCCAAAAAGCTCAGCTGCAACCTGCCGCTATTCAAGAAGCCGCACCGCAAGATGGTGCACCGCAAGATGGTGCACCGGCCGCTACAAATACGGGTATGGGCGCTGAACAAAGCCCGGAGTTAACTGCTGAATTAAACGCAAAAGAAGCTAACGCGCTTTCGGCTATTCGGGACGAAGTCATAAATAAAATGGCCGCGCCTGCGGCTCCATCTGCGGATATTGAGGCCTTGCTAGAGCGCATAGAGGCGATGGAAGGACGGATAGATAAGCATCAACAGGATCTAACCGCCCTGCTAAAACTGGTACGCCAACTAGCCGCTAAAAAAGAGGAAAAGCCAGAACCAAAAAAGGTGAAAAAATCCGATAGTGGGGGATGGGGTCTGGGCCTGCTGGTCACGCTGTTATTGATAGGCGGCATTATCGGCTGGCTGTTCTGGATGGATCCTGCCTTTATGATGGATATGATGAGCAAGCTGGTAAATGAAGGCTTAACCATGACCATTCAATTACTTGCCGAATTTGGGGCTGTTTAACCCCATTGCGATTACTTCAACAGCAGGTTCAACCGATATAGGCAGGATAGGGCTATGGCGAATAACAGCGCAAGAGAGGGCGGCGAAATCACGCCACTTTCTGGTCGTGCCAGGCTGGGTTTTATCGCCTTGCTTGTCGGCGTTGTCATATTGGTAGCCACCCTCTTTTTCTATGGGCATAGCCAGTTTTCCGCCTCGCCGCACCTTGCCAATAGCGCCCTGAACGAACGTCTGGCAGCGGCGCGAATGGCCCCAGAGATAGCTGATAATATCTCGGATGTGCAGGCTGATGAGATAGCTGGCGATGAGCAGATGGATAGCGTGGATGAAGAAGAAGAAGAGCTGCAAGATTTGGATGGCGACGGGGTGATTGATTTTAACGGCCCGGAATATCGCTATTATGCCTTTGAAGCGCCGTTTGTGTCTAATCTGGATAATAGCAGCAAGCTGCTCACCCTCGAACTTTCTCTGCTCATTAAACGCCCAGCCTTTTTTGTAGATGGCGAGCTGGACGATATCATCAAGCTGGCACCGGCCTTGCGATCCAGAATTCTGACCTATCTTATCACCCTGTCACCAGAGGGGCTGAAAACCCGAGCAGACCGGCAAAGACTGGCCAGGGATATCCGCCTGATGCTTAATGAATATCTGCATGCGGACAGCGAAAATGACGAAGAAGGTATTCTGGAAGTTCAAATCCTGAAGATGGTCGTTGCCTGAGTTTTAGTCGCTGAGGCCAGATCAATCGAGACGGGTTGAGCGCCGGATAGGCTAGCTCTGGCCAGCAAATGCAAACACAACATCTGTAAAGGCGCTGACTTCCTCATCCGATAAAATGCCTTGAACAGGAGAGGGCATAATTGAGGCCCCACCAGAAATACTGGCAGAAGCGGCAACAGAGCTATTGCCTATCTTATTGGGCTGGCTGGCATGTGAGGCTGGCACTGGATCAGGCGGGAAAACCCACGTCATTTGCAAGCGTTTTTGTCGGCTAAGGCCAAATTCCACAGAAATCCCGAACGGGGCGAAAAGGGCATTTACCTGGCGCTGAAAAGCCCCAAAATGCGGGATCATAATATGTTTAGGAAACACGATAATACGCTTTAACTGGGCGGCGCGGCGGTCAGCGTTGGGCACAAAAAAGCCACCTGAAAGATTAAGAGATAGCTGTCCGGTTTTATAATCTGCTGTCGATTGTGCCTGCATAAAGCCGTCATCAGTAAGAAAACTACACCTGACACTATTATAGCCAATATTGTGGTCAGGTCAAATAATAACCACAAAATATGCGCAAAAATTCCAATGAATCCGGCGATTCACACCGCTTCGTCTTCATCTGGTTCCTTAACCGAGCGAAGGCGATCAACAATCGCTTTCACATCATCTTCAGCCAGATTTAACTCGCGTGATAATTTATTTATTTCCTGCCGCTCACCTTCGGTTATTTGCCCATCGGCCAGGGCCCGGCGCACCTCTACTTCCATGATGCTTCTCTTTTTCGTCATCTGATTGGAAAAGCCGGATGCCACGATACCTGTCAGCAAGGCCACCACGCACACCCCCATCAACGCGGTAAATCCAGCGACCATCTTGCCAGCAACACTCATCGGTACCACATCGCCATAACCAACAGTTGTCAGGGTAATAAATGACCACCACATGGATTGCGGGATAGAGCCAAAATTTTCCGGCTGTAAATCATGCTCAAAAAGATAGATAGCTGTGCTGGAGACCATTACCGCCAGAACCAGCAAATATAAAGTTGCCAGAAAAGAGCGCCGCTCATGCACCACAGCTGCAACAAGGTCTTCCAACGCAGAGGTGTAATGGGACAGTTTAAACAGCCGTGCCAACCGCAAGATACGCAGCCAGCGCAAATCAATACCGCCAAATAATAATGGCAGCAGGCTTGGCAAAATCGCTATCAGATCAATTATCCCTGTCGGGCTGAGCATATAGCGCAACCTGGCACGAAAAACAGGAATATTATGAGTATGGGCCACTACCGCGGCAGCCTTAATCCGTAATATATATTCAATGGAAAACAGGCTGACAGATATCCCCTCAATCCACCAGAAGACAAGATGATATTTCTCATAAAAATGCGGCACAGTTTCCAGGCAAACCGCCGTCAGATTAATGATGATAATCGCTGAGAGAATGATATCCACCCACCAGCTGGCCTTATCGCCTGCTTCTGCTTTTTCCAGTAGACGATAGAGCCTAAAATTGAGGTTTTGGGTAGGCGAATTCAAAAAATATCCTCACTCTTTATGAAACGCGCATGACAAGCCTGTTAGAAATTATCCTTCCGGCTTCGTATCTCGGCAAACACCTCACCATCAGTGGCATCTATCATCTCAAGATGGGCACGAATAGCGCTATCAGAAGCTCGTAAAAACGGGTTGGTCGCCAACTCCTCAGATAACAGGCTTGGCACCGTTGGCTGGCCTTTTGCGCGCAGCTCGGCAATATGTGTGCATCTGGCTGCCAGCTCTGCATTATCCGGATCAATTGTTACCGCAAATTTTGCGTTCGCTTCAGTATATTCATGGCTGGAATAAAGGGTGGTATCCGCTGGCAGGGCCATCAGCTTGCACAGGCCGTTCCACATCATTGCGGCATCGCCCTCAAATATCCGCCCGCACCCCAGCGAAAACAGCGTATCCCCAGTAAAGCATGTTTTTTGCGCCGGCAGGTAATAATTCAACATATCCAGCGTATGGCCAGGTGTAGCAATCACCTCAATATTGGTGTCACCAAATTGCAGATTATCCCCTTCGCTCAGGGTATGGGCCACATGCGCATGGCCATCCTTGTCGCCTGACGGGCCATAAACAGGTGCCCCTGTCGCAGCGGCCAATTCGGCAACCCCGTCTGTATGATCCCAATGGTGGTGGGTTAACAGGATATGGCTAAGCTGCCATCCGGTTTGCGCCAAGGCGCCAAGATATCCCTGTGCATCGCCAGCATCTATAGCGGCAGTTTGACCGCTTTGTGGGTCATGCATCAGCACGCCATAATTATCGCTTCCATATGAGAACTGATGAAAATTAAATAAGCCCATCTTCGTGCTTGCCTCCAGGGTTAAACAGATAGGACATTTAACATCTGCCTATCTTTCTGACGCTAGTCTAACCGTAAATATGTACGCCTAACAAGGGGGGGCATTACCCTACAACCAGAGTAACAATAAATACCGGTTTTTGTGCTTCAGCCCTTGCAAGCATGGGGCCAATCGCGTCATGATGCTGTCATGTTACATCCTGCTGATATCCGCTATCTTGTTGTGCATTGCTCGGACACCCCTGATGAAGACGGGCTGACCGCCAGCGATATTCATGCCATGCATCTGGGCTTTGGCTGGGACGGGGCTGGCTATCATGCGATTATCACCCGTGATGGCATCTGCCATCCAGGACGCCCAGAATATTGGCAAGGCGCACATGTAAAAGGCCGCAATCACGACAGTGTTGGTGTCTGCCTTATCGGGCGACATAATTTTACAAAAGACCAGTTTGCCGCCCTTGAATCCCTGTTGCTGACATGGTCTTGCCGCTATCCGAACGCCGAGGTGGTTGGCCACCGCGATATCCAGGAAACCCATAAAACCTGTCCAAATTTTGATGCGGGCAACTGGTGGGCAGACCATAACCCGCTTGCCCAAAAACAGGCGATGGTAAGGCGCGAGCTAGCGCCAATCTATCAACAGCCGCCATCTGTAAATCACCTGCCCCCAGCCCCGGAGACCGAAGCCCTGATGGCAGAAAAGGTGACTATTCTAAACCCGCAACAGCATAATGGCTATGTTGAAATAGAGCTGGCAACAGATGGCTATAAGGGCTGGATAGAAGCAGACTGCCTATGCTGTATTCCAGAAATAGCCAACGGCACCGCGCTACCAATTCGCGCCGCTGCCTGTGTGGCCGTTGCCGCACCAGATGTGAAATCTGCCCCTATTGCCAGACTGTCCATGGGCGCGCTTGTCTGGGCTGGCGCAGCAGAAAAAACCTTTACCCAAATCAGCCTGTATGGCCGGGCAGGCCAAATACAGACAGGTTATCTGCCAAGCGAGGCGCTAAGCCCGCCATCAGATAAAAGGGATGATTGGCCAGCCTATGCCGAACGGTTTCTGGGCGCCCCCTATAAATGGGGCGGGCGCAGCGCTGCTGGCCTGGATTGCTCAGCTCTTATCCAGCTAGCCCTTGCCGCGGCAGGCTATAAGGTGCCTCGCGATAGTGGCCCGCAACAAGCCTTTATGACGGCAGCGGCAAAGGTGCCATCAGATGCCTTTCAGCAGTTTCAGCGCGGCGATATTATCTTTTGGAACGGGCATGTGGGGATATGTGTAACCCCATCAGATTTCCTGCATGCCAATGCCCATCACAGCCGCGTTGCTATCGAACCCATAGCACAGGCAATCAGCCGTATCGCCGCAACAGACGGCCCGCCAACCTGCCATATCGGGACGGAACCGCTTTTAAAATTGCTGGATAGAAACGCTGGCGCCTAGCCCCTATTATTATCCTTATTATTGTCTAAGGCAGAAAGCGTGCCGCGCATCCACCATAACAGGAATAAAGAGGGTCCGACCATCGCCGCGGTGATGATGAAGAACAGCCCCCAATCTCCGTTTAGCCAATCTACCAATTCGCCAGACGAAGAGGCCAGAAGTGTCCGCCCCAACGTGCCGATAGAGGCCAGAAGCGCATATTGTGTCGCGGTATAATTTCGGTCCACCAATAGCGATATAAAGGCAACAAACACCACTGTGGCAATGGCCGCCGCCAAATCGTCCAACAGCACCGCCACAGCAAACAGCCATTCAACCTTGCCAGTCCAGGCCAGAACAGAGAACAGGATATTGGTACCCGCCATAAACAGGCCTGCCAGCAATAGCGCCCGCACCACCCCTGATCGCACCGCTACATAGGCGCCCAGCAAGGAGGAGACAATCGTGACAACCCATCCCAGCCCTTTGGAATAGATAGCGATATCTGATTTTGAAAAGCCTACTTCCTGATAAAACACAATCGACATCCGGCCCATAAAGGCCTCACCAATTTTAAACAGAAAGATAAAACACAGAAGCATCAGGCCGATTTTAAAGCCATTATTCTTGAAAAAGCTCAGCAGTGGGGTTACCACAGTTGATCCTAAAAAGCTCAGTACCTTCGTTGCCGGATTTTTCTGTCCCATACTTTCCTGCATGGCATCCTGCGCCGCAGCTTGCGCCGCTATCCGCTCAGCCGTGCCAGTTTCCGGTATCAGCAGTAACCCTAAATTAGTCAGCACTACCAGGCCGCCCAGCACTAAAAAAGTCATCTGCCAGTAATTTTCCATACCCATCATCTGGAATTTATCGGCGATTAACAGCGCGACCATGCCGCCCAGCTTAAAGCCGGTCCACCAGCCAATAACCGCCATAGAGGCCCCTGCCGCCATAGCCCCTGTATCGGCCCGGTCTATCTGTTCAATTCGCAGCGCATCAATGGTAATATCCTGGGTGGCGGAACAGGCTGCAATCGCCAGCCCTATCGCCATCACCATATAGATATTTTCAGACGGGGCGGTGGTCGCCCATAAAAACAATCCAGCCAGAATAATCGCCTGCATAGACAGGATCCAGGCCTTGCGATGCCCCAGCCTGTCTGTCAGGAACGGAACACGCAGCCGGTCAATAAGCGGCGCCCATAAAAAATTTACTGAATAGACAGCAAAAATCAGTCCGGCCCAGCCTACCGCACTACGCGAGAGGCCATCTTCTTTCAGCCATAAGCTAAGCGCGCTGCCGATTAGAACCCACGGAAAGCCGCTAATCGTCCCCAATAAAAAAATCCGCCGCATACGGACATCTAAAAACAGGCCCATTCCCTTTGATGATGTTTCCATGTCATTGCTCCCCCGTTAATCACGCTGCCAAATTGCTCTGCTAAATTGCTCTTCTGGCACTTACACGATAGCCTTACTGTATGAGGAGATGGCAGCATATGGCAAGAGGCAAGGGATGAGCAAAATATGGCAGTTGCGTCCAGCTGAAACAGGGTTTGTGCTAGATTGTGGCACAAAGCAGTTTAGCTGTTTGATAGGCAAAAATGGCCTGATAGCTGCCCAGCAGAAAAAAGAAGGCGATGAAGCTACCCCTATCGGACAATGGCAGCTGCGCTGTTTATATTATCGGCCAGACAGAATAGACAGAAATCAGCTCCCTGCCCGCTTGCCCTTTCCTGTTCGGGCGCTGCGGCCAGATGATGGCTGGTGCGATGATGCCAGCTCCGGGTTATATAATTATCCGGTGCGCCTGCCCTTTGCCAAAAGCCATGAAACCCTTTGGCGCAAGGATGGTTTGTATGATCTGATCCTGCCACTTGGCTATAATGATGCCCTACCAGAGGCTGGCAAGGGCAGTGCTATTTTTCTGCATTGCGCTGACGACAATACAACCGCCACCAAAGGGTGCCTTGCCCTGCGCCATGCCGATCTGCTGGCAGCGATTCAGGATATTACCACCCCTGTTTATATTAATATTTGATAATATTTACAGGCTGCTTTGCCTGAAATTATGAATAAAACGTGAAAATTTCAGATAAAAACACGGTTTGTTATAAAATTTCTTTTGATACAATTATTAATTGTTTTAAATAATATGTTATACATCTTTTTGTATTAAATTTTCATTAATAGGATTGATTGTAATGACTGGTATCCCACTGTCCAAAGCGCGTACACATAGCTCTGATTTAATCTCTCATGTTCCAGCTCTTGAAAACAGAGCGGCAAAAATATTCCAGCATAGCAGATGGCTTAATGACCTTTCCTTGCCGCTATTATTTATGCTGGCGGCCAGTCTGGCTAACCAGCCAGTAAACGCCCAGCAATCAGCAGAGTTAAACGAAGTTATACTTACCGCGCAGAACCAGTTTGGCACCGTCAGCCAGCTGATAATTCGTGACGGGATTTTATGTCTGCTAGAAGATGGGTGCAACCTGACCCAAATTCGCCAGCTTAGCGATGCAGATATCGCCGCTATTCAGGCCTTATCGCTGTTGACCGTAGAAGAAGTAGGCCTGCATCTGCAGCTTGTCTCCTATGCCCCGATGGGCGGGGCTGACCTCAGCGAGTTTTGCGTGAGCAGCGATCCGGTATCCAGCTTTATCACCAGCATTCGCCAGGACGATAGCGAAAGCAGCAATTTTGCCGGGCTTTTGGCAGGCGGGCTTGGGCTATTGCTGGGGCTGGC
>JBMHCK010000071.1:0-12032 GCA_049889955.1 Puniceispirillaceae bacterium (SeqCode)
TTGCGGTTTGAATGGGATGAGGAAAAACGCACCAGCAACTTGGACAAGCACAAACTGGATTTTGCAAATGCTGATCAGCTAAACTGGGATGAGGCCATTACAGTGAATAGGCTGTATAAAGAGGAAGTTCGCTCTCTCACCTATGCAGAGATGGATAGCAAACTCTATACGCTGGTATGGACATGGCGCGATGAGGTTATGAGAATTATTAGCTTCAGGCGTGCCAATAACAAGGAAATAGACCGTTATGACAAAACTGGAACGCAATAGCCCAGCAGCGGAAAAAGCCCTGAAGGCTGCGATAGCGGGTGACCCAGATACATGGGAGGCAACAGATGCAGAATTTGCCACTGCCCGACGCGGCCGCCCACCTGTGCCTGAACCAAAAATTGCTATCTCTATCCGATTTGACAAAGATGTTCTGGACACGCTTCGGGCAAGTGGAAAGGGCTGGCAAACCCGCGTTAATAGCCTACTCAGAAAGGGATTAAATCTCGGCTAACACTATGCGTCCGCCTTCGCCGACTGCCAAACCTAATCTAACCCCTACCCCTTGAACGGGTCGCGAACCAGGATGGTATCGTCGCGTTCAGGGCTGGTAGAGAGCAAGGCAACCGGAATGCCGGTCAGCTCTTCAACACGGCGGATATATTTCACCGCATTTGCCGGCAATTCGGCCCAGGAACGCGCGCCATAGGTGGTCTCTGACCAGCCGGGCATTTCTTCGTAAATCGGCGTGCATTTTGCCTGATCAGCCGCATTAGAGGGGAAGTAATCCAGTGCCGCCCCATCGCATTCATAACCAACACAAATTTTCAGCATATCAAACCCATCCAGC
The DNA here is from genome assembly GCA_049889955.1 of Puniceispirillaceae bacterium (SeqCode). Lineage (GTDB taxonomy): Bacteria > Pseudomonadota > Alphaproteobacteria > Puniceispirillales > Puniceispirillaceae > JADHLI01. Next base: position 839 of record JBMHCK010000071.1, read on the forward strand.
ACATCCAGCTTGGTCAGCGCCATGCCGGTAATGCCCGCGGTCAGGCCCGCCTGGCGCACCATGACCGCATCAAACCAGCCACAGCGCCGCTTGCGCCCGGTGACCGTGCCAAATTCGCGGCCACGCTCGCCCATCCGCTCACCATCATCGCCGAAATCTTCGGTTGGAAATGGCCCGGAACCCACCCGCGTGGTATAGGCCTTGGTAATGCCAAGTGTAAATTCAACCGAAGACGGGCCAGTACCCGCCCCTGTCGCGGCCTGTCCAGCCACCGTGTTAGAGGAGGTTACAAATGGATAGGTGCCATGATCGATATCCAGCATCACCCCTTGCGCCCCTTCGAACAGGATAGTCTGACGCGCATCCTGGGCGGCGGCCAATACCTGCCAGCTGCGTCCGGCAAAGCTTAACAGCTCCTCTGCCATCTGCATCAGATAGCTAGCCATATCCGCGGCATTCACCGCTGGCTGGCCGGCAGCTTGCAACCAGACATTATGATGGGCGGCCAGCGCTTCCAGCCGTTCCGCCAGCAATTGCGGATTACGCAAGTCAGACAGGCGCACCCCGCGCCGGGCGACCTTATCTTCATAGGCCGGGCCAATCCCGCGCCCGGTCGTGCCGATTTTGCTGGCACCGCGGCTTATCTCTCTTGCCTGATCCACCTCTACATGTACCGGCAGGATAAGGCTAACACTCTCCGAGACAATCAGATTATCCGGGCTAACCGCCACCCCTTGCGCGCGCAAGGTTTCAATCTCGCGCAACAGGGCTGACGGGTCGACCACCACCCCATTACCGATAACCGATTTTTTGCCCTGACGCACAATACCCGATGGCAGCAAAGACAGCTTGTATTCCACCCCGTCAATAACCAGCGTATGTCCGGCATTATGCCCGCCCTGAAAACGCACCACCATATCTGCACGCTCAGACAGCCAATCCACAATTTTGCCTTTGCCTTCATCACCCCATTGTGAGCCGATCACCGCAACATTTGACATAACACCCCTCTTTTATCTTTCCCTGCGCCGCCCTGTTTATGGGATGGCATTCTTGTATGACTATATTTTAACGTGCCTATAGCGGCTCTGGCTGGCTGTCTGGTTCGCGCACGATGAACTGACATCCCAGCGCCCGTGCTTCTGCGTCACTATCTGCACCCTCTGAGCCATATACAATATGCCGCCCGCGCTGAATATAAGCCAGGCCTATAGCAAAGCCCAAAGATGCTGGCAGATAGACCAAAGGCGGCTGGTCTGGCAGCTCCAGCCCGCGCAATACCCGCTCCATATAAACCGATATACCAACCGCCGCCTCATCATAGCCAGTGCGATAGGCACCGCCCTTGGCAATCGCCCCGCGCAAGCCCTTGGCGAATAAAGAAAAGCTGATAGAGGTGTGATAGCCAAACCCTTGCATATCCAGCGGGTCCAGCGTTACCGCCACATCTGGCAATAGTTCGGTTAAAATATCAGCAACAGTCAGCAAGCTTTCCAGCTGTTTGGCCGCCGCGCTATCCAGATCCGAACATAATGCCCGCAACGCTTTTGTAGAGGCCCCAGAGGCAGTCATCACGTCCGCCAGCTTTGGGGCCGCAGCAATCGGCAGGGCCGTCAATGCAGAAATATCGCGGTTGCTGATCGCCTCAAACAGCTGCTGTTTCAAGCCAGCTTCCATAACCGCCAGCTCTTTGCCAACCAGCACTTCGGCCAGATGAGGCAAACCCAAATCCAGAGTGACATTCTTGATGCCCGCCTTTTGCAGACCCAGCACCCCTGCCAGAATAATTTCCACCACGCCGGCCGGATCATCACGGCCAATAATTTCCGCACCTGCCTGTACCAGCTGGCGTTCCGGGTTCAGCACATCCGGGACCACCCGCATGACATCGCCGCCATAGGCGAGGCGCAACGGCCGCGGGCGAGCGGCAAGGCGGGTGCCAGAAATCCGCGCAATCTGTGCCGTCATATCCGAGCGCAGACCCATCATTCGCCGAGAAATAGGATCGAGCAGGCGAAAGGTTTGATCCGCTAGCGCCGCGCCCGGCCCATCGGCGAGCAAGCTATTTTCAAATTCCAGTAATGGCGGCTTGATACGCTGATAGCCAAATTGTGAAAAACAGGATAATACCGCCTCGACCGCATCGGCATCTGCCTGGGCTTGCGGGGCCAGCAGGTCAGACAGGCCCGCTGGCAATAGCCCTTTATCAACCTCGGTCTTGTCTGTCTGAGTAGCAGCCATGCCATCACGTATCGCGGTTACTGATGCAGACGCATTTTCTGTGTCAAAATCATCCGATGAGGTCATGGTTTCTTCTGCCCCTTAAAGGCGGTTTCATGCGCAAATTCCAGGGCAGCAGGACAGCAAGCAGAGGCCAGGCCTCTCACACAGTTCTACACGCCGCAACCCCATAGCTTGTATCCTTTTTACTGGGTAGGAGCAAGCATTAGGGGGGCAAACAGATGCCTTGCCCCCCATTTTAAGAGTGTTTTTTATCCGCTCAAGCTGTCTGCTACGAGGCAAAGCGCAGATAATCTGCCCGAACGATCTGTGGCAAATCGCGAATCGCCCCCAGCGTATCTTTATCTACAGCCCCGTCAACTTCGACCAGTGCTACTGCTTCACCGCCTTCTTGTTTACGCCCCAGATGGAAAGTAGCGATATTCAGCCCCAGCTCACCCATCAATGTACCCAGCGTTCCAATAAAGCCCGGCTTGTCGTAATTCCGCAAATACAGCATATTTTGCGGGAAATCAGACTCAATAGAAATGCCCTGCACCTCAACCAGGCGTGGCATATCCCCGCCAACCAGCGTACCAGCAATAGAGCGTTCATTATTGCCATAGCTAACGGTCAGGCGCAGCAAGGTTTCATAATCACAGCGGCGTTCATGGCGAACAGTAGCAACCGCAATCCCCTTGGAAGAGGCCACCGCAGCGGCGTTCACCATATTAACAGAATCCATATCCACACCCAGCAGCCCGGCCAGTGTAGAGGCCAGAACAGGCTGTTCGTTCAAACCTGCAGCGCGGCCATCAAATTCCAGCTTAATCGTGTTTAAGTCTGGCAAATCTGTTTGCCCCAGGAACCGGCCCAACAAGGCACCAAGCGTCATATAAGGTTTTAGAACAGGCGCTTCTTCAGCAGACACTGACGCCATATTAATCGCATTGGTAACCGCCCCTGTTGTCAGATAATCTGCCATTTGTTCTGCAACTTGCAGGGCCACTTTTTCCTGAGCTTCCAGCGTGCTGGCACCCAGATGCGGCGTGGCAATAAAGTTTTCAGCTTCGAATAGCGGGTTATCTTTTGCCGGTTCTGTTTCAAACACATCCAGTGCTGCCCCGGCCACATGACCAGAATTCAGCGCCGCCAGCAAGGCTAGCTCATCAACCAGACCGCCGCGCGCGCAATTCACAATCCGCACGCCTTTTTTCATCTTGTTCAGCGCATCTGCCGAGATGATGTTGCGGGTTGAATCGGTTAACGGGGTATGCAGGCTAATAAAGTCAGCTCGTGCAAACAGCACATCCAACTCAACTTTTTCAATGCCAAGTGTTTTTGCCCGCTCTTCGGTAAGGAAGGGATCATAGCCCATAACCTTCATCTTCAGGCCCTGCGCGCGTTCAGCCACAATCGCCCCGATATTACCGCAACCGATAATGCCCAGCCGCTTGCCGGTAATCTCTGTACCCATAAATTTGGATTTTTCCCACTTGCTGGCAACAGTAGAGGCATGTGCCTGCGGAATCTGACGGGCCAGTGCCAGCAACATTGAAATCGCATGTTCTGCCGTGGTTACCGCATTGCCGAAAGGCGTGTTCATAACCACCACACCAGCATCGGTGGCGGCTGCCAAATCAACATTATCCACCCCGATACCAGCGCGGCCCACAACTTTCAACTTGTCTGCCTTTGCCAACAATTCCGGGGTAACCTTGGTCGCAGAGCGAATAGCCAACCCATCATAATCGCCAATAATTTCGGCAAGTTCATCTGCAGAAAGGCCAGGCTTGAAATCGACTTCAATCCCTGCCTCTTTGAAGATATCTACGGCCTCAAGGGCCAGCTTGTCACTTATCAATACTTTTGTCATATCAGAGAATCCTTATATCTTCAGCTCGGCGCGCACTTCGTTAAAGGCCCAATCCAGCCAGGGCATTAATGCCGCCATATCTTCTGGATCAACCGTTGGCCCGCCCCATACACGCAATCCTGGCGGCGCGGTACGATACCCGCCAATATCATAGGCGATACCGGCACCTGCCAGCTTTGTGGTCATGGCTTTGGCAAAGGCAGATTGATCTTCTGCTGGCAGTGCGGCGACAGCTTCATCGACAATCTTCAGACAGATAGAAGTGGAGGAAAGATTAGCAGGATCGCTACATAGGAAATCACACCAGTCCGAGCACTCTACAAAACCTTTAACCGCCTCTAGATTTGCCGTAGAACGGGCAATCAGCCCTGCCAGACCGCCACACTTATCCGCCCAATCCAGTGCCGAGAGCAAATCTTCAACACATAGCAAGGATGGGGTGTTAATCGTATCGCCGCGGAAAATACCTTCGATCAGCTTGCCGCCTTTGGTTAGCTGAAAAATCTTTGGTAGTGGCCAGGGCGGTGTATAGCTCTCTAGCCGTTCAACCGCACGTGGCGATAGAACAATCACCCCATGCGCCGCTTCCCCGCCCAGCGATTTCTGCCAGCTAAAGGTGGTAATATCCAGCTTGTTCCAATCCATTTCCATCGCAAAACAGGCCGAAGTAGCATCGGCAATGGTCAGGCCGGTACGGTCATCTGCTATCCAGTCAGTATTGGGTACCCGCACCCCCGAAGTGGTCCCGTTAAAGGTAAACAGGATATCTCTGTCGGGCTGGGTAGCGGCAAGATCAGGAAGCGCGCCCCAATCTGCGTCCAGAATACGGCAATCTGCCAGTTTGAGTTGCTTGGTAGCGTCTCCGACCCATGTTTTGCCAAAAGATTCCCATGCCAGCACATCAACGCCTCTGGCGCCAAGGACGGACCACATCGCCATCTCTACCGCCCCGGTATCCGAGGCTGGCACGATGCCTAAACGATAATCGGCCGGCAAGCCGAGCATTTCGGACATCCGGTCAATCGCTTGAGTGATTTTTGCTTTGGGTTCTTTTGCACGGTGAGAGCGGCCTGTCTCGGCACCCTCTAATTGGGCAGGAGTCCACTGTGGATGCTTTTTGGTTGGCCCGGATGAAAAATGCGGACAAACCGGCTTACGCGTCGGCGTCATAGTGAACCTCGTCAGTGATTTGGCCTTCCGTTGGGGGAAGACGACCCACCGCAGAAAATAATCAGCTAGCGCCACTTGTCAAGGCAAGAACAGTATTTTTTAAACAGAGCTGGTGGTGCAGAACACGAAACAGGCCTATTGGACGGCCGCTTTCAGCGCGGTGACCAGGCGGTGCATGGCGGCATCCAGACGGGCTTCATCCAGGGCTTCGACCATCACGCGGATCAGCGGTTCTGTGCCAGATGGGCGCAGTAAAATCCGCCCCTCATCGCCTAGATCTTCGCTGACAGCCTGCATTTCTGCCTGTATATCAGGATGGCTGAGAACCGCCTTGTCCATATCGCGCAAATTCACCAATTTTTGCGGAACAGCGGTAAAGCTGGATAAAATATCCGAGGCTTTTTTGCCGCTTCGTGCCAGAATAGACAGAATCTGAAGCGCCGCTATCAGCCCATCACCAGTTCGGGTCAGCTCAGGCAGCAAAATATGCCCTGAAGGCTCACCGCCCAGTTGGCTGCCGGTCTCGCGCATCCGCTCGGCAATATAGCGATCACCTACCGCCGCGCGTTGAAAATCAATGCCAGCAGTAGCAAGACATCGCTCCAGGCCTAGATTGCTCATCACTGTACCAATAACCGGACCGTGCAAGACGCCTCTTTCGCGCATATCCAAAGCCAGCGCAGCCAGTATCTGATCGCCATCGCATATTCGGCCATTTTCATCCGCCAGGATCAGCCTGTCCGCATCCCCATCCAGACAAATCCCCATATCCGCCCCCGCATCACGAACGGTTCTGGCCATCGCTTCTGGTGCGGTAGCCCCGCAATCCAAATTGATATTCAACCCATCCGGAGCCACTCCCATCGGCAGGATATCAGCGCCCAATTCCACCAGTGTTTCCGGCGCGGTTCGATAGGCCGCCCCATGTGCGCAATCAACCACCAGATGCAATCCAGCTAGCGACAGGCTTGTATCAAAAGTAGCTTTGGCCGCTTCCATATAACGCTGGGCAGAATTGACGATACGGCGCGCACGGCCCAGTTTTTCGGCCTCGGCCAGCGCAATAGAACCTTGCATAAGCTCGGAGATTTCCAACTCTATCTGATCGGCCAGCTTGCCGCCATCCGGGCCAAATAACTTGATACCATTATCATGATGCGGGTTATGAGATGCCGAGATCATCACGCCAAAATCCGCCCGCATTGAATGGGTAAGATAAGAGACTGCCGAGGTTGGGACAGGTCCCAGTAACCGACAGCTAATGCCTATTGATGTAAAGCCAGCCACCAGCGCAGATTCCAGCATATAGCCAGATAATCTGGTATCCTTGCCAATAACCACCACCGGATTGCTGCTGCGCCCTTCTTGCTGGCCATTATCGACAAACCAGCGACCAGACGCCAGCGCCAGCCTTACCACAGCCTCGGCACGCATAGGCCCTGTATTGATATGCGCCCGCACCCCATCTGTGCCAAAAATGCCTGCCATATGCCTCGCCTCTGCAACAGAATATTGCTCAATCAGAAAGGGTGTTTCTGCCTGGCAACAGGTGCCAACCCCGGCAAACTATAGGCCAGAAGACGCCAGCTTGTCTAGGCAATCACGAGCTGATTATAAAGCCGCGCTTGTAAGGGGGAAGTAGATTTCGGTCAGTAAAATTTGAAAGTACATTCAGAAAATGCGTTCTGTTAATAATTTATAAAGAATTGCCTGTTATAGTTGTTCTTTAGACGTCCTATTCTTTTATAGGTGAAGCTCAATATGATAGAAAAGCAACTTACTAAGTTTTCAGCAGAAACGCCTGTTTTGCTAGGTTTGAACGGTCAGATAATTCACGGTGATTGCCTTAAGGTTATGAGAGCATTGCCATCAGAATCGTTCAAATGCGTTGTTACATCCCCACCCTATAATATTAAGAACAGCTCTGGTAACGGATTAAAGAACGGCAGTGGAGGCAAGTGGCCAAAAGCAGCATTATTGCACGGATACAAGAACCATGAAGATACGTTGCCACATGATATATATGTTGAATGGCAACGTGAATGTTTGCATGAGATGATGCGTCTTTTAAGACCTGATGGTGCTATTTTTTATAATCATAAATGGCGTGTGCAAAATGGGTTGCTTCAGGATAGAACTGACATTGTTGAAGGTTTTCCTGTAAGACAAATTTTAATTTGGCATCGGGCTGGAGGCATTAATTTCAATCCCGGTTATTTTTACCCAATTATGAAGTAATCTACCTTATCGCAAAGCCTAAATTTCGCCTGGCTCCAAAGGCAAATGCGCTTGGTTGTATTTGGCAGATCAATCAGGAAAATAATAATTCACATCCAGCACCATTCCCCGTCGAGTTAGCGTCACGCTGTATAAAATCAGTTGGTGAGGGGCCTGTATTAGACCCTTTCATGGGATCCGGTACAACCGCAATAGCTGCAGAACAAGAAAACATAGAATGGCTTGGTATCGAAAACTCTCAAGAGTATAAGGAGATGGCTGAAGCGAGATTGCATGACGCCTTTGAACACAGTGGGAGATGACTCTTTTAGATGCGGAGTTACGAGTTCGGGTCAAGGAGGTTCTTAATGCTGGATGGATAGAAATTCCAAGTATAGCTGGCTATGGCGGAACTGGAAGTCCGGGCAAAATATTGGAAGAACTTCTAGACGTTAAGGGCGGAAACCTCGATATTCCCGACACTGGAAAATGGGAGATTAAATTTCACTCAGGAAGAGCGTTACTAACTCTATTCCATTTAGAAGCCAACCCAAAAGGCCACCTTCCTTTATTGATCGATAACTTTGGTTGGCCTGATTCAAAAGCTCGGAATAGTTTCCGGCATACTATATACGGAAAAACTACGGGGCGAGGTTTCGTTATAGAAAACCGAGACCAAAAAATAATCATCCGCAACCAAATTAACAGCGAAGTATCCTGGGCACATTGGCAACATGATAGCCTCATGAATGCATTTGTATCAAAACTTCGGAGATTGGTAATCGTAAATGGTGAAAAGAAGAGCCAGAAAGTCCGTTATAAGTCAGCTGTTTTTTACACTGAGCCAAGGATAACAGAATTCATTTCTGCCATTGAAAGCGGCCTGGTTGCGATTGATTTTGATGCACGCAGGAAAGACCGAAGAAATGGCTTGCGAAACCACGGAACAAAGTTTCGTATTAGTGGCCAATATTTAGAACTACTCTATCATAAAAAAGTACAACTCAATCAATCAGATCAATAATCGATAGGCCTTATCTGCCAGGCCCGGCAAGCACGGATAAGGCTTGATGGGTTTGTGGCACATCATGGGTGCGGAAAATCTGGGCGCCTTGCTGGGCTGCCATAATCGATAGCGCGATACCGCCGCCCAGTCTTTGTGTGGCGGCATCACTGCCGTATCCTGACGCTGGCGAAGCGCCCTGCCCTTGTGCGGCCAAAATCGGAATAGAGGATTTGCGTGACACCCCAATCAATATCGGCACCCCCAACCCGTGAAACAGTGCCGTCCATTCAATTAATTGCCGGTTATGGTGCGGGGTTTTGCCAAAACCAAAGCCGGGATCAATAGCAATATGCGTGCGCGGCAAGCCAGCCGAAACCAGCGCATCAATATGCGATTTCAATATTTCATAGATATCTATCGGGGCAAAATCATAGACTGGATTATCCTGCATGGTGCGGGGCGTGCCTTGCATATGCATAGCTATCGCAAAAGCATGATCAGGGTTTGTTTTATAGGCGCTGGCCATCGCCTGTGGTGCGCCGTCACTGGTAAAGCCGGAAACATCATTGATAATTTGTGCGCCAGCATTAAAAGAGCGTTCCATCACCTGTGCATGGCGGGTATCGGCAGAGACCAGATATCCCTCAGCAGACAAGCCAGAAATTACCGGCAGGATACGCGCGCATTCCTCATCAGTGCTAACAGGGGCCGCCCCTGGCCGTGTACTCTCGCCGCCAACATCCAGCAAGCTCGCCCCATCTGCTCCCATCTGACGGGCGTGAGAGAGCGCGCTGTCTGATGTATCAAACTGGCCGCCATCCGAGAAACTATCCGGGGTTACATTCACCACACCCATAATATGCGGCCGAGCCATATCCAGCCCCGCAAAAGCCGGACGCGGCTGGCTGAGAATATCCAGTGCCGCCCGCGCCTTGCCCTGATCCGCGCTGGCAGATTTATAGCCGGCAATATCGGTGCGCCATGCCCTGAAACCCGCCTGGCTATCACCGGTCACAACATCCAGATGGGTAAAGCCTGTCCAGCCACCAGCAAGCGGTAGGAACTGATCAGCAGGCAAGCTGGCACAAAGAGCATCTGGCGGCTGGCAGGCAAGCGGGCGCACCCATGTTGGCCCTGCATCTGGCAGATATGCCAGCTGGTCAGAGTTAGCTACATAGGCAAGCTTATCGGCTGGCAAGTGTGTAGCCATACGCTGTATCCCCCCTTTAAAAAATAAATTCGGGATGGAAGCGGATTAAACCGGCTCAGATCCTGGATTATCGGGGTCCGGGCGGGTATGGGCGCGGCCCCCTGTTGGCAAGCCAGAGCGTGATTTTTTGGCACGCGGGGTTGTCGGCTCATCATCATTATCTTCGGTACGCGACAAAGAGCCGCCTTCCACGATAATGCGAATCTCGTCACCATTCAGCGTTTCATATTCCAACAGGCCCTGTGCCAGTCTTTCCAATTCAACCGCATGTTTCTTTAGAATTTTCGCTGCACCATCATAGGCACTATCGACAATTCGGCGAACTTCACTATCAATGATATCTGCAGTCTTTTCAGACACATTCTTTTGCTGGGTAACCGAGCGCCCCAGGAACACTTCCTGCTCATCTCCGCTATAGGCTAAAAAGCCCAGCTTATCAGACATACCCCATTCAGTGACCATGCGGCGGGCAACATCTGTTACCATCCGAATATCAGAAGACGCACCGGTGGTAACTTTTTCCTCACCAAAAATCTGTTCTTCGGCGATTCTGCCGCCACATGCTACCTGAAGGTCCGCTTTCAGCTTATCAACTGCCATAGAGATACGATCCCCTTCTGGCAAGCGCATAACCATACCCAAAGCACGTCCACGCGGAATAATAGTAGCCTTGTGGATAGGGTCCGACGCCGGATTGTGTAGGGCAACAACCGCATGACCGGCCTCGTGATAGGCAGTCAGCTTCTTTTCATCATCTGTCATCACCATAGAGCGCCGCTCGGATCCCATCATCACCTTGTCTTTGGCTTCTTCAAATTCTGCCATAGACACGGTGCGCCGCCCTTTACGTGCAGCCAGCAATGCCGCCTCATTCACCAGATTAGCCAAATCCGCACCAGAGAAACCAGGCGTTCCTCGCGCAATAACACGCGGTTCTACATCATTGGCTAGCGGGCTTTTGCGCATATGAACGCGCAGGATTTTTTCGCGTCCAACCACATCCGGGTTTGGCACAACAACCTGACGGTCAAAACGGCCTGGCCGCAACAACGCCGGGTCCAGCACATCCGGACGGTTGGTCGCTGCTATCAGGATCACTCCTTCATTAGCCTCAAATCCGTCCATTTCAACCAGCATCTGGTTCAGTGTTTGTTCCCGTTCATCATTGCCGCCACCAAGACCAGCGCCGCGATGGCGTCCAACCGCATCAATTTCATCAATAAAGATGATACAAGGGGCGTTTTTCTTGCCCTGTTCAAACATAACGCGGACACGGCTGGCGCCGACACCAACAAACATTACCACGAAATCTGAACCAGAGATGGTAAAGAACGGCACATTCGCCTCACCTGCGATAGCCCGTGCCAGCAATGTTTTACCTGTACCCGGAGGGCCAACCAGCAACACACCTTTTGGAATTTTACCGCCAAGACGCTGAAATTTGCCAGGGTCTTTCAAGAATTCAACAACTTCTTCTAATTCTGTTTTAGCTTCA
>JBMHCK010000072.1:0-11663 GCA_049889955.1 Puniceispirillaceae bacterium (SeqCode)
ATCACGCCCGAGATGAGCGCGACGGTTACGCTGGCAGATGGGCGCCGTGCCCGACCAGTGTTCAGCCTGATGGCCGATAAATATCTGGACGAAAAATATAGCCCGGATGCGGTGGCTAGTGCCACAGGCATTCCAGCTAGCCAAATTAAATCAATCGCGTATCAATTGGCACAAACCGCCTTTGAAGAAGAGATTGTGATTAAACAAAAATGGACAGATTGGAAGGGCGAGAAGCATTATGAAATGCGTGGTCGTCCGGTCAGCTTTCATGCGATGCGCGGCATTTCTGCCCATTCAAACGGATTTCAGACCTGTCGCTCCATCCATTTGTTGCAAATCTTGCTGGGGTCAGTGGAATGTCCGGGCGGGTTCCGCTTTAAACCGCCTTATCCAAAGCCCTCTTCAGCGCATCCTGCACCGGGCAGGCCAAAAGGGGCTGAAACGCCGTTATCCGGCCCGCCACTTGGCTATATTCATGGCCCCGAAGATTTGCTGATCAACGAGGATGGTAGTCCGCAACGCATTGATAAAGCCTATAGCTGGGATGCGCCTTTTTCAGCGCATGGCCTGATGCATATGGTAATCTCAAATGCTTATGCGGGCGATCCCTATCCTGTGGATGTGTTGTTTATGTATATGGCAAATATGTCGTGGAATTCGTCAATGAATTCAGGCGGCGTTATGGAAATGCTGAAAGCCAAAAAGGATAATGGGGAATATGTTATCCCGAAAATCATTTATTCTGATGCGTATGAATCAGAAATGGTGGCGTTTGCCGATTTGATCTTGCCAGACACAACCTATCTGGAGCGCCATGATTGTATCTCGCTATTGGATCGCCCGATTTGTGAGCCAGATGCGGTAGCAGATTCTATTCGCTGGCCTGTTACTGAACCAGATCGCGATGTTCGCGGGTTTCAGTCGGTCTTACTGGAAATTGGCGGCAGGCTTAGCCTGAATGGTATGACTGGCGAGGATGGCCAGCCGCTATATACCGATTACGCAGATTATATCATCAATCACCAGCGCAAGCCGGGTATCGGGCCATTGGCAGGGTTTCGCGGCGAAAATGGCCAGCAATCCGGACGCGGTGCGCCTAATCCGCAGCAGCTGGATGCCTATATTGATAATGGTGGCTTCTGGATGGAAGAGCTACCAGAAGCGGCTCGTTTTTATAAACATGCTAATCAGGATTATCAGGATTGGGCCGTTGAAATGGGCTTTTTTGATGCCCCGCAACCTGTGATTTTCCAGCTTTGGTTAGAACCGCTGGCAAAATTCCAGCTGGCGGCAAATGGACATGGCGCGCATATTCCGCCTGATCATATCAAAGAGCAGATCAAAACCTGTTTTGATCCGCTACCAGACTGGTATGCCCCCTTTGAAGGCGCGCTGTTGGATAAGCCGCAGGACTATCCCTATCATGCGATTACCCAGCGGCCAGCGGCGATGTATCATAGCTGGGGATCACAAAATAGCTGGTTGCGGCAAATTCATACCAAAAACCCGCTATATGTACCGGGTCCAATTTGTGACGAAGCCGGGCTGGTTGATGATGATTGGGCGTGGGTATCCTCGCATCATGGCCGAATAAAAGTCCAGATTAAGCGTATGGAAGCGGTAAATGGCAAAACCATGTGGACATGGAATGCGATTGGCAAACGGCGCGGGGCCTGGGCCTTGTCGCCAGACGCACCAGAAGCAAAAAAAGGGTTCCTGCTAAATCATCTGATCCATGAATTGTTGCCAGGCAAGGGAGATGGGCTGCGCTGGTCTAACTCTGATCCGGTTACTGGTCAGGCAGCTTGGTATGATTTACGGGTAAATATTGAAAAAGCTGAAGAAGGTGAGGGGGTAAGTGAGCCAGCCTTGCCAGCGCAGGAACCGCTGCAGCCGCGTGGTCAAACAGAATTGCGCTATGGACAGGAGTGGACAGAATGACAACCCTACCTCAAGAGCCAGCCAAAAAGCTGGGGCTGGTTATCGATTTAGATATCTGTGTTGGCTGTCATGCTTGCGCGGTCAATTGTAAAGAATGGAATACAGGCGGCTATGGCAATGCTCTGTCTGATCAGGATGCCTATGGCGCGGCGCCAAGCGGTACCTGGCTAAACCGTATTCACAGCTTTGAAGCGATCCCGAAAGATACCGCTGGAATGCCCGTGCCTTCGGATGCGCGGATTGTGCATTTTCCAAAATCCTGTCTGCATTGTGATGATGCGCCATGTGTAACGGTCTGTCCAACCGGCGCGTCCTATAAGCGGGCTGAAGATGGTATTGTGCTGGTGAATGAAGATCACTGTATTGGCTGTGGATTATGTGCCTGGGCCTGCGCTTATGGCGCACGTGAAATGGACGAGGCTGCCGGGGTAATGAAGAAATGCACGCTATGTGTAGACAGGATCTATAACGATAATCTGCCCGAAGAGGACCGGGTTCCAGCATGTGTGCGCAGCTGTCCTGCGAATGCGCGTCATTTTGGTGATTTGGCTGACCCGCAATCAGAAGTATCTCTTATGGTTGCAGACCGCGGTGGTGTTGATTTGATGCCTGAACAGGGAAATCGGCCTGTAAATAAATATCTGCCGCCACGTCCAAAATCCTCAGCCTGTAGCCAGTCTAACGAAGATGAAGCGCCAAATCTGGTGAAATTGGCACAGGAAAATACGCGGGGAGGGTCTGCGCAAGGTGGCTTTTTGGGCTGGCTTGATACCGCATTGTCTCGTCTTTAACAGCCTCAACTCATCATCCTTACATAGCGGAAACTTACTCTCATGCATCCAGCTAAATCGGTTATTTTTTTTACCACTATCTCAGGCGCAGGCTTTGGCCTGATTGCGTTATTGTCTCTGGCGTTGTGTTTTGGAATGGCCAGTTTTGATACCGCTTTTTATATCAGTGCGATTATCGCGGTATTGTTAAGCAGTGCCGGGCTTATCTCCTCGACCTTTCATTTGGGCAATCCGCAACGTGCCTGGCGGGCCTTTAGCCAGTATCAAAGCTCGTGGCTGTCGCGTGAAGGGGTGTTGTCTGTGCTGACATTGGGCTGTTTTGTTCTATGGATTGGCAGCGCCTATATTACTGGCGGGGCGCAAACATGGATTGGCGCGCTTGTGGCGCTATTATGCGGGCTAACGATTTATGCGACCGCTATGATCTATGCACAATTAAAGCCGGTTCCGCGCTGGCATAGCCGTTTGACGCCAGCCAGCTATCTGGGATTTGGCCTGTCCAGCGGTATGTTGTTATTTGCGGCCATCCTGCCAGATCAGATAGGTCTGGGCTATATCGGCATGGCCAGCCTTATCCTGGCCTGGGGGATCAAAATGATGTGGTGGCAGCTTGCAGATAAAACTGGCCGGGATGCAGATGGCTCCAGCCTGGCCACTGCCACGGGGCTGACCGGTTATGCATCTGTAAAATTATTCGAAGCCCCGCATCTGACAAAAAATTATCTGATGAAAGAGATGGTTTTTGAAATTGGCCGCAAACATGCGGCTAAATTGCGCTGGATGTCGATGGTTCTGGGGTTTGTTCTTCCCTTAATTATGTTGGTTCTTGCCGGCTTTTTTGGCGCGCCCCTGATGATATGCGCGCTTATTGCCTTTGCCTTTCACATGGCGGGCCTGTTTGTCGAGCGCTGGTTATTCTTTGCTGAAGCCGAGCATGTTGTCGCTCTTTATTACGGCAAGTAGCGCGCCTATCTCATAAAAAAAGCTGTATCTATGTTATCAGATACAGCTTTTGATATTCATTTATATTTTAGCGATTAGACATGTGCGTCCAGGGTCTTGCGGAACTTGTCGACAATCTCGTCAATATGGTTGCGCTCTGCAACAAAGGCAGGGGCCAGAATAGCATTATCCCCAGTGAATTTCACATGCAGGCCATTCCAGAACATATCTTTTTGCATCTGTGTACCGCGCCGACCGCCAACACCATCATGATGCAGCTCTACCCCGGCCATCATACCAAATCCGCGTAAATCCTTTACCAGCGGATGATCTTTCAGCGACCAGACCGCATCTAGGAAATATTCCGACATCGCAGCAGAACGGTCAAACAGACCTTCTTCTTCATAGATTTTCTGCGTCGCGATACCTGCTGCACAGGCAGCCGGGTGAGCTGAATAGGTATAGCCATGGAAAAATTCAATTGCATTTTCCGGTGAGGCATTGGTGACTGTTTCATAGATTTCATCTTTCACAGCAACCGCTCCCATTGGGATTGCCCCATTTGTCAGCGCTTTAGCCATAGTGATGATATCCGGGGTTACCCCATAGGTTTCGGATGCAAAGGCCTTGCCGGTACGTCCAAAGCCTGTAATCACCTCATCAAAAACCAGCAAAATATCATGCTCGTCACAAATCTCGCGTACCCGCTGCAGATATCCAACAGGCGGGACAAGGGTGCCAGTAGAACCCGCAATCGGCTCAATAAACACAGCTGCAATAGTGCTGCCGCCATAGGTTTCGCAAATACGGGTTAAATCTTCTGCCAATTCTGCCCCGGTTTCCGGCTGGCCTTTTGTAAAGGCCTGCTCTGGGGTGTGGGTATGGCGCATGGTCACAATATTTGGCAAGGTTACCGGAAAGGTTTCCCTGTTCTTGACCATGCCAGCCAGCGATACCCCGCCCATATTAACGCCATGATAGGCCCGCTCGCGGCTGACAAAACGTAGACGCTGTGACTGGCCTTTGGCGCGGTGATAAGCCATTACGATTTTCATCGCTGTTTCAACAGATTCAGACCCTGAATTAACAAAAAATACATGGTTCATTGGCTCTGGCAAAAAGCGGGAAACCCGCTCAGCCAATTCAAAAGAGCCAGGGTGACCAAGCTGGAAATGCGGGGTGTAGTCATTTTCAAGCATCTGCTTGTAAACCGCCTCTGCAATCTCGGTGCGACCATGACCAGCAGGAGTGCAGAACAGGCCAGATGACCCATCGATCAACTTGCCGCCTTTATAGTCCCAGCAATACATACCTTCTGATTTAACCACCAGACGAGGATTGGCTTTGAAATCACGATTTGCTGAAAATGGCATCCAGTGATTTTCCAGGGAATTGACATCAAAAGGCATAACACCCTCCTGCGAACGATTAGTATCAAAAAAAGCATCATCTGGCTGGTTATATGCCTCCCATGATGCAGTCCTTATCTTAACGGGAGCTGCCCTGCAAAAGTCAACTAAATTTCATGTAAAAAGCTGGTTTTTTAGCCTTTGAAATAAAGAGGACATAAAGTTCGAATTTTCTGCAA
Organism: Puniceispirillaceae bacterium (SeqCode); assembly: GCA_049889955.1. GTDB lineage: Bacteria > Pseudomonadota > Alphaproteobacteria > Puniceispirillales > Puniceispirillaceae > JADHLI01. The sequence goes on from JBMHCK010000072.1 coordinate 5,263, forward strand.
AAAAGTGGCGTAAAATTGATATTTTTAGGCGTTCATTTGCGAGTTTTGCCGCCGGTTGAAAAAGGTGTAAAATTCTATGCTTTGTTGGGCTTGACAGACTGGCGCTAGCCAGACATAGCTATAGTCCAAGACTGTTTTACGCCCTTTTTTTGGAAAGTTTTTGCCAGCCAAAAAAAGGGAATATCATCTAGGATTCGGACAGTTTTTAAAGCGGCCTCAACATAGCGTTCATAACACTATTGCGAGGCAGATTTGCTGGTCAATGTCACAGCTGTTGTCACGGGCAACAGTCGCAGCATTACAAGCGCCAGAATTAGTAGCGTTGGTTAATTTAAGGGAGCGCATCATGAAGATGACTACTGAAGAAGCATTTGTGAAAGTGTTACAAAGACACGGGATTGAGCATGCTTTTGGGATTATTGGTTCGGCAATGATGCCGATTTCCGATTTGTTTCCAAAGGCAGGGATTACCTTTTGGGATGCCGCACATGAATGTAACGCAGGCATGATGGCAGACGGATATACCCGCGCTTCTGGCAAGGTATGTATGATGGTGGCTCAGAATGGCCCGGGTATCACGAATTTTGTGACGCCGGTAAAGACAGCTTACTGGAACCATACACCATTATTGCTGGTAACCCCGCAAGCTGCGAACAAGACTATCGGGCAGGGTGGTTTCCAGGAAGTTGAGCAGATGGCCCTGTTTAAAGATATGGTCGCCTATCAAGAAGAAGTTCGTGACCCGTCTCGTATCGCTGAAGTTCTAAACCGGGTTATCTCGCAAGCTATCCGCTTGTCTGCACCTGCACAAATCAATGTGCCGCGCGATTTCTGGACCCAGGTTATTGATATCGAAATCCCCGAGGTGGTGCGTTTTGAGCGTCCTGCAGGCGGTGAGGAAGCGATTGCAAAAGCAGCACAGATGCTTTCTGAAGCTGAATTCCCAGTGTTATTGAATGGGGCTGGTGTGGTGATTGGCGGCGGTATCGAAGCCTCTATGGCACTGGCTGAGCGTCTGGACGCACCGGTATGTTGCGGGTATCAGCATAATGATGCCTTCCCTGGCTCGCATCCTCTATTTGCCGGGCCGCTTGGCTATAATGGCTCAAAAGCAGGGATGGAATTAATTGCCAAAGCTGATGTCGTGCTGGCGTTGGGGACACGTTTGAATCCGTTTTCAACCTTGCCTGGTTACGGTATTGATTACTGGCCAAAAGATGCAAAGATTATTCAGGTTGATATCAACCCGGACCGCATTGGCCTAACCAAGCCGGTGACGGTTGGTATCGTTGGGGACGCCAAGAAGGTTGCGACCTCTATCCTGTCACATCTTGGCAGCAAAGCCGGAGAAAAGAACCGGACAAGCCGCAAAGCAGTTATCGCACAAACCAAATCTGCATGGGCTCAGGAATTAACCTCTCTTACCCATGAAGATGATGACCCAGGCACAACCTGGAACGAGAGGGCGCGTACCAGAGAGCCAAATAAGATGAGCCCACGTATGGCATGGCGGGCAATCACCTCTGTATTGCCAAAAGAAGCGATTATCAGCTCTGATATCGGTAATAATTGCGCAATCGGTAATGCCTATCCTACGTTTGATGAGGGGCGTAAATATCTGGCACCTGGGTTGTTTGGTCCATGTGGCTATGGCTTTCCTGCCATTGCCGGGGCAAAAATTGCCCAGCCTGATGTACCGGTTGTCGGGTTTGCGGGCGATGGTGCTTTTGGTATTTCCATGAACGAGATGGTATCTGTAGGTCGCAATGAATGGCCACCTATCACCATGGTTATTTTCCGCAACTATCAGTGGGGCGCAGAAAAGCGTAACACCACCTTGTGGTTTGATGACAATTTTGTGGGTACTGAGCTGGATATGGATGTCACCTATGCCGGGATCGCTGAACAATGCGGTCTTATTGGGGTACAGGTAGACAATATGGATGCGCTAAGCCAGGCCCTGGATACCGCCATTACCGCACAGATGAAGGATAAGAAAACAACCTTTATCGAAGTGGTTTTGAATCAGGAGCTGGGTGAGCCTTTCCGCCGTGATGCGATGAAGCAGCCAGTTGCGGTTGCTGGTATCGATCCTGCAGATTTCCGTCCACAGACGGTCTAAGCGATAGACCATTTAGGCACCAAAAATGTCGATACCGCCAGAAAAACCAACAGTTGCTGCACAGAATTTTATCAGTTCTGTGCAGGCAAGCTGTCCAGAGGCGCTTTTGGCGGCGGCACGCAGTAAGGGCAGGGTAAATCTGCTGGTGGTCAGAGCCTCTGCAACTCTGCCTATGGAAGCAGCCTTTACGGCCTATCAGGCAGGTATTGCTAACCCTGTTCTGGTAGGTGAGGCAGATAAAATCCAGGTAGAGGCTGCAAAGCTGAGCTGGGATTTATCTGATATCACGGTGGTTTCAGCAGAAGGTGAAGCCGAAGCGGCATCAGTAGCAGCAGATATGCTGAAATCCGGCTTGAACGGACAATCCGACCAGCCTATCGGGGCGGTTATGAAAGGCCAGCTTCATACAGATGTGTTTATGGGCGCGCTGTTGGATCGCGAGGTTGGTTTGCGTATTGGCAACCGTTTGGTCCATGTTTTTGCTATTTATCCGCCAGATAGCGGGGCAGGGCCGGTCTTGGTATCAGATGCGGCGGTAAATGTAACCCCGGATGAGAAAACCCAAAATCAGTCGATGATAGAGATGTGCGCGCTGGCAAAAAAGCTGGGGCAGGCGCGTCCGAAACTGGCTATTTTATCGGCCACTGAAACACCCATTGCCTCGATGCCAACTTCGCTTGTCGCACGTGAACGTGCTGATTGGGCCGCGGCAAATATTCAGGATATAGACGTATCTGGCCCGTTATCTTTTGATTTGGCGTTATCAGCCAATGCGGTTTCCACCAAGGGGATTACAGGCGATGCGGTTGCTGGCCAGGCAAACTGCCTGTTGGTACCCGATATTGTTAGCGGCAATATCCTGTATAAAGCGCTGGTTTATTTATCAGGCGGATGTGCGGCGGGTATTGTGCTGGGCGGAGCGGTGCCAGTATTGCTGACCAGCCGTGCAGACCCACCAGCTGCCAGGCTTGCCTCTATCGCCCTTGCCGCCGTCGCAAGGTAGGTGCGGCTTTGGGGTGCTTTAGCAAAGAATTTTCCAAAGATATCCTTAAATAGCTTTGATAATGATAGGGATACAATAATAATTACCGCTTCCAGGCTGTAATTATATAGGATTGCCAGGGCTGCGACAGCTGTAATAGCAATCGTCACAATCGTTGTTGCATGAATTTTTTTGGTTTCATTACCAAGCGAATGCGAAATATGTTCGTTATTTAAATCTTGTTCTTTTTCCGCCATTTTTATAAGACGGTTGGCAAGACCTGATAGCGTTTTTTCGTATTTCTCCAGCATCTCAGGCGATGGAACTGTTCCAGAAAAAGTATTCTCAATACTCTGCCCGGTTATTGCCAGTTCGACAATCTTTTCGCTATGACTAATTTTCTTTTCAGGATGCTGTTTTTTACCTTTTCCAACCGAACGCTTTTTAGGCAATTTCTCCGGCATCTGCTTTTTCATCAAATCTTCCTTCAGCTTTTGCCGCAATAGAGGAATTGACCTGATGCCTGTATGTCATTTTCATTTTTTCAATTTGGATTCGCTGCTCTTCTGTAAATTCCGCAGCCATTTCCGAATCTATTTTTGAACAAGATTTCATGAAATAGGATAGTATATTATTATAATATGTATGCTGTCGTTGCTGAAGTGTAGGGACTTCAAACTGGGGCAAGTCATGGGGCGTTATTCCGATAAGGTCTGGGTCAAACCAACTCTTTTGCGATAAAAACATGTTAATTTTCCATTGTTTAATCAAGCGAAAGGCGGCTGATAAACCGTAAACTTCCTCAAACCAGAAACTGAAAATAACAGATGCCTGATGCTCTCGAACAGGGTTTAGTCTTCACAGATTAACAGTTGAAGTCAAGATACCCTATCCAAATGGACAGGGTGTTATAATCACACTCTACCCCTTCATTCGTTCACCTTTTGGATCATATAGCGGTTTCAGGCTGGCTTGGGCAGCGCAAAGCTGTCCTGCGACATCTATCTGATAGCTGGCGGCCAGCATATCTGCTGCGCTTTCGCCTTTTTCACAAGCCACATAGCCCAGACCCACAGCCCCGCCCAAATAATGACCATAATTACCTGAGGTCAGATAGCCTGTTATCTGGCCATCTTTTAAAATCGGCTCATTATGGTAAAGTAGCGGTTCTGGATCATTGAGCTGGAATTGCACCAGACGGCGCGATAATCCCGCTTCTTTTTTCCGCAATACCGCTTCACGTCCGATAAATTCACCAAATTGTGAGGGCTGTTTGTCAGCTTTGACCGCAAAGCCCAAACCAGCTTCCAAAATATGATCCTCATCACTGATATCATGGCCGAAATGCCGGAAGGCTTTTTCAATCCGGCAGCTATCCAGAACATGCATTCCTGCCAGGGTCAGCCCCTTATCCGCACCTGCCTGCATAACCACATCAAAGACATGTTCTGCCATCTCGGTGCTGACATATAGCTCCCATCCAAGCTCGCCGACATAAGATACGCGGTGCGCACGGGCAATGGCCTGGCCAATCTCTATCTCGCGTGCCTGTCCAAACCCGAAATCTGCGTTTTCCAGCGATTGCGATATCACCGGTTGCAGAATATCGCGTGCCGCCGGGCCCATGACCGCGATCACGGCTTCAGAAACCGTTACATCAATTGCCATACAATGGGCGTTATCTGGAATATGACGCTCTATCCAGCCCAGATCCCGCCGGATGGTTGCCGCCGGGGTAATCACCAAAAATTCTGTCTCCGACAGGCGCGTTACCGTAATATCGGCCTCTATTCCGCCTCTGTCATTCAGCATTTGTGTATAGACAATTCGCCCCTGTGGTACCGCCACATCATTCGCACATAGACGCTGCAGGACTTTTTCCGCATCGCGACCTATGACCTTTATCTTGCCAAAGGTGGACAGGTCAAACAGGCCGGCTTTTTCCCGTACCGCCATATGCTCATCGCGCGCATAGTCAAACCAGTTCTGGCGTCCCCAGCTATATTCATAAGCCGCTATTTTGCCGGCATCCCGTTCGGCTTTTGGCAGGAACCAATTTGCCCGTTCCCAGCCAAATAACTCACCAAAACAGGCGCCATGCTCGGCTAGCTTGTGATGTAGCGGGGTTTTGCGTATCCCGCGTGCCGAGGCAAATTGCCGATAGGGGAAATGATCTGCGTAAAGCAGGCCCAATGTTTCGGTTACCCGTGCCGACAGATAATGCCGATTTGTCTGGAACGGGTGTATGCGGCGAATATCCACATCCCAAATATCCATTTGCGGGGTACCAGCATCCATCCATTCTGCCAGCGCCTTGCCCGCCCCGCCAGCCGATTGAATGCCAATGGAATTAAATCCAGCCGCAACAAAAAACCGCTTTAATTCAGGGGCTTCACCTAACAGATACCGATCATCAGGGGTAAAGCTCTCCGGCCCATTGAAAAAGGTTTGGATACCTGCTGTTTCTAGAATCGGAAAGCGTTCAACCGCCTGTTCCAGAATAGGGGCAAAATGATCAAAATCATCGGGCAGGGTGGTAAATTCAAAATCATCTGAAATGCCCTCACCACCCCAGGGTTTGGCAACAGGTTCAAACGCCCCTAACAGCAGCTTGCCAGCATCTTCTTTGTAATAGGCACATTCATCTGGCACGCGCAAAACTGGCAAATTCCGTTTTAGGTCTGGAATCTGTTCGGTAACAATATAAAAATGCTCACACGCATGTAAGGGCACGGATACGCCTGCCATCTTACCGATTTCTCTGGCCCACATGCCGCCGCAATTCACCACATATTCTGCTGTGATAGGGCCTTTATCGGTAATAACCCCTGTCACCGCCCCATCCTTTGTTGTGATATCGGTTACCTTTACCCCTTCAATTATCTTTGTGCCATTTGCCCGAGCGCCCTTGGCTAGCGCTTGCGTGATGTTTACAGGATCAGCCTGGCCATCTTTGGCCAGAAATACGCCGCCCTTACAGTCGGATACGTTCAGGCCAGGATAATAATTGGTTATTTCTGCTGCGCTAATTTCTTCGATTTCTACCCCAAAGGCTCTGGCCATAGCGGCGCCACGGCGTAATTCTTCCATGCGGGCATCGGTAAGGGCAGCGGTGATAGAACCATTTTGGCGAAATCCGGTCGCAACCCCTGTTTCAGCTTCAAGCTGGGTGTAGAGTTCTTGCGAATATTTTGCCAGGCGGGTCATATTCTGGGTGGCGCGCAGCTGGGCTATCAGGCCAGCAGCATGCCATGTCGTCCCACAGGTCAGTTGTTTACGCTCTAATAGGACAATATC
>JBMHCK010000073.1:0-9775 GCA_049889955.1 Puniceispirillaceae bacterium (SeqCode)
GCCGGCCAGTGGTCGCGCTGGAATCCACCATCATCTCGCATGGGTTGCCCTATCCAGATAATCTGGATATTGCCGCCGCGCTGGAAGAGGCGGTGCGCGAAAAAGGGGTGACACCGGCGACTATCGCGATTTTCGATGGCATCCCGCATATTGGCATTGGTACAGCAGAGCTGGCCAGATTAGCCGATCCGAAAGGCCATATTATGAAGGTCAGCCGGCGTGATATTCCGCAGCTGCTGGCCAGCCGCGCAGATGGCGCAACCACAGTGGCCGCCACCATGATACTGGCACAGCGTGCGGGGATATCTGTTTTTGCAACCGGCGGGATTGGCGGGGTGCACCGTGGTGCAGAAGCCAGCTTTGACATTTCGGCTGATTTGCCAGAATTGGCGCGTACAAATGTCTGTGTTGTTTGTGCCGGGCCAAAAGCGATCCTAGATATCCCGCTCACCCTAGAGGTTCTGGAGACCTCTGGTGTGCCAGTGATCGGCTATCAATGTGACGAAATTCCAGCTTTTTGGTCGCGGGGCGGCTCTGGTGTTGCGGTGCCATTGCGCCTGGATAGCGCAGCCGAAATAGCCAGCTTGCTATCTCATAAATGGCAAGCCGGGCTGGATGGCGGTGTGCTGGTTACAAATCCTATACCAGCCGCGGATGAAATCGCGTCTGCTGAGCTGCAGGCAGCTATATCATCGGCATTGTTGCAAGCAGAAAAACAGGGGGTTTCTGGCAAAGCGGTGACGCCCTTCTTGCTCGATCATATCCGCGTTACGACAGGTGGGCGTAGCCTGGCCGCGAACAAGGCTTTGGTGTTAAATAACGCCCGGTTGGCCGCCGATATCGCGCTGGCCTATCACAGCTAGCTGTTTCGGGCGGCGGCGGATGAAGTTGTCAGGCTTGGAATAAAGATAACGGGCCTGGCTGTGCGTTTATCTTTTTCCGGTCAGCAGATGCGGCTCTGCATTACGGCGCAAAAACCGATCCCATACAGCTCTATCCTGTATTTCCGCCCTATCATTTACCAACCGATAGCGGCACCGGGAATCAAGACAGATTTCCTCGCTATATGGCGTGGCGGCTTCTTTATATTTCCAGCTGGTATAGCCACAGCTATTACAGGTACCATTTTCCTGTTTATCTTGCAGATATATCATTATTCTTTACCTATCCGATTAAGAGAAAGGGCGGCGCTATTTTCTAATCAACAGCTCTAATTTGTTTAAAAATTCAGATCGGTCTCGCTTGGAAAAGCTCTTACTGCCCCCGCGATTGCTTTCCATCAAAAAAGGGTCAGAAGCACGCCTATCCGCCATCAAATCACGCTTGGCAAGCTGCATGCCGATATTTTCAACGGTAAAAATATCACCATTATGGCGCAGGGCCGATGCCCCCTTATCCAACACCCTGGCGGCAAGCGGTATGTCATTTGTCACTACGATATCGCCTGCAGCTACCTGATCAGCTATATATTTATCTGCTTCATCTGGCCCGCTCGATACAATAACCAGCTGCACAAGCGGATTTTGGGATGGGCGAATACCGCCATTGCTGACCATGATTAATTGGCACTTATGACGTGTAGCAACCTGTTCTGCCTCTCCCTTTACAGGACAGGCATCGGCATCAATATAAATAATCGGCATCTTGTCAGGCTCTCTTCAGGCAGGTCAGGGCGTGAACGGGCTGTTTTCTGTCACTATAGCAAATCTGCCAGCCCCCTGTCCTGTTCTTCTTTGCCTCTTGCACAAGGCGGCAGGGATGGTGGACACTGGACTAATGAAGGGGAACATGGTGGGCAGTTAAAATGAGGGCAGGCAAATGGACACAGATTTAGCGCGGCAGGCAGCAGAGATATTATACCAGCATCGGCAGGCAGGCACCGTGCTAGATACCTTGCCAGCGGCGATACGGCCAGAAAGCCGCGCACAGGGCTATCACATTCAAGCCAGACTAGAGGAAGATAGGGCGGATAAAAGAGTGGGCTGGAAAATTGCGGCTACCAGCCAGGCTGGCCAGCGCCATATTGGGCTTACCGGGCCTATCGCTGGCCGTATTTTATCCAGCATGGTTCTGCCGCACGCCCAGACAGCCCCTTTTGGCCATAACCATATGCGCGTTGCAGAGGCAGAATTTGTGTTTTGTGTTGGCCGCGATATCTGCCCGCGCACCAAGCCCTATAGCCAGGATGAGGTGAGGGCAGAAATTTCCAGCTTGCATTTGGGATTAGAGTTTCCAGATTCGCGTTTTGCTGATTTTGCCAGTGCAGGCGAGGCCCAGCTCATCGCCGATAATGCCTGTGCCCATAAATTTATGATGAGCCCGGCGATAGAGGATAGCTGGCGCGATTTGGATTTATCTTCCCATATGGTGCAGGGCAGGGTATCTGGCCTCACTGGGCAAGCAGAGGCAGAATATGAAGGGGTTGGTGCCAATGTACTTGGCTGTCCGTATATTGCCATGACTTGGCTGGTAAATGAGCTTTCTGCGCAAAATATCACCCTGAATGAGGGCGAGTTTGTAACAACAGGGACCACAACCCTGCCGATGGCGATACAGCCTGGCTGTCTGGTGAGTGCTGATTTTGGCCGTCTTGGCCGCATTTATTGCCAGTTCGGCAGGAACTAAAGGTTAACATCGACCATGTGCAAGAGGAACCGGTTTGCTGGCCAGGGATAAATTCTTTGGCATAATTCCTATAATTTATTGTCTTTTAGCAAAAAATTCAAATGATCTTTGGCTAATTTTTCCAGCTCTTCCACACTTTTTAGCTGGCAAGCGCTTTTGCGATTGCGCCATTTCATTTCCAGTGTCTTGCGGTTCAGGGTTAAGCCAGATTTCCGATTCACCAGCTCATCAGGTGTTTTGTCCAGTTGAATAGCCGGCATCACAAAGCTGACCTTATCGGCATTAAAGGACGCCACGCGCATCTGTTCTTTTTGCGAATCTATCAGGAAAAAATTATTCAATCGTTTGTCAGGCGAGACAGACTCACAAAACAGGCCGAATGTCCATTGCTGTGCAAAGGCAGAAGAAGTGATACTGATAAAAATCAGGATGGCAGTAAATAGACGCATGTGAAACAGCCTTTATGCTGGTTGTAACCTTACAAGATATGAAAACCGAATTTCTGATAGCCCAGGTCAAATAAATATAGCAGCCCCCCGGTGAGGATAATGGCGCTAGCCAGAGCGCCTGGAAACCCTAATTTGCTGATTAAATATGGAAAAAGTAAAAACATCGGCAAGGTTGGCAGAACAAAATAAAAGGTGAGTACCATATGATCGGCTATTTTTTTATCTGATTGATCCTCAATATACATCCAGGAAATGACCAGCAAAGTTGTCACGGGCAGGGCGGCGATAAGCGCGCCAAATTTATCGCTTCGCTTCACTACCTCGCTTATCAGCACGATAAGCGCCGAAGTCATCAATAATTTTGCCAGATAAAAGCCCATAAACCCCTCCGCTTAAATGCCTAACCAGAGCCAGCCTGCTTACCTCGTCACCCTATCAAATTGTATAATCTGCAGAATTTATATTGTGCTACCTGTTTTCTGTTTTGCCAAGTTTTATCAGTTTAGCAAAAACAGGGAGGGCAGAATTCTGATCAGCAAGGGGCGCTTATCTCAAAATATTTGCTATCACGATTTAATATTTTTTCCTCACAGTGGAATTAATTATCTTTTTTTGTTTGTTTTGTTTTCTCATTTCGTGCTGTGATACGTGCATAAATATAATTTAGGAGAGGAAAATGAAATATTCTATTAAGGTGGCCTGTCTGGCTGCTGGCCTGGTTGCGATGGCTGGCTCTGCCAATGCCTTTGAATGTAAGGTCAAAGAAGCAAGTATGAGCAAGCCAGGTGGCTTTCCAGACCGCGCCCTGACCATGATCGTGCCTTATGGCCCGGCTGGGGGGTCAGGCCAGGTTGCCGCAGCGATGGCAGAAGCGGTAACATCTCTTACAGGTGTTTCCATTAACCGCGACCATAAGTCAGGTGGTTCTGGCACCGTTGGGATGACTGCCTATATGGCTGCACCTGCCGATGGCTATAGCGTTCTTGAGCATATTGATGATGCCTCATCAGCACATGCCCTTGATTCAAGCCGTCCAAACCCGGCTTCTGATCTTATCCCGCTTGTAACCTCGCAAGTGACCTTCTCGCAGATTTATATTCGCACAAATGAAACCCGCTACACCGACTGGAATTCGTTTGTTGCGTGGGTAAAGGCCCAGAATGGCAAGGCAACTATTGCCAATGTATCCAAAGAAGGGTCAATGGAGCGGGTAACCATGAAGTTCATTACCGATGCAACCGGAATGAGCATCCAGCAGATTTCCTTTGATAAAGGGGCCCCGCGTTATGGTGCTTTGCTTGGGGGTCAGGTTGATGCGCTGTTCGAACAGCCAGGTGATGTGCGTAAATTCCTTGATTCAGGGGATTTCAAGCCTATTCTGACCATCTTTAACGAGCGTCCTGGCGTTTTTGCCGATGTGCCAACGCACCGGGAAATGGGTATGGATTTCGAGCCGCTTCTGCGTTTCAGAGGGTTCTATGTGCATAAAGATGCCCCGCAGGACCGTGTTGAGTGGCTGCAGTGGGCGTTCCAGCGCGGCTATTGCGAAGATAGCTATCAGAAGTTCAATGAGTCAAAGTTTATGACCGTGATTGACAGCTACCGCGACACTGCCGGTTCTATCGAGCTTATCAATGCAACTATTCCGCAATATCGCGAAGTGTATAAGCAAATGGGTCTGGAAGTTAAGTAAACACCCTATAGGATAACAGCCTGATAATATCTGATTTTTAGGTATATCAGGCTGTTATTTATAATCACGAATAGCGTAAAGCTCTTTTCACATATATTTCCAACAAGAAAATTGGGGTCTGTAATGGGGAAGTTAGACCGATCACATCTAATTGAAGCCGGGGTGTGGTTTTCATTCTTTATTGTATTTTTTATCGCCTCTTTCGAGTTCAATCAGCCGATTGAAATTTATAAATTTGGTGCTACGGGCTGGCCACGCTCTGTTCTGTTGTTACTGTTGCTGGTTCTGGGGGGCAATATCGCCTATGGCTATTATCAGGGGCATGCTATCCAGCAGGGGCGAGTGGGTATCGCCGATGATGAAAGCGAAAAGACCCGCTATGATCTGAATACGTTCTTTCGGGTAATCGCGGCACTTGGCGTTCCTTTTTTATATGCGCTATCGCTAAAGCCCGTTGGGTTTTATTCTGCGACACCGTTTTTTATTGCCGCAATTGTATATATATTTGGCGAGCGTAATCTGCGCCGGATTTTGTTAGTCACCATCTCAATATATTTTATTATTATGTTGATTTTTATGGTTATTTTGAATGCGCCTTTGCCACAGGGCAATGTGTCTCCATTCTATGATTTCAGTGCCTTCATGCTGCGGATGAATACCAGATGGCAGCAGTTGGATTTATGGTAGGTTTTGATGATTGAGAATTTTCTGGCAGGTAGTGCTGCACTTTTTGGCGATCCGTTTACCATCGGGATTTTTGTTTTTGGCGTGATTGGCGGGATGTTGTTCGGGGCTATCCCCGGGGTCAGTATGCTTACCCTTGCGGCGATTTTGTTGCCTTTCACCTCGGATTTGGACCCTGCACAAGGGGTTATGCTGTTTGCGGTCATTTACTGTACTGGCACCTATGGCGGAGCGATTACGGCCATTTTGTTTAATATTCCGGGTGCGCCAGAAAACGCGCCAACTGCCTTTGATGGCTATCCAATGACCAAACAGGGGCGGGCAGGCAAGGCTGTTGGTGCGGCGGTGCTATGTTCGGCTATCGGCGGGATAAGCTCGGCTCTGGTGATGATGGCAGCAACAGAACCTCTAGCAAAATGGGCTATTCGTAATATTGGGCCGCCAGAGATTTTTGCACTGGTATTTTTCGGTTTGGCTGTCGCCTCGTCTGTAGGCGGGCGCACCATCTGGAAAGGATGGTTGTCGGTTCTTTTGGGGCTGATGGTCGCCACCATTGGTCAGGACCCGGTAGGCGGGATTGAGCGATATAATTTTGGCTTTGCTGATTTGGCGGCTGGCATCGCATTCGTACCGGCTATTCTAGGCTTTTTTGCTGTGTCTGAAATTTTTGTGCAGGCAGAGAAAAAAGTAACGGGCAAATATGATGCGCCGCCGATTGGGATGAGCTTTCCAACCATTCTGGAATTATGGCGCTACAAGATAGCCGTTGCCCGCTCTATTCTTGTGGGGTTTTTCTGTGGCATTTTGCCGGGCATTGGGGCAACGCTAGCCGCCTTTATGGGCTATGGCGAGGCGGTGCGCTGGTCAAAAGATAAGAAAAGCTTTGGCAAGGGCAATATGGAAGGGGTTATTTCCTCTGAGACGGCAAATAATGCGGCTACAGGGGCGGCGATGATCCCGTTATTGGCGCTTGGCCTGCCAGGTGGTGCCTTAACCGCGATGATGGTGGCGGTATTCCAGATGCATGATCTGGAACCTGGCCCGTTGGTCTTCTACAACTCTCCAGACCTTATCTGGATTGTGTTTGCGGCGATGTTCTATGCCAATCTGTCTATCTTGATTATCGGGGTAATGGAAACCAAGACGATTATGTATCTGCTAAAGATACCATTCCAGTTCCTGGCACCAATGATTTTGTTGCTGGCCAGTATTGGTTCTTATATTGGACGTGGTCTGGTTCTGGATGTGGTGGTGATGTTTGTTGCGGGCATATTGGGCTTTCTTCTGCGCCGTTCTGGCTATTCGATACCGGGGATTGTGCTGGGCATTATTCTGGGTAAAATTGGCGAACAGAATTTCGCACAGGGTATGCAAATGGTGCATTATGATTTATTCACCTATTTCTCGCGCCCGATTTGCAGCCTTTTGATTCTGGCTGGCATGCTAACGCTTGGCTTTAGCATCTATCAGGCGTTTCAGGGCATAAAGCAAAAATCATCTGCCTCCTAACCCCAGCAATATAGGCAAAAGATATGAATGATAGTGACGTAGCCGTAATAGATGAGGTCGTGCAACGGGCTCGTATTGCCCAACAAGCCTATGAGAAAATGGGCAGCCAGGAGCTATATGACAATGCATGCTGTGCGGTTGCCTGGGCCCTGATGGAGCCAGAACGCAATGCCGAGCTGGCGGCGCTTGCCGTAGCAGAAACCGGACTCGGTAATGTGGCGGACAAGATTAAGAAAAACCACAATAAAACATTGGGGTTGTTGCGCGATTTGCATGGGGTAAAATCTATCGGCCATATCACAGATGATCCAGAAAAAGGGCTGTCTGTCTATTACCGTCCAAAAGGGGTTATCGCGGCGATTGTTCCCTCGACCAACCCGTTAGCAACCCCTGTTAATAATATCATTAATGCGCTGAAAACCGGCAATGCGATTATTATTGCGCCTAGCCCAAAGGGGGTGAAGCCGGGCGTGAAATTGCTGGGCTATATTCATCAAGCTTTGCGAAAGCTGGGCTTGCCAGATGATTTGGTGCAATTTGTTCCCGCCCCGCCAAGCAAGCCAAAGACTGAGAGGTTAATGCAAATAGCCGATTTGGTTGTGGTAACCGGCTCGCAAAATAATGTTCGTGCAGGCTATCGCTCTGGTACTCCGGCGATCGGGGTGGGTGCTGGTAATGTCGTTACGATTATTGACGAAACTGCAGATTTGTCAGCTGCAGCATCAAAAATTGCCGCTTCAAAAACCTTTGATAATGCTACTTCCTGTAGTTCCGAGAATAGCGTTATTGCGGTATCTGATGTGTATGATGATGTCTGCGCAGCGTTGAGCGCGCAGGGCGGGTTAATCCTGAGCGAGGCGGAAGTGAAACGCCTGCGCGACACCCATTGGCAGGATGGCAAGATGACCACCACCTTGCTGGCCAAAGATATTGACGTGATGATAGCGGCGTTAGGACTGCAAGACAGAGCAGATGAGAACACCTCTTTCCTGGTAGCTCCGCAATCGGAAATTGATCTTCAAAGTCCGCTTACCTCAGAGAAAATGTCGCGTTTTCTTACCCTGTTCCAGGCAGATGATTTTGCCGATGCAACCGAAAAGGCAGTGCAAATTCAATCTGTGCTGGGGGCAGGGCATTCTCTTGGTCTGCACTCGCAAACAGATGCCCGCGCAAGAGAACTGGCGATGAAGGCACAAAGCTGCCGTATCATTGTTAACCAAGCGCATTGTTTTGCAACAGGCGGATTTTTTAATAATGGGATGCCCTTTTCCCTGTCTATGGGCTGCGGTAGCTGGGGTGGAAACTCTATTGATGAGAATTTAAACTGGACGCATTTTATCAATAAAGTCAATGTTGTGAGGGTTATTCCTGAGAACAAGCCTGAGCTTGATGAGATGTTTTCAGCCTATTGGGATAAATACGGGAAATGACGCAGGCAATCTGGCAAAAAATCGCTGAAAACAAAAAGGTCACACCGGAAAAAAGCTGGTTAATCTCGCCAGAAACAGGAAAAGAGGTGAGCTGGGCAAAAGCTGCGGATATTACCCGCGATATCGCTGCTATTCTGGCTGGTAGCGGGATAGGGGCCGGGTCCAGCATTGCTATTGCCTCGCCTAATTCGGTATCTGCGGCTCTGGTAATGGTAGGGGTAACCACGGCTGGTTATCTGGCGACACCACTCAATCTGGTGGCGGGTTCAAAGGTGATGCGCTATGTGCTGAACCATTGTCAGGCAGAGCTGATATTCTGTGCACCCGAAAGCCGCTCGCTGGTTGAAGAGGCAGCAGAAGGGCTGGAACATGCTGTCAGGATTATCGACCTGCATCCAGAAGACGGCCCCATATGGCCAGAAGATCTGCTAGCTGCCAGAGATGATAGCTTTATTCCTGCCAGTCCGGATAGTCCGGGCATTCTGATGTATACATCTGGCACAACAGGCAACCCGAAAGGGGTGGTGCTAACCCATGCAAATTTGCTGGCGGCGGGGCAAAATGTGGTAACCGGCCATGCGCTTGGTGCGGGCGATATTGGCTGTTGTGTGTTGCCGATTTATCATATTAACGGGCTATGTGTGACGGTGATGGGTACGATTATGTCTGGTGGCGGGCTGGTTATGCCCTACCGGTTTTCTCTGTCCCGTTTTTGGCAGGATATCAACACCCATAATGCCAGCTGGTTCAGCGCGGTACCGACCCTTTTTGCCTATCTGTTGAATGATGAGAATTTACCGGAAATCAACAAGGACAGGCTGCGGTTTTCGCGCTCGGCATCTGCGCCTCTGGCCCCTGAGATCCACCGCCAGTTTGAAGCCCGGTTTGGCATTCCGATTATTGAAACCATGGGTCTGACCGAGACAGGTGCACAAATTTTGTCCAACCCCTTACCTCCACATACCCGCAAGATTGGATCGCCAGGGATCGCCATCGGTAATGAGGTGATGATAGCAGATGACAAGCAGCGCCCATGCCCGGCTAATCAAACAGGCGAGATTTTGGTGCGCGGGGATAATGTTATGCAAGGCTATCTGCATCAGCCAGAAGAGACCGCCAAAACCATCACCACAGATGGCTGGCTGCGAACAGGCGATTTGGGGCATATGGATGAAGATGGCTATGTGTTTGTTACCGGCCGCATCAAAGAGCTGATCATCAAAGGCGGCGAGAATATCGCCCCGCGCGAAATTGATGAGGTGTTATTGGAGCATGACACAATCCTGGAGGCGGCCGCCTTTGCCGTGCCGTGCCGGGATTATGGCCAGCGGGTAGAGGCCTGTATCTGTTTTAAACCAAGCCGAAGCGCCACTATAGAAGATTTG
>JBMHCK010000074.1:0-59553 GCA_049889955.1 Puniceispirillaceae bacterium (SeqCode)
TTCTGCAACCAATGGCACACTGCCAATAATATTGGATATCAAATTAGCGGGTATCAGATTACCGCTTACATCCAACACTCTTTTTTGTTTATCAACAGTTCCCAGTAACGAAATGCCCAATGCTGACCCGCTGGCCTGGACCAGTTCCAGATTGTGCATATCCCCATTTGAATGGATAATGGCATGCCCACGCGCAAAGGCTGTTCCCTCTCCTTCTACCAGACCATATAGGCCAGCCAGTGATAAAACAGAAAACATTCGAACCGCGGTTGGAGCCTCTATCACCACGAAATCATCTACATCAAATCTGGTGCTATAGCGTTTAAAATCTGCCGTGGCAAAATCGGTTTGCATATGTAATTTACCCTGACGCACAGCATCTGTAACCCCAAGGCCAGCAAGCACTCTGCCCGCCTTTTCAGAATCGATAATCAGCCGGGCACCACCTGTATCATTGGGGGTATAGGATAAATCAGCCTCAGCACCACCGATCAGCCCAACCCCTTTTAAATATTCGCCATCTGGCCCAAAGCGGGTTTGCAAGCTGGCCTCCGTGACCAAGGCTTTGGAATGGACATAGAGCGCGCCTTGTAAATTGGCAGCCCCATTACCATCGGGGCGCGTATTACCTTTTAATGCCCCTGAAAAGCTAAGGGTTGGTCCAATAACAATTCGGTCTGCGGTCACATCAAAATTAATCTCTAGCCCTTGTTTAATTTGATTATCGCGGCGCAAGGGCTGCAGGTTCAGGGTTTTACCTTCTGCAGTAAAGGATAAGCTGGCATCGGTGCTTCTCTCGAATAAAACCGAAGATAGCTCGGTTCCTGGAAAGACCAGATCTTCCAGCAAGCCAAAGCTTGGTATGCCCCTGTCATCCATTGCTAGCCGCCCTTTTGCGCGCAGACTGCCGGTTTCGATATCAATCGCTTCGATGGTGGTCAGCTTGCCATCTTCAAAGACAAGCTGGGCATTTATAAAGCCGCTTTCCCCCTGTAGCTTTGCCCATTCAAATGTATCATGCTGGACACCCAAATCAGTGACATCCGAGCGCAGATTAACCTTTACATCTCTACTACCTAGCTGGCTGGTGATATTCAGCCTGGCTGCCGCCGCGCCGGACAGTGGCCAGCCCACCCGCTGTGCCAGCCATTCTGGAAGTTTTTCCGAATTCGCCAGCCGCAATTGTAATTCAATATTTTTATCTGCCAATTGATGGTAGCTGAAATCACTATCCACTCCGGACAGGCGGCCCGATCCTGAAATCTGTGTCTCACCACCAGCTACCGATATCACCAGCGTGCCATCGCGCAAATGCTGGTCTAGCGGCAGCCCATCGATATCCGCTTCAGAGAGAGTCGCATCAACGCTGATATTACCTATCTTCAGCCGCCCTTCATGCGGGGTCTGGCCGTTGAGTGTGAAGGTAAAACGACTTTTTCCAGCTAGGGTCAGCGGACGCAGTCCCAACTTGTCTATCTGGTTAATTTTTGGATGATCTAAAAGCGTTAAAATATCGGCCACATCACCGGCAGCCAAGGTTTTAAATTGCAGCTCTCTTGTCCCGCGATATTCCAGCAACGGCCCATAGCTTATCTGAGCCTGTTCAACCGATAGGCTATTGGCCTGTCCAGCCTCAAAGCTGCCGATAAGCATATTATCGTTAAAATCAATCTGCCCGGCTAACTGTTCGACCGGGGCAAGCCCTTCATGCATCTGATAGCTCAGCTTTTGGAATGGCAGGCTGCCTTCCAGACTGACTGCACGAAACTTTTCTCCCTCATTTGCCAGAACGATATTTAGCTGGCCATCGGTAATATGCCCATGATCCAGGTGGCGGTCCATCCAGCCTGTTACTTTCTGGGCAAATCCGGCAGGCCACAGATGACGGGCAAGTTGAAGATCCATTTCTGGCAGGCTTAACTTGATTTCAGCCGCAGGCTTATCCTTGCCGCTTGTGCGTCTGCCACTAGCCAAAAGCTGTCCATGTTGATCAAAATCCACAAATAAATTCTGCAACAGAGTTTCGCTGGGTTGATGACGCCAAACCGCATCCAGACGCGGAATTTTAACCGTCGGGTCAAATCCGGATAGCCGGGCAAAGCCATCTCGCAAAGAGAGCGACCCCATTGCAGTCTGGATATTGCCGCCTGCCCCCAATTCCATTTCAAACTGCCCGCCTAGCGTACCTACAAATGTCTGATATTGGGCATCTTTATAGGAAAGTCGTAAATTGGTTACTTCACCTGACAGGCCAAGAGAAGAGATATCAACCTGTTGCTGTGCCCAATTCAGCCCGCCTTTGACCTGCAGCGCGATGGTTCGCAATCGCCCACCAGAGCTGTTTTCAGAAATAAATTTATGCAGCTCAGGGGCCTGGCCTGCTGGCCATTTATCTAGCAGATCTCGGACCGCGATATCATCTGCGACCAGTTGCCCGGACAGCATCGCTCTATCACTTTTTACGCCATTTATCACCGCAGAGAGAACAAAGGATTTACCATCCGCAAATGCCAGGCTGGCTTCCGATATTTTTAAAATATTATCTGCAGCGCTATAATCAAATTCAGCTGCCAGCGTTTTAAACGCATCGCCAAATTCCGAGAATAAGCCGAACTCTAAACGGCCATCTGTTGCCGTAGCAGACCCGCTTAATATCTGCAGCCTGCCCTCATCAAACGAGCCGGAAAATCTAGCCGATATGCGGCCCGGCTGAATAGGCTGTTTGCCTGTATAGGGGACCAGATGGCTGGCCAGTGCGGCGGTTCTGAAATGCTGTGTTTCCAGTGTAAAATCGATAAGTTTGGAAAACAGATTGGCGCGCGCTGAAAACCGTAATTGCGGGATGAGTTCGCCGGCATTTACCGCCTGCGACAGCCGCAAAGAAAGGCTGATATTTCCATTGGCGAATACCCCACCTTCCGGGGCGGCTACCAGATACATATTTTCAAAACGCATATCTTGCCAATTTTCATTATCGCCGCTGATGTCCAGCTCCTTTGCCCGCACCCGTAACTCTAGCAGCCCCTCTGGCCAAAACGCGCCTATCTGCGAGAGTATATTCGGGCTGAGAGGGTCGACAACTGAGGAGGTGGCTGGCTGGCTGTAGGGAAATTTTTCAACCTGCCAGCCAGTTTCAGTATGGGTAACAGACAGGGCATCGACATCAATCAAAACCGCGGTTGGCATTTGTTTAACAACAGAGGCAGAGGTAAATATCAAATCAATATTGGGAACATCTATGGATTGATTATTGGCTTCCAGACGGACCATATTTCCAGTTATCACCAATGCCTTGCGCTGGGGATCAATTCGCCAGCCTAAAGTATCAAAGCTCACTGAAACAGCTGGAAAGCGTTCCTGCAGATAGCCAGACAGCGCGGTATTTAGACCACCTTTATTATGCACCCATACCGCTATTGTGCCTGCCAGCACGCCAGACAGGCTGATAACCACCAAAAGTGTGAGAATCAAAAATTTCAACACCCGTCGCATGATCATCTCATTTAACGCCTACCCTTTTGTGAACGTGTCACTATTTACCACCCTTTTTCGCCGCCCCTGACAGAGCCAGAGACATCACCGCGATATAGTTACCTGATATTCTGTTTTGAACTATATGTCTTTTTTTTATTCCATACTATATAATGTCGCATAACCCCTAGCGATATAATGCCTTTTTTGGAGACAGTTTTATGATTGAAACCGGACAATTAGCGCCTTCAATATCCCTGATGACAGATCAAGGCCAATTTACTTTGTCGGAACATATTGGCAAAAATGTGATACTCTTCTTCTTTCCGAAAGCAGACACCTCAGGCTGCACCAAAGAAGCGATAGCTTTTTCTGCCCTTCAGGCCGAATTCGAGGCGGCCAACACCCTTGTTATCGGCATCTCTAAAGATAAAGCCGAAAAACAGGCCAAATTCCGGGAAAAGCACGGCCTGACCTGCTTGCTTGGGGCAGATATTGATGGCGATGTATGTGAAGCCTTTGGGGTATGGGTTGAAAAATCCATGTATGGACGCAAATATATGGGCATCCAGCGCGCCACCTTTATCATTAATGCAGATGGGCGCATTGGTCGTATCTGGCCAAAGGTGAAGGTACCTGGCCATGCAGAAGAAGTATTGGAGCATGTTCAGGCAGGCGGCTAATTCGCGCCCAATTCACCTGACTTTCCCGAATGATTAGAATG
Source organism: Puniceispirillaceae bacterium (SeqCode) (assembly GCA_049889955.1). Taxonomy (GTDB): domain Bacteria; phylum Pseudomonadota; class Alphaproteobacteria; order Puniceispirillales; family Puniceispirillaceae; genus JADHLI01. The sequence continues at coordinate 4,196 of JBMHCK010000074.1, forward strand.
TCCAAAACATACCGTCTTTAGATGTCTGATATCAGCCCTGCTATCCTTGCCGCTTATGCCTGCACAGACCCGCTTGAAAAAGCCCGACTAGCGGCAAAAACTTACGCCGATCTTTTGAACGGGGTGTATAGCCATGCTGCGCCTATTTCCATTGGTCTGCGTCCTGGCCGGCCAGACAAGCCTGAATTGCTGGCCCCGCGTTTTGTACCCAGGCGGCGGATCAGCAAGGGCAAAACCGGGCGTATAGCCCTGCTTCATGCGATTGCCCATATAGAGCTGAATGCGATTGATTTATCACTGGATATTGCGGTGCGCTATACAGATTATGGACTGCCTTTTGATTTTGTAAGGGACTGGATGTCTGTTGCCAGTGATGAAGCTCGCCATTTTACCCTATTACACCACCGCCTTGAGGCACTGGGCAGTTTCTATGGCGCGCTTCCTGCCCATGATGGATTGTGGGAAGCAGCGGTAAAAACCGCTTCTGATTTGGCCGGACGTCTGGCGATTGCCCCACTAGTACTCGAGGCGCGCGGCCTGGATGTCACCCCGCAGCTAATTGATAAAATGCGCGAGGTCGAAGATGAAGACTCTGCCAAAATTCTGGAGATCATCATGACAGATGAGGTCGGCCATGTCGGCACAGGCAAAAGATGGTTTGATTATGTCTGCGGTTGCGAGCGGCGCGATCCTATCTCTAGCTGGCAAAGTTTGGTTAAGCAATATTTCAATGGCGCCCTAAAGCCGCCCTTTAATATTCCGGCACGCACCGCTGCCCGGTTTTCCTCAGCCTTTTATGGCCCGCTAGCAGCCGAGCAAGCCAAAGTCGAGCAAGCCAAAGCAGAATAATAAAGATAGAGCCGGACAGGCTAGGTCCGAGTAGAGCCTACCCGTGCGGCAAGGCTGGCCTCAACAAACGCATCCAGATCCCCATCCAGAACCGCTTGCGAATTACCAGTTTCCACATTTGTGCGTAAATCCTTAACCATCTGGTAGGGATGTAAAACATAAGATCGGATTTGGCTGCCCCAGCCAATCTCAGACTTGCTGGCATTGCCATCTGAGGCCGCCTCTTCACGCTTTTGCAATTCCAGCTCATAAAGACGGGCTTTCAACATATTCATCGCGGTGGCCCGGTTGCGATGCTGGCTGCGATCTGACTGGCACTGAACCACGATATTGGTTGGCAAATGGGTGATGCGAATAGCTGAATCGGTTGTATTCACATGCTGACCGCCCGCACCGGATGAGCGATAGGTATCAATACGCAAATCTTTTTCTTCGATAGTAATATCAATATTTTCATCCACCTCAGGATAAATCCAGACAGAAGCAAAGCTGGTATGGCGCCGGGCAGAACTATCATAGGGCGAGATGCGAACCAGGCGATGCACCCCGGATTCTGTTTTCATCCAGCCATATGCATTCACCCCGCTAACCCGCAAGGTTGCTGATTTGATACCTGCTTCCTCGCCATCACTTTCCTCGATGGTCTCTAGCTTAAAGCCGCGCCCCTCGGCCCATCTGGAATACATCCGTAGCAACATGGATGCCCAATCCTGAGCCTCTGTGCCGCCTGCGCCCGGGTGAATTTCAATAAAGCAATTATTACCGTCTGCCTCTCCGGACAAAAGCGATTCCAGTTGTTTTTTGCTCGCGATCTGGGCAAGTTCCTGCAGCGCTTTCACTGCCTCTGCTACCATTTCAGTATCATTTTCTTCTTCGGCCAGCTCCATCAGTTCGGTATGCTCTGCCAGCCCATTTTCCAGCATTCTGATAGCGTCAATTTGCTGATCCAAATGGTTTTTCTCGCGCATTATTTTTTGAGCGATAGCCTGATCATCCCAAAAATCGGCACGGGAAATTTGCGCCTCGAAATCGCTTTGGCGCTGCAAGGCAGGCTCCCAGTCAATATGGCGCCGAAGCAGGTCTATTGCTGATTGAATAGTATCAACATCTGGTTGCGATTCAGTCTGCATGTAAACGACCTTGCATAAATGTCAGGTAAAAAACAGAAGCCTTGTGCTTGACAAGGAGGTATCAATACAAAGCCGGTGCGTCAACTCCTGACTCTGGCTTCTCGTCTGGCAGGTCAATTAAAATCCCGGATTTTGGCCGTTGGCCCGGCTTAAAGACTTCCAACACCGCCATCTTATCATCATGGCGTACTCGCTCGCCTGTTTCGGCGTGAACAGGCACAAGGCTGATCCCGCCAGGGCGGCGGAACGGTATAGCCGGAGCATTTGCCAGCGCATCTATCATGAAATCTTTAAAAATCGGAACCGCCGCTGTAGAGCCTGTCTCTGATTTACCCAAGGGGCGCGGCACGTCATACCCAACATAGACCCCGACCACCAAATCAGGAGAAAAACCGATAAACCACGCATTGGTATTATCATTTGTGGTACCGGTTTTGCCAGCTAAAACCAGCCCGCTATCGGCGATACGCCGCCCGGTCCCTCTGGTAACCACCCCTTCAAGCATAGAGACCATCTGATAGGCAGAAGCCGGATCGGTCAGCTGTTCGCGGGTTTCAGCCAATACAGGAATAGGCTGATTTTGCCATCCATCCGGGGCCGCACAGGCCTGACAATCACGCAGATCATGGCGCAAAATAGTATGGCCATACCGGTCCTGAATTCGGTCAATCAGGCTGACATCAATCTTGCGACCGCCATTCACCAGCTGGCCATAGGCAGCGGTTAATTGCAGCAAAGTAGTCTCGCCCGCACCCAGAGACATCGACAGATAAGGCGGCATTTCCTTATCAATGCCAAATCTGGCTGCATAATCCTGAACCGTGGGCATACCTATCGCCATTGCCAGTCTAGCGGTCATCAAATTACGCGATTTTTCGATACCCACCCGCATGATAGAGGGACCATAAAATTGCTTTGTGTAATTGGCAGGCTTCCATTTTGGCTTGCCTTGCCCTTGATCCAGCGCCAAAGGGGCATCCAGAATCCGGGTGGTAGGCGAGTAACCTTTATCCAATGCCGCCAGATAGACGAAGGGTTTGAACGCAGAACCAGGTTGCCGGCGCGCCTGGGTCGCCCGGTTAAATTCAGATACCCGGTAATCATACCCCCCCACCAAGGACAGCATTCGGCCCGTATGCGGGTCAAGAACCACGATTGCCCCTTCCACATCGGGACGTTGACCCAGGGCAAATTCGCCAGGCTGCGGCTGATACCCCTGTTTCAGCAAATCTTTCGCTTCAGCAGGTGGCTGGACAATTACAATATCATCTATCGCCAATGCCTCTTTCAGCGAGGTAAGCGGCGGCGGGCGCACCCCATCTGCACGGCGCGGCGGATAGGCCCATTTTGCCAATTCAAAAGGAATAGTAGCCGCCTGGCCGTTCACATAAATCCGGGCGCGGTCATCGCTAACCTCTGTGACCAGCGCTGCATAACGTAAATCTGGCAGCGCCTTTGTATATTCGGCAAGCTGGGCATCCAGCTCGGCACCTTGATCAATGCGCCCCAATGGCCCACGCCACCCCTGCCGCCTGTCCAGCGCTTCCAGCCCCTCGCGCAAAGCCCGCTCGGCCTTTTTCTGTAAGACAGAATCCAGCGTTGAGCGGACAGATAGCCCACCGCCATACAGCGTGTCTGAGCCAAAACGGTCTATCAGCAGGCGGCGTATTTCTTCGGTGAAATAGGGGGCGCTAACCTCGTCAAAACCGGAAGGGGGGCGAATACCCAATGGCCGTGCCTGAGCATCTGCGGCCTCAGCTGCGATAATATAGCCATTTTCCTGCATTTGTTTTAGCACCCAGTTGCGGCGGCCAATCGCGGCTTTGGTTTTGCGCATGGGATGATAATTAGAAGGGGCCTTTGGCAGTGCCGCCAGATAGGCCATTTCATGTAAATCCAGCTTATCCAGAGCCTTGTCAAAATAATTTAACGCCGCCGCCGCTACGCCATAGCTGCCATACCCCAGATAAATTTCGTTTAGATATAGGGCCAATATCTGTTCTTTGGAAAAGGCACGTTCCATTCGAATAGCCAATATCGCTTCCTTGATTTTTCGATCAATAGACAGCTCATTGGTCAGTAAAAAGTTTTTTGCTACCTGTTGGGTAATCGTAGACGCGCCAATTGGTCGGCGCCCGGTTCCCATCGCCGCGATATTGGTTACCACCGCCCTGGCAAGGGCAATAGGGTCAACGCCGGGATGCTGGTAGAACGCCTTATCCTCTGCAGATAAAAATGCATGTACCAATTGCGGGGGCATCGCCCCTACAGGCACGAACAATCTTTTCTGCGTGGCAAATTCTGCTAGCAAGGCGCCATTACCTGCATGCACACGGCTTGCCACTGGCGGCTCATAGCGCGATAGCTGATGATAGGGGGGCAAGTCCTGACCCCATTTCCAGAACACCCACAATATCGCTGTAAAGCCAGCTATTCCCAAAAACAGGGTTACTAAAAATAGTCTGAAAAGAATTTTCACCATACCCATTTTACTAAGCGCGAATTACGGCAGACTTATGGCCAATTACCGCCCAGACCCCTCTAACCAGACCAGCACGGCCTTGGCAATTTGCCGTGTTAATTTATCCCGGTAACGGCTGGAATTCAGATTTTTTTCATCGCTTGCGTTACTCAGAAAACCCATTTCCACCAGCACCGAAGGCACATCTGGCGATTTTAACACCGCAAAGCCTGCAAATCTGTGACCGCGTTTATCACCGCCTGGAAACCCTTTTATCTCGTTCAATATAGCTCTGGCCAAATGGGCAGATTCATTCATTGTCTCGCGCTGGAACATGCCTAGCAGCGCATTGGCAGCCAATGGATCTTCTGCGCCCAAATCAGGGCCACCAATTAAATCTGCTTTATTCTCTTTTTTTGCCAGATAGGCAGCTTCCTTATCAGAAGCTTTATCCGAGAGCGAAAACACCGAAATGCCGCGCGCAGATGTCCGCGGGGCTGAATCTGCATGTAGCGAGATAAAGGCATCCGCCCCCATATCCCGCGCAATCTGAATGCGCTTACGCAGCTTTAAATAGCTGTCACCAGATCGCACCAATCTGGCGGTTATCTTGCCAGAAGCATTTAAATGTTTGGCCAGCTGTTTTGCGGCCGCAAGCGTGATTTTCTTCTCATAGGTGCCATGCTTGCCGATGGCGCCCGGATCATTGCCGCCATGCCCGGCATCAATCGCCACTACCCAGCGCTTGGGACGGGGGCTTGGCACGCCGATAGTGACTGCGCGCCCGGATAGGCTGGCCGCCACATCCCGCGCTGCCCCTTTGCTAGCCGATGCGGTGGCAGGCGGCGGAAGAGCATTTTGCCCAAAACTGCCACTTGCTGCCTGAAACGTGCCATCTGCCAGCACTTTTTGGGCCAGGCGAAAAGAAATCTCGCCCCTATCCATCAGGTCAATCACCAAACGATGGCCCTTACCATTTGGCGGTAGCGTAAAGGCCCGTTCAGGCGAGGCTGGCCGAGCTAATTCGATAACCAGCCTTCCAGAGTTTGGCTGAGGATGTCCAAACCTATAGGCGGTTGCTGGCAGTTGGTCCAGCTGGCCTGCTGCAGGCAACCCCTCTACCGCCCATTCCATCTGCGGATAATCCAGAACCAAACGCCAGGGATCCGATAATAACAGCATTTTAGCTGGCTGCGGGGCAGTGGTTTCCACCACCAGCCGTAGCGCGGTTTGCCCGTCAATCTGGACCGTGCCTAGCCGCATCGCTGTCAGGCTATTCTGGGCAAAGGCTGGTTGGCTATGCACCATATTTAGCAGCAGGCTGGCCAACAGAAAAAATACACAAGCCAGTGGCCGTAGAAGCTGGTTTTTGCTCCCCTCCCGGCGCTGCGCAACTATTGGCCCTGGCGCTGAGGGCAGCTGGTGATGTAAAGCGGTGTGATATGCCATCGCCGTCCCGGATTGCAACATGGTATGCATGCTGCCAGTTACCTTTTTTGGCAATTCCCAATCGCCAATCAAGCCTTAATTCTGACAAATGTCTTTTATAAACGGTTGCGAGGATAAACCAGCCATGCCTGCCTGACCAGCCCGAATCATTACCTAAAACAGCGCAATATTATGAAATGATTTTGAAAAGCTGATTTTTCCTGTATAGTGAGAACAGAATTTTGACATCGGGTCCTGAACCGTCTTCAGCCATAGCGAAAAACCGCTGAATTACGCTTGAGGCAAATATCAAGTTCCCGATACAAATGCCCCCTCAAACGGGCGGAAATGACAAGAATGTTTAACAAACAATCAAACCATTCTTGTTCATTTTATCAACCGCCCCGCATGAGATTAAAGAATTAGGGTAAGAGAGATGCTTGTAACCCACCTAGATTACACATCTGATAAACAAAAGCCTCGGCAGACAGCAGCGTTATCAACGCCTCTTGCCGGTGCCACCCCTATTGCAAGAAATGCCATATCTGCCCCGACCACGCGGCAGCCAACATCACATATCCGCGTAGATGCTCTGCACCGCCGGATTACAGAAAGACACATTTATGACAAAGAAATTACTGATCGATGCACATCAGCCCGAAGAAACACGGGTTGTATTGCTCAATGGCAACAAAATCGAAGAGTTCGATTACGAGAATACCAGCTTTAAGCAACTCAAAGGAAATGTCTATCTGGCGCGCGTAACCCGCGTTGAGCCCTCTCTGCAGGCAGCCTTTGTTGAATATGGCGGTAACCGCCAGGGCTTTTTGGCCTTTAGCGAAATCCACCCGGATTATTATCGTATCCCTATCGAAGACCGCGAAGCGCTGGTGGAAGAAACCAAGCAAGAGGCGGATACAGATAACGGCGATGAGCCAGATGAAAATGGAACCTCCGAAGGCAGCAATGCCGCCCCGGAAACACTTGGCGGGGATGATGAAGATAATGAAAGCCGCAAGCCATCTGCAGCGGTTATGCAACGCTATAAAATTCAGGAAGTCATCTCGCGCAAGCAGATATTGCTGGTGCAGGTCGTAAAAGAAGAGCGCGGCAATAAAGGGGCAGCCCTTACTACCTATCTTTCGCTGGCAGGTCGCTATTGCGTGCTGATGCCAAACAGCAGCCGCAGCGGCGGTGTATCGCGCAAAATCACCAATGTTGCTGATCGCAAGCGGCTAAAGACAATTGTTAATGATTTGGATGTCGCTGACGGTATGGCGGTGATTGTCCGAACTGCCGGGGCGAAACGCACCAAGACCGAAATAAAGCGGGATTATGCCTATCTGTCCAAATTATGGGACGAGATTAGAACCAATACGCTGCAATCCGAAGCCCCAACCCTGATCCATGAAGAGGGCTCATTGGTGAAACGGGCTATCCGCGATATCTATACCAATGATGTTGATGAAGTGCTGGTAGAAGGCGAGGACGCCTATAAAACCGCCAAGGCACAGATGAAGATGCTGATCCCTAGCCACGCCAAGCGCGTGGTAAAATTTGAAGATCAAACACATTTGTTCCAGGCCAATAATGTCGAACCGCAGCTGGATACCATACATCAGAGCGAAGTGACGCTAAAATCCGGCGGCTATCTGGTTATCAACCAGACCGAGGCGCTGGTGGCGATTGATGTAAACTCTGGCAAAGCCACGCGCGAGCGGAATATTGAAGAGACCGCGCTGAAAACCAATCTGGAAGCCGCAGAAGAGGTAGGCCGGCAATTAAAGCTGCGTGACCTGTCTGGGCTGATTGTCATCGATTTCATCGATATGGATGAAAACCGCAATCAAAATTCTGTAGAACGGCGGCTGAAAGATGCACTGCGCCATGACCGGGCGCGTATTCAGGTTGGATCTATCTCGCATTTTGGTTTGCTGGAAATGTCGCGCCAACGCCTGCGCCCATCTCTGGTTGAATCAGTATCGCAATCCTGTCCACATTGTCTGGGCACAGGCCGGGTTCGCTCGGTCAATTCCTCTGCCTTGCAAATGTTGCGGATTATCGAAGAAGAGGCCTCGCGGCAAGCTGGCAAGGATATCACCATCTTTGTGAACCCCGAGGTTGCGCTTTACATTCTAAATCAGAAACGTGCCTCGCTGGCACAGCTAGAGAGCCAGTTTGGTATCTCCATTCTTATCGAAGCTGATGCCAGCCTGTTGCCTGCAGATCACCGTTTTGATGGCCAGCGTAATGACAGCCAGCGTAATGATAATCAGCGTAATGGCAACCAGCGAGGCGATCGCGCAGACCGGCAGAATAATCGCAACCGCAATCAGAACCAGAATCAGGGCCAAAATCAATCTGGTAATGGCACGCCATCTGGCCCACCATCAACCGAAGATGGCGAGGAAGATCAGCCCAAGAGACGGCGCAGAGGCAAGCGCGGTGGGCGTCGGCGTAAAAGACGCGGCGGTGAGGAAGATGGCCAGCTTAACGAAAATCAGGCAGCTGAGGGCATGACACCGAATGAGAGTGGCACGCCAGCATCAGCTGAACAGGCTGGCATGGCTGAGGGTGAAACCCCTTCTGATGAGAATGCAACGGATGAGGCAAAAAAGCCGCGCCGTTCACGTCGGCGTCGCCGTCCTTCTGGTGAAAATAACCAAACTGGTGAAAACAGCCAAAATGATGACAGCACCGCCCCAAGCGATAACGTTGCCGAGCCGGTAGCCGAACAGGCCACATCGGCTAGCAGTGAAGACGCAGGCCTGTCAGCTTCAGAAAAGCCTGCGCCTAAAGCAAAGAAGGCGGCGAAAAAGACCGCGAAAAAAGCAGCTAAATCAACAAAGGCGGTCAAGGCGAAAGCTGAAAAAGCCGAAAAAGATGAAGCCTCAGATGAGGGGGATGAGCGCGCGGCTACCCCTGCTGGTAAAGGCAAAGCAGTAGCTAAAAAGGCAAAAGCAGCCAAAAAAGCCCCTAAAGCAGCAAAAACAGCCAAGGCAAAAGAAGATAAGGCAAAAGAAAATAACGCGGCACCGGCTGAACGTCCTGCGGATAGCGGTACTGACGCCCCGGCGGAACGTGCGGCTGCCAGTTCGGTAGAGATAAAGGTGGTCAATATTGATGATGCAGATGTGCCAAAGAAGAAAAAAGGCGGCTGGTGGTCACGGTAGGCCTCTGCCCAGCCGGTAGGGCTGACAGGGAAATCATGCCGATTAAGACATAAGAACGAGATAAAAAAGCCAGAAAATTTCTGGCTTTTTTTTCAGGGAAAATGAAAGATGCAGCGAGCGGCGTCAGGCCGCATCGCTTCGCAGATTTCCGGTAAATCTGTTTATGCGTTTACACGCTTCATGCATATCTGCCTCGCTTCCAGCGAAAGACAGACGGATATATCCATGTCCGTTTTGGGGATCAAAATCGATACCCGGGGTCACCGCCACCCCCTGGCTAGCCAATAATCCTTCGGCAAAATTCAACGCATTGTCGCTAAAGGATGAGATATCCGCATATAGATAAAAGGCACCATCACATGGGGCGCTGCCCTGCAGCATCGCACGCGGCAGGCCATGCATCAGAATATCGCGGTTTCTGGCATAGCGCTGACAATGTTTTTCCAGCTCTTCTGTACAGTCAAATGCTGCCACCGCGGCCAGCTGGTTTGGGGTTGGTGCAGAAATAAACAGATTCTGCGCCAGCTTCTCAACTGGATCAACCAGGTCATCTGGCAACACCATCCAGCCAATCCGCCAGCCTGTCATTGAAAAATATTTAGACATGCTGTTGATAATAATCGCATTTTTTGTGTAATTCAGCGCTGTTTCCGCCCGTTTGCCATAGACCAGACCGTGATAAATCTCGTCAGAGATCAGACGCACCCCATGGCGATCACACCAGCGGCAGATATCTGCCAGTTCCCTATCGCTTAGCACGGTACCTGTTGGATTGGACGGGCTGGCAATCATCAACCCATCGGGCAACGCCTCCCAACTTTCCATCTCAGCCAGCATTGGCCGCCATCCCTGCTCTGGCCCAGCGGCAAGCGGCACCGCCTCTAGCCCCAGACCGCCCATTAAATTGCGATAGGCAGGATAGCCGGGCGTTGGCAGGGCAATTCTATCCCCTTCATCAAACGCTGCCAGAAAGGCTAGCGCAAATGCGGTAGATGAACCAACGGTCACAGCAATATTATCTGTATTTGGGTGCACATCATACCAGTCCTGATAATGCTGGGCGAGGCGCGCGCGCAACGGCATCACCCCAAAAGCAACCGAATAGCCATGCGTTGGGGTTTGGCCAAGTGCAGAAATCAAAGACTGGTTGACCGCATCTGGCGCGGCTGTAGAAGGCTGACCAACCTCCAGATGCACAATATCCTCACCTGCCTGTGTCAGCTCTGTTGCTTTACGCATCACATCCAGAGCCAAAAATGGCGGCAATGCACTACGCTTGGATACCTTCAGACCTTTTTTATCTATCATTTGCCCCATGCCTTGTATGCCCTTACATATCTTTACCGCAGCTTGTGACTTTTTCTTTCACATCAGCTATATTACCTTCAGCCATACTATTGCCATTTACGGTATATACCTATGGTAAACTCTTTCGCTATAACGGTGTTTTAACCTGAAATGCACAACATCATTTTCAAAAAAGAATGTCAAATCACCTTAACGCAATTTAATTTTGTTTTTTTAATTTTTTTCGAATTTTATTCAAAAAAGAGAGATTATATACTGAAGATGACAAGAATATGGCAAAATCGCGCCTGTATCGTGCTTTTTATTCTGACCTTGTGCGCGGGAACCCCGGCAAGCCTGACAGCGGGCATGATCCGCGATAGCGAGCTAGAGGCCGGGTTTGAAAAATTATCCAATCCTATGGCCCGTGCCGCAGGTATTGAGCAAGGCATTACTATCCGCATTATTATCAACCCGTCCTATAATGCATTTGTGGCGGGCGGGCGTACGGTTTATCTGCATTCTGGCCTGTTATTAAAGGCCCGTTCAGCTGAGGAAATATTGGGTGTTATTGCCCATGAAATTGGCCATCTGGCCGCTGGCCATGTGCCCTTGCGAAGTGAAGCGGTTCAAGAGGCAAATCTGGCAACCGCACTAGCCACTGTGGCAGCAGCGGCAGCGGCGGCGGCAGGTTCACCAGATGCGGCGCTGGGACTGGCAATTGGCGGGGTAGACAGAGGCCAGCGCGCCTATCTTAAAACCTCGCGCCGGGACGAATCCATCGCTGATGAATGGGCGCTGCAATTACTGGATGAGGCAGGCATTTCCAGCTTTGGGCTGGCAGATGTGATGCGCCGACTATCGGCCCAAAGCGCGCTGCCAGAAAGCCGGCAATCAGAATATTATAGCACCCATCCAGGGGCCAGCAGCAGGCTGGCAACTTTTAATGATCATATTCGCCAAAAGGAACATGACGCCAGAGAGATAAGTCTGGAGGATATGCGCCTGTTACAGCGGCTGGTTATCAAGCTGGCCGCCTATGTAAACCCGCCGCGCCAAACCTTGCAAAAACCGCTACGACCAACCTGGCCACGCTCTAGCACAGAGCCAGCCGCCCTTGCCCCAGATGCCGATATCGCCCTGTATGAAAAAACCATTGCCCAATACAGATATGGCGAGCTGGCTGCCGCGCGGGCAACTGTTCAAACCCTGCTCGACCGTCACCCAGACGACCCCTGGTATCTGGAATTTGCAGGCGATATTTATCTGGCAAGTGCAGAAGCAAACCGTGCAGCAGATTTTTATCAGGCCGCGCTTGCCAAACGCGCTGGTGACCCATTGATCAGCCTCAGTCTTGGCCGCGCCCTTATTTCTGTCAATCAGCCAGCACAGCTTGCAGATGCGGTGATCGCCCTTGAAACATCCCTGGAAAGCGAACCTGATTGGGCGTTTGTCAAACGCCAACTCGCAATTGCCTATGGCCGGCTTGGCAAGAAATCCAATGCCGATATTCTGCTGGCAGAAGAAGCCCTGATTAATGGAGATAAGCCACGTGCGATAGCGCTGGCACGCCGGGTTCTGGGCCGTGACGGCATACCCTTGCCTTTGCGAAGCCGGGCCACGGATATTCTGCTAAGCCTTGATGTTCCGCTGATTGTTGAATAGACAGGAACAGCATTTAAGTAACCGCCAGTACCAAAGGAACAAAAATGAAACCTATCTTGTTATCAGCAACAGCGCTTTTTGCAGGTTATCTTGCCGTTGCGGGTCTGGCAAAGCCTGTATATGCCGAATTGGCCGCAGCAGAAAAGCAGGAAATTGAGGCGCTAATTGAAAGCTTTATCAAAGAGAATCCCGAACTGTTGCGGGATGCATTGACCAGGCTGGCAGAAGCCGAGGCGATGGCCGCCCAACAGGCGGCAATGGATTTGGTGCATGATGATAGAGGCGATCCCTATATTGGTGCAGAAAACCCCAACCTGATCATTTATGAATTTTCAGATTATAATTGTGGATATTGCAAACGTGTTTTTCCCGATTTAATGGCCATACTTGACGATGACCCGTCTTTGCGGCTGGTACTCAAAGAATTCCCTATTCTGGCGGAAAGCTCTGTTCTGGGGGCACGGGCGGCTATCGCTGCCCAGCGGCAACAGAAATTCCCTGCTTTTCATGCAGAAATGATGGGGTGGCGCGGGCGTCTAGATGCAGATGCCATCAACCGCATGGCCAGTTCGGTTGGGCTGGATACCGCACAGCTGCAAATAGATATGCAGGATCCGGTGACAGATATCATCCTGAACCGTACACGCCAGGCAGCAGCGGCGTTGGATTTACGCGGAACCCCCGCATTGGTTATTGGAAATAATATTGTACCGGGCGCCATTAGCCGTGATGAAATTTTAAATTTGATTAAACAGGCACGGGCCGATAAAAACTCTTAAGGTGACTTTGCTATCGGTTTTGTTTTATAAAAAGCACAGAAATCAGGGTGGCAGAGTAGCTCATAATCATGCATAGCGGGTCTGCAAGCATAGCGCCCAAGCCAGCTTGGCCACCAGACATATGAAAGTTAGATGATGAAAACCGATCTTCTGATAGTGAATGGCCCAAATTTGAATATGCTTGGCCAGCGTGAGCCGGAAACCTATGGGTCGGACACGCTTGGCGATATTGAAGCGGCTTGCCGCCAGCTTTGCGATGAGCTAGGGCTGTCAGTACGCTGGTTTCAGTCTAATATTGAAGGCGAAATGGTCACCGCCATTCAGGAATCCGCCTTTGATAACAGCCCGCATCCAGCGCGCGGCTTGATCATTAATGCAGCTGCCTATACCCATACATCTGTAGCGCTATATGATGCGGTTGAACTGTTTCAGGGACCAAGCATAGAAATCCATCTCAGCAATACGAGCGCGCGGGAATCTTTCCGCCATCACAGCTTTTTGTCATTAGTATGTGATGGTATTATTCAGGGCTTTGGTCGCGATTCCTATTTATTGGCTATTCGCGGCATTTCCAGCAAGCTTGCAAAAGCAGGCTAGCACTTAACAACGACAGACAAGACAGGGTGACGAAACGCTATGGCATCATCTTCCAAACCTAAATCATTCTCTGCTGAAACAAAGTTTGTAAAAGAACTGACGGCAATTCTTGATAAGAGCAATTTAACCGAGCTGGAATTTGAAACAGAAGAAATTTCGGTCAGGCTAGCTAAAGGGACAACTATGGCCGCAGCACCAGCGATGATGCCTGTTGCGGCGGCACCAGCTGCTGTGCCTGCGCCCGCCTCTGCCGAGGCCGCACCATCTGCCCCTGCAGCCAGCGATGCCTCGGCCCATCCAGGCGCAGTAAAATCGCCAATGGTCGGCACCGTCTATCTGGCCCCTGAACCAGATGCCCCTGATTTCGTGAAACAAGGCGACCAGGTGAAAAAGGGCCAGACCCTGTTCATTGTTGAGGCCATGAAGGTAATGAACCCGATTACCGCCCCCGCAGACGGGAAACTAACCCGTGTGCTGGTAGATAACGCACAGCCTATCGAATTTGATCAGCCCCTTGCCATTATAGAGTAGTCATGTTCAACAAGATTCTTATTGCTAATCGCGGAGATGTGGCGCTACGGGTATTGCGCGCCTGCAAAGAGATGGGCATTCCAACGGTTGTTGTGCATTCCACAGCAGATGCCGAATCCATGCCAGTGCGTCTGGCAGATGAAAGCGTGTGTATTGGCCCGCCAGCCGCAACAAATTCCTATCTTAATATTCCCAATCTGATTTCTGCTGCTGCGGTAACTGGCTGTGATGCGGTGCATCCAGGGGTTGGATTTTTGGCTGAAAATGCCGATTTCGCAGATATTGTTCAGGCCCATGGGCTGACCTTTATTGGCCCGGAGCCAGAACATATCCGGCAAATGGGGGATAAGGTCCAGGCAAAAATTACCGCCGCCGAGGCAGGGCTGCCATTGGTACCTGGCTCTCCGGGCGCGGTAGCCACTATTGAAGAAGCTGCCGAGCTGGCCAAAGATATCGGCTTTCCACTATTGGTGAAAGCGGCATCAGGTGGCGGCGGGCGCGGAATGAAGGTCGCTGAAAATGCAGAAGGGCTAGCTGAAGCCTTTTCCTCTGCCCGTTCAGAAGCAAAAGCGGCCTTTGGCGATGATACTGTGTATCTTGAACGCTATCTGGATAACCCGCGCCATATTGAAGTACAGGTGATTGCCGATTCACATGGCAATGCGGTGCATTTGGGAGAGCGTGAATGCTCGGTCCAGCGGCGTCACCAAAAATTGTTTGAAGAGGCCCCCTCGCCAGCATTAAGCGAAGATCAGCGCAAATCGATTGGCGAGACAGCTGCAAATGCCGCCGCACAGATGGGCTATCTTGGTGTCGGCACGATGGAATTTCTCTATCAGGATGGCGAATTTTTCTTTATCGAGATGAATACCCGCCTACAGGTTGAGCATCCTATCACCGAAGCCATTACCGGGGTTGATTTGGTGCGCGAGCAAATTCTGATCGCCACAGGCGAAAAGCTGAGCTTTACTCAAGAAGAAGTCAGCTTTACCGGCCATGCTATTGAATGCCGGATCAATGCCGAGCATCCAGAAACCTTTGTTCCAACACCAGGCACAGTTGAATTCTACCATGCCGCCGGGGGATCCGGGGTTCGGGTAGATACGATTTTATATAGCGGGTACCGTATTCCCCCTTATTATGACAGTCTGATTGCCAAATTGATTGTGCATGGCAGGGACCGAGATCACGCGCTGGCACGGTTACGGCTGGCATTGGATGAATTTGTCGTGGAACCTATTCCAACTACGCTGGATTTGCATAAACGCTTGCTGGATGCACCTGCTATCCGTACCGGGGATTATTCTATAAAATGGCTGGAGCAAAGCTTTTTTAACAGCGAAAGCTGATCTAGCCAGATGGGTAGGCCATGAGCGACGCCTATATCTATGCCCCTGAAACCATCATAAAAGCCTATTCTCTTGGCGTATTTCCAATGGCAGAGTCCCGTGATGACGGGGCTTTGCATTTCTATGAGCCGCAACAACGCGGCATCCTGCCGATTAACCCGCCCCATATTCCGCGCCGCTTACTGCGTCTGGTTCGACAAACCGGCTGGCAGGTCAGTATCAATACCGATTTTCGGGCGGTTATTGAAGGCTGTGCCGAGCAAACAGAAAGCCGCGAAGATAGCTGGATAAACGCGGAAATTATTCGGCTTTATCTGGCTTTGCACAAGATGGGGTTTGCCTATTCGGTTGAGGTGTGGGAGGAACAGGCCCTTATTGGCGGGCTATATGGTATAAAGCTGGGCAGTGCCTTTTTTGGCGAATCCATGTTCTCGCGTCGCAGCAATGCCTCAAAAATTGCGCTCGCACATTTGATGGCACGGCTATATTATGGTGGGTTCACCCTGTTAGACGCGCAATTTGCAAATGACCATCTCTTGCAATTTGGCCTGATCGAAATACCCAAACAGGCATTTCAAAAACAGCTTCAGACAGCGCTAGCCCACCCTGCAGAATTACCGATGGATATCGATTCGGAAATCATTTTTGCTCATTTAGCACAGGCCAAAACCGTGACATCATAAACAGGATGTTCCAGACCTGAAATAGCCGGGCTAGAGGCAAACATCCAACCGGAAAAAACCACCACCCCGGCATTATCATCTGTATCAATATAGCCCACATCTTTTATTTGCAGGAAAGCAGCTGTTTCTGGCGGGGCTTCTGGCGGGCGATAGGCACAATGAAAAGCGGTAATTTCCAAGGTTCCAAACCGCATAGGCTGGCTTAACCTTGCCTCGGTTGTCGCAATACGAGCGGTGATTTTATCCAAGGTCTGCAGCGTCACGCTGTTACCATTTATCCACCCGTCTTGCTGAGGTGGCTCGTTTTGAGCCTGCGCAGCAGGACTAGCCCAAAGGACAACCAATACCAACAGGCAGGCGCCAATCTGAAGCCCGTGGCGCCAGATAGAATGGCTAGCGTGTGCCATCATCATTGTTCTGGAATACAAATTTGCCCAGCAGATCGGACAGGCTTACCGGATCCCGCGTATCATAGATGACCGCGCCTACTTCTAATATCTCGTCTGAGCTACCAGGCAGAATTTCCAGAAAATTCCCACCAAGAAGAGAGGCCGCTGTTATGCGTGCAGAGCTATCCTCTGGCAATTTGATAGAATCATCAATTTGCATATTAATGCGCGCTGTATAGGTCACCGGGTCCAGAGATTGCGAGACAATCCGCCCCACCTTGATCCCCGAAAGCCGGACATCATCGCCAACCACCAGGCCGCCTGTGGTGCCAAAATCTGCACCGATAGCATAGCCATTTGAGGTGTTTAAATCAGCAGCCTGATACAAAAGCCCGGTAAAACCAGCCGCCCCTGCCAAGACGACAAGGCCCATGACAATCTCTAATGTGCTGCGTCGCATTTATGTGCCTCTTCCATGCTAGAAGTGAGTGGTTTGCTTACCCAAAGGCAGGTGCCTAATTAGGTGTCCAGGGTTCATAATCGCCTGTTGCCGGTGCCCGTTTACCGCCTTTCAGGGCATGTCCCTGCGGACGATAGGCGCGCACCGTACCCGTTAAATTTGGTAAATGCTGTTTTTGCCAGCTTTGTTTTGGATGACCTGCCGCAGGTGGCGGTGTTGCTTCTGTATAATGCAACCAGCCATGCCAGTCAGAAGGCACTTTTGAAGCTTCAACATTCCCCTTATAGACCACAAAGCGGCGCTGGCGGCCATCGGCACGGGTGCGGCGGGACTGGTAATAGCGATTACCAAATTCGTCTGTGCCTACAATTTGTGCAGATAGTTTGATAAAAATTTTCGAAAGAAATGTCATATTGCTCTTTTTTCCTACTCATATGTGCGCCAGTGGCAGCGGGTATCATTATTCCATTTTTTTGATATCTGCTGGCCATTTTCTGGCGACAGGTCTGTTAGCCCTAACCCCCGTCATTTATAGAACTGACGCGCTGTTTTTTCAAGCATCTTGCAGAGCATCAAAAACACTCTGTGCCGTGCCATGATGGGCTGGCTGCCGCAAGCACGTAATTTCTACAATATGCGCTTCGGTTGCCGCTGGCGAATCGTTGGTTCAATGTAAAGGATAGTCAAGCCCCTTGGGGGTAAAAAAAGTGGCTAATTTTTATAATTTTCACATTGCACCCACCCCCTACATCATGTAGCTTTTACGTTCCAGATCACAAGATGTAGTGATGATCTGATGTAAAGACTTCACCGTAACTAACGGTTTTTTATTTTTTTTAGACGATTTTATCGAGGGTAAACCATGCAATTTGAGCGCCGATTCACGACACCAGATTCTGATATTTTCGCGCAGCTTCCCTATCGCAAGGCAAGCAGTGAAATCCGTAACCCAGATGGCACAATAGTGTTTTCTGCTCAGGACATTGAGGTACCGGAGCAATTTAGTCAGGTCGCAACCGATATTCTGGCACAGAAATATTTCCGCAAGGCAGGCGTTCCGGCGGCGCTGAAAAAAGTGGAAGAAAATGATGTGCCTTCATGGTTGTGGCGTTCAGTACCAGATGAAAAGGCCCTGGCCAAGCTGGAAGAAGATCAGCGCTATAGCGGCGAGACCTCTGCCAAGCAGGTTTTCAACCGGCTAGCTGGCACCTGGACTTACTGGGCCTGGAAGGGCGGTTATTTCACCACCGAAGATGATGCCAAAACCTATTATGATGAAATGGTGTTTATGCTATCCATGCAGATGGCAGCGCCAAACTCTCCGCAGTGGTTTAATACCGGTCTGCATTGGGCCTATGGTATTGATGGCCCAAGCCAGGGGCATTTTTATGTGGATTACCAAACCGGCAAAATGGTGCGCTCCAAATCTTCTTACGAGCATCCTCAGCCACATGCCTGTTTTATCCAGTCTGTGGATGATGATCTGGTCAATGAGGGAGGGATTATGGATCTGTGGGTCCGCGAAGCCAGATTGTTCAAATATGGTTCAGGTACCGGGTCAAACTTCTCGCGCTTGCGCGGGTCTGGTGAAAGCCTGTCTGGTGGTGGCAAGTCCTCAGGCCTGATGAGCTTTTTGAAAATCGGTGACCGGGCCGCTGGTGCGATTAAATCCGGGGGCACAACCCGCCGGGCCGCAAAGATGGTAACCGTTGATATCGATCACCCGGATATTGAAGAATATATCGATTGGAAGGTTGTTGAAGAGCAAAAAGTAGCGGCACTGGTTGCTGGCTCCAAACTGGCACAAAAGCATATGTCAGAAGTGATGAGCGCTTGTGTAAATGCCACTGATTTACAAGAAGAAGCTCGCTACAACCCAAAAGAAAACAAGGCCTTGAAAAAAGCTATTCTGGCGGCGCGCAGGGCGATGATTCCGGAAAATTATGTCCAGCGTGTTATTCAGTTCGCCCAGCAAGGCTTTACCGAAATTTCCTTTAAAACCTATGATACAGACTGGGATTCAGAAGCCTATCTGACAGTTGCCGGTCAGAATTCAAATAACTCTGTGCGGGTCACAAATGACTTTTTGAACGCTGTGCTGGAAAATGGGGACTGGGAATTAATCCGCCGCACCGATGGCGAGGTTGCCGAGAAAATCAGCGCGGCTAATCTGTGGGAAAAGATTGCACATGCCGCATGGGCCTGTGCCGATCCGGGCCTGCAATATGACACCACGATTAACGAGTGGCATACCTGTCCAGCAGGCGGGCGCATTAATGCCTCCAACCCCTGTTCAGAATATATGTTCCTGGATGATACGGCATGTAACCTGGCTTCGCTAAACCTGATGCAGTTCCGTCATAGCGATGGTAGCTTTGATATTGATGCGTTTGAACATGCTGTACGGTTATGGACAGTTACGCTGGAAACATCTGTTCTGATGGCCCAATTCCCATCGCGCGAGATTGCACAAGGCTCTTATGATTACCGCACGCTTGGTCTGGGCTTTGCCAATATTGGCGGGCTATTGATGGCCGCAGGCTTTTCCTATGACAGTGATGAAGCCCGCGCGCTATGCGGGGCTATCTCTGCGGTGATGACGGGGCGGTCCTATGCCACCTCAGCCGAGCTGGCAGGTGAAGTTGGCGCCTTCCCGCGCTATGCTGAAAACAGCCAGACAATGCTGCAGGTTATGCGTAACCACCGCCTGGCTGCCTATGGCCAGTCAGAAGGATATGAAGGGCTGTCGGTTCTGCCAGTTCCGCTGGATCACAAAAACTGCCCGGAAGCCGGTTTGATTGACCGTGCGAAAAAAGCGTGGGATGAAGCCCTGGCGCTGGGGGAAAAGCATGGATACCGGAATGCCCAGTCTACCGTGATTGCCCCAACAGGCACTATTGGTCTGGTTATGGATTGTGATACAACCGGCATTGAGCCTGACTTTGCGATTGTGAAGTTCAAGAAGCTGGCAGGTGGCGGCTATTTCAAGATCATTAACCGCGTGGTTCCAGAAGCCCTGACTCGTCTTGGCTATACCGAAAGCCAGATAGAAGATATCTCGCGCTATGCGGTTGGGCATGGCAATCTGGAGAGCTGTCAGGCCATTTCCATGAATGCCCTGAAATATAAAGGCTTTACAGACGCTATCCTTGCCCAGCTTGCCGGGTCTTTGGAAAATGCATTTGATATCAAATTTGCCTTTAATCGCTATTCACTAGGCGATGAGTTCTGCAAGGATACGCTTGGTTTTTCAGATGAACAGCTCAATGATTTCAATTTCAACATGCTTGAAGCCCTGGGCTTTAGCAAAGATGAGATTGAAGCTGCCAATATCCATGTTTGCGGAGCGATGACGCTGGAAGGGGCACCACATCTGGAAGAGGCACATTTGCCGATTTTTGATTGTGCGAATGTGTGTGGACGTATTGGCAAGCGGTTCTTGTCTGTCTCTAGCCATATTACCATGATGGCCGCGGCTCAACCCTTTATTTCCGGGGCGATTTCCAAAACCATCAACATGCCTAACAACGCTACTGTTGAAGAATGCGGCGCGGCCTATATGCAAAGCTGGCAGTTAGGCCTGAAGGCAAATGCCCTCTACCGTGACGGCTCCAAGCTTAGCCAGCCTCTGTCATCAGCGCTTATCGAAGAAGATGAGGATGAGGCAGAAGAGGTGCAAATGTCAGCAGCCCCGCAACTGGTCGAAAAAATCGTTGAGCGGATCATCCGTGATAATGATCGCCAGCGCCTGCCAGACAGACGCAAAGGCTATACCCAGAAAGCCAGTGTCGGCGGCCATAAGGTCTATTTGCGTACCGGCGAATACGAAGATGGCCGGCTAGGGGAAATTTTCATCGATATGCATAAAGAAGGCGCAGCCTTTAGATCGCTGATGAATAATTTTGCCATCGCGGTATCTATCGGCCTGCAATATGGGGTGCCGCTGGAAGAATATGTCGAGGCCTTTACCTTTACCCGCTTTGAGCCACAAGGGATTGTGACAGGTAATGATGCGATCAAGATGTCGACCTCTATTCTGGATTATACCTTCCGTGAATTGGCTATCTCCTATCTGGATCGCCATGATTTGGGTCATGTCAGTGCAGATGATCTGGAAATGGATACTACCGGTACAGGCGAAGCGCAGTCCGAGCTGATGAACCGAGTAACCAGCCGCGGCTTTATCCGCAAACAGGGTCTGGTGGTATATTCAAATGAAGGGTCAGCTGCCACACAGGCGGTAGCAAATGAAGCGGTGGCTGAAACCAGCTTGAAGCCAGCGACAACCCCGGAGGTAAGCTTGTCGCAAACCGCCAGTGTCGCCGAGACCGTCACCCGTCCAGAGACCACAATCGCCCATAAGGTGAAAGAAGCACGGATGCAAGGCTATGAAGGCGAGAGCTGCCCGGAATGTCAGAATTTCACGCTGGTACGCAACGGTACCTGCCTGAAATGTAACACATGCGGGTCAACAACAGGCTGTAGCTAAGCCCGCAGGCTAGCCTGGCTTGTTCTAGTCAGGCATTTAGGCACTATCTATCTCCTCCCCCGCAGCAGAAATGTTGCGGGGGTATTTTTTGCGAGGTAATCTCTTTAGAATTTACCTATTTCATAACTTGATGCTTGTACATATTGGCTATTGAGTGGCAACATCAACATCGAACAAAATGATCAAATTTGCGACAGCCTGAAGGAGAAAGACAGATGACCGCTTCTGCAGAAACCAACCTGAAATCACTAGGAATTACCCTGCCTGACGCGCCGATGCCTGCTGCCAATTATGTACCTTATGTGGTGTCTGGTGATCTTGTCTATGTGTCTGGCCAGCTGCCCCTGGTGGACGGAAAACTCAGCCTTACCGGCCATGTCGGCAAAGAGGTGACAACCGAACAGGCGGCCGAGCAGGCCCGTATCTGCGCGATTAATCTGATCGCCCAGTTAAAAGCAGCCTGTGGCGGCGATTTGGGGCGGGTTGAGCAAGTGGTAAAGCTGGGCGGATTTGTTTCCTGCACAAATGATTTTACCGATCAGCCAGAGGTGATAAATGGGGCCTCGAACCTGATGGTTGAGGTTTTTGGTGAGGCTGGCCGACATGCCCGTTTTGCGGTTGGCGCGAACACCCTGCCGCGTGGGACCTGTGTAGAAGTTGAAGGCCTGTTTCGGATCCGCTTGTAATCACATCTTCAATACACGCCTTTAAAACCAGGTTTGGCACGAATAAATTAGATGGTGCTGATGCAGGCCACTTGTCAGCGCCATACCGCCAAGCCATATCACTGATATGAGCCTTTCTATCGCCGAAGATTTGTATATTGCCCTGCATGGCACGCTTGCGGATATTCCGGCGGCAGAGTGGGACGCGCTGAACAGTAGCGGCTATCCGTTTGCTTCCTACGCCTTTTTGCATGCGCTAGAGGCTAGCGGTTCGGTTGGCGGGGATAGTGGCTGGCAGCCTGTTTATATCTGTATTCGGCGCGGCAAGGATGGACCCTTGCTGGGCGCCCTGCCTGCCTATGTTAAATATCATTCTTATGGCGAATATGTATTTGACCATAGCTGGGCACATGCCTTTGAGCGGGCTGGCGGGAATTACTATCCAAAATTGCTATGTGGTATTCCTTTCACCCCTGTGCCTGGCCCGCGCCTGTTACGCAGAGATGAAGATAGCGCCCTGGACAGTTATTTGATTGCTGCGTTTCAGCAAATCGTCACTACCCATGATCTGTCTTCTGCTCATATTAATTTCATCACCGAGGCAGATACAAACCCCTTAAAAGAAAAGGGCTGGATGATCCGCAAAGGATTGCAGTTTCATTGGCATAACCAGAATTATACAGATTTTGACAGCTTTCTTGCCAACCTGTCTTCACGAAAACGTAAAAATATTCGCAAAGAACGCCAATCCATGCAGGCACAAGGGATAGCGTTCCATCAGTTGACAGGTGCCGATATTCGGCCCGAACATTGGGATGATTTCTATCGTTTTTACTTGTCGACTATTGATAAGAAATGGGGCGGGGCCTATCTGACTCGTGAATTTTTTACCGAAATTGCCGCCAGCCTTGCTGATAAAATATTGCTGGTCATGGCTAGCCAGAATGGCGAGAGGATAGCTGGCGCGCTGAATTTTATTGGCAAGGATACGCTTTATGGGCGCAATTGGGGATGCGTAACAGAACTGCCAAATCTGCATTTTGAGACCTGTTATTATCAGGCGCTGGATTTTGCCATTTCGCGGGGTCTGAAAACTGTTGAGGCTGGCGCACAAGGCTTTCACAAGGTCCAGCGTGGCTATCTGCCTGTCTATACCTATTCTGCGCATTGGCTACCCGATGCTGGATTTTCACACGCTGTTCAACGGTTTTTGCGGCAAGAAAGCGCCGCCATAGAAGAAGAGCGGCAAGCTGTGATGGAAACCAGCCCCTATCGCCGCGCCTAGTCTTTATTCACACCTTCCCTAAAGAAGGCTGGGGATATGCCAGAAATATGCCTGAAATATCCCAGAAATCTGCTGGAAAAAACAGGCAGTTAGTTTTTCTGGGTAACAGCGGTCTTTTTTGGCTTTTTAGCTGGTTTGCGCTGCGGGGCTGCAGTGCATTTCAGATGTAATGCGTTTTTAACCACCGTTACCTTAACGCTGCCCCCTTGCATCAAATTGCCAAATAACAGCTCATCTGCCAGCGGCTTTTTGATATGCTCCTGAACCAGCCTTGCTAGTGGACGCGCGCCATAGGTTGCATCATATCCACGAGCTGCCAACCAGCTACGTGCGGCTGCATCCAGCTCAATCTCAACTTCCTTTTCCGTCAATTGCGCTTCAAGCTGCATGATAAATTTATCTACCACCAGGCTGACTGTTTCAGTTTCCAGAGGCGCAAACGGGATCACTGCATCCAGACGATTTCTAAATTCGGGCGTAAAGGTTTTTTCGATAGCATCGGTATCGGCATCTGTTTTCTGGCCGCGTCCAAACCCTATCAGCTGCTTGGTCATTTCCGATGCGCCGGCATTGGTGGTCATGATCAGTACCACATTACGGAAATCCACAGATTTGCCGTTACTATCTGTCAGACGGCCATGATCCATCACCTGAAGCAGAATATTGAACAAATCCGGGTGCGCTTTTTCAATTTCATCCAGCAACAAAACTGCATGCGGGTTTTGATCAACCGCATCGGTTAGCAAGCCGCCCTGATCAAATCCAACATAGCCCGGAGGCGCGCCTATCAGGCGGCTAACCGTATGGCGCTCCATATATTCTGACATATCAAAGCGGATCAGCTTAACGCCCATAATCTCGGATAGCTGCTTTGCCGCCTCGGTCTTGCCAACACCGGTAGGGCCAGAAAATAAATAGCTGCCAATGGGCTTTTCCGGCTCGCGCAAGCCTGCCCGTGACAATTTAATTGCAGATGACAGGGCCGACAGGGCTGTATCCTGGCCAAACACCATACGCTTTAGGTCGGTTTCGAGCGTTTGCAGCGCGGTTTTATCATCTGTGCTGACATTCTTTGACGGGATACGTGCCATCGACGCGATAGTCGCCTCGATTTCTTTGGTGCCAATAACCTGTCGGCGCCGTGAAGGCGGTACCAGATTTTGTGCCGCCGCCGCTTCATCTATCACATCAATAGCCTTATCTGGCAATTTGCGATCATTGATATAACGCCCTGCCAATTCTGCGGCTGTTTTCAGGGCCGCATGGGTAAAGCGTACCCCGTGATGGACTTCATAACGTGATTTCAGCCCTTGCAGAATCTTTATTGTATCTGGCAGAGAGGGTTCTGGAACATCAATTTTCTGAAAGCGGCGCGCCAGTGCGCGATCTTTTTCAAAGTAAGATCGGAACTCTTTATAAGTGGTAGAGCCAATACACCGCAGCCCGCCCGATTGCAGGGCTGGCTTCAACAAATTAGAAGCATCCATTGCCCCGCCAGATGTCGCCCCGGCCCCAATGATAGTATGTATCTCGTCAATGAATAAAATCGCGTTGGGATCGCCCTCCACTTTTTTCATCACTGCCTTTAACCGTTCTTCAAAGTCACCGCGATACCGGGTGCCAGCCAGTAATTGGCCCATATCCAACGCATAAATAACGGCTGTTTTCAGAACATCCGGCACCTCGCCTTCATGAATCCGCAAAGCCAGACCTTCGGCAATCGCTGTTTTCCCGACACCTGGGTCACCAACATAAAGAGGGTTGTTTTTGGTACGGCGGCATAACACCTGAATGGTGCGATCAACTTCCCGGTCCCGGCCAATTAGCGGATCTATACGCCCTTCTGTGGCTTTTGCATTCAAATTAACCGCATATTCAGCCAGCGCATCTTCAGCAGCCGCGTTATCCTCGCCTTGCTGACTGGTTTGATCATCTGCCCCGCGTACCGGCTCACCGCTGCCATGGCTGACAAAAGATACCGCATCCAGACGGCTCATATTCAGCGAGTTCAAAAACCATACAGCATGGCTTTCCCGTTCTGAATACATGGCGATCAGGATATTTGCCCCGGTCGCCGGACCCCGTCCCGAAGACTGGGTATGAATGATGGCGCGCTGAACAACCCGCTGGAACCCGGAAGTTGGCTGGACTTCCAGATTTTCAGAAGGATTCACGATAGAGGTAAATTCATCGTCAATATGCGATTGCAGCATATCGCGTAGCTGTTCTACATCTACCTTGCACCCATGCAAGACACTTAGCGCATCCGCATCTTCGGTCATCGCCAATAGCAAATGTTCCAACGTGGCAAATTCATGAGAATGATCACCGGCAATAGCCAGAGCCCGGCGCAAGGTATCTTCAAGTTCCTCTGAGAGCATCTGGTTATTCCTTTTCTAATTGCAATTGCAAGGGATGCTCGTTTTGACGGGCAAACGACATCACCTGACTGGCCTTTGCTTCGGCCACTTCATAGGTATATACACCACAAATCCCGACGCCGCGCTGATGTACATGCAACATAATTTGCTGGGCGGCTTCGTAATTATGGCCAAAAAACCGTTGCAGAACATGAACGACAAATTCCATCGGCGTGTAATCATCATTTAGCATGATAACCCGGTAGAGAGATGGCTTCTTGGTCTTTGGCTCTTTTTCAAGAAGCATCTGACCATCTTTGTCATTATCGAATTCGTCTTTTTTGCTCATCGGTTAAAACACCTGCTCGTTTTGAGCGTAAACATCCTGTAACAGTATCAATATTGGCATTTAATTTGAATATCCCAAGTGCCAAAGAACAAAAAAATGATGAAAAACGAACTTTTTTCTTTCATCACCCAGCGGGAATTGGTGCAGGTCCCTTTTTTATGAGGTTGGTCACACTTATTAAATATAGTAAGTTTGTCGCAATAGAACATAGCGAAGTGTGGAATAATAAGGTGATGGCATATAAGCAGGTTTCAGAACAGTCATATACCTATGCTTTTAGGCCGCGTGCTAGCCTATTGTTCGGCAGCATACTCGCCTGTCTCCTGCTCGTGGCCATGCTTAATCCAGCATCAGCCAACCCGCGCTATGCCTCGCTGATTATGGAAGAGACAAGCGGTAAAGTTTTATATTCCAGAAACGCAGATAAAAAGCTCTATCCAGCCTCTTTGACCAAAATCATGACCCTGTATTTATTGTTTGAAGCGATGCAAACTGGCAAAGTTTCAAAACATACAAAAATGAAGGTTAGCAAAGTAGCCGCCAGCAGGTCTCCTTCAAAGCTTTATCTGAAAGTTGGCCACAGCATTAGTGTTGAGAACGCTATTCTGGCATTGGTGACAAAATCAGCGAATGATGTGGCGACTGTTGTTTCCGAACATTTAGGCGGCAGTGAGCGCGAATTTGCCAAGAAAATGACTCGTAAGGCCAAAGCGTTGGGGATGACGCGCACAATTTTTAAAAATGCCTCTGGCTTGCCAAACCGTGCACAGGTAAGTACCGCCCGCGATATGGCAAAGCTGGCGATAGCAATGCGCCGCGATTTCCCGCAATATTTTCACTATTTCAGCAATACCCATTTTGTGTGGAATGGCCGAAAATATAAAAACCATAATCGTCTGCTGACCAGCTTTAAGGGGACAGACGGAATTAAAACCGGCTATATTAACGCATCCGGATTTAATCTGGTGGCGACGGTCCAGCGCAATGGCGTTCGCCTGATAGGGGTGGTGTTTGGCGGGCGCACTGGACGCACGCGCGATAAACATATGGTCAGCCTGCTGACCAAACAATTCAGCAAAATAAAGCCGGTACAAGTGCGCTCAGCCCGGCTGCCAGCGGCGCCAATACCCCGCCCCGATACCATTCTGGAGCTTGCCCAGAGCAACCCTCTGCCAAAACTGTTGCCAGCGGTACCAGCAAAAACAGCTGCGGTTCCAGATAGAGCAGCTACAGCCCTGACGGCACCAGCACTTCGCACCAATCCAGCTAGCTGGGCCATACAGGTTGGCAGTTTCACTAGGCGCGTATCTGCACATAAGGCCGCCATTCGGGCGCGGCGCACCGCCAATGATGTGCTGGATTTAATGCCAGCAGAATTATCCCTGGTATCCTCAGGCGGCCTGCCCTTATGGCGGGTGCGGTTCAGCCAGCTAAAAGAACAGGAAGCCCGTTCTGCCTGTGCCGCGTTATTGAGTACCGGGGCGGCCTGTATTGCCCTGCCGCCAGCATTGGCAGATGCAGGGTAATTCCAAACCAGCCTTGTGCCTATCTGAAATTCCGACTTTTCAGGCGCATGGAAGATACTGTAGTTGCCGCACCCCCCCTATCGCTATCAGAAGTGGATGCAGCTAGCTGCGAGCTATCGGTTTCTGGCTGAAGCAAGCCCAAATAATGATCGCAGCTATGCAGCGCATCGGCGATAAAATGGGTGACAATACCTTCTTTTTGTACCCGCCCATATACGCCTAGCACATGCGCGCCCAGCAATACCGCACGATCACGCTCGGCAATATGCGGCCATACGATCACATTCACAGACAATTCTGCATCTTCGATGGTCAGAAACATGGTACCTTTTGCTGTACCGGGGCGCTGGCGAGAGGTAACCAGCCCTATCAGGCGCTGACGCTGGCCGTTTTGGGCAATGCTTATTGCTGAACAGCTTTGCCATCTATCTTGCGTGAATATAGCACTTAGCAGCTCTAATGGATGGGCTTTTAAAGACAGGCCGGTAAGGGCATAATCCTGAGCTACAGCCTCGCCTTCTCCTAATTCTGGCAAGGGGGCTGGCTCTGGCCTGTTTGATGTATCTTTTTTATCTGCTGTGTTTGGCCGTGCTTCCATCTCGCTATCGGCAAAGGCAAAAAGCGGCAAATCCCCTTGCTTCATACGCCCCATCTTGCGAATTTGCCAATAGGCCTGACGGCTATCCAAGCCTAAGGATTTCAACCCGTCTGCAGCGGCAATAACTTCCAGGGCCTTTACTGGCACATCCGCACGCCGCACCACAGAGGCAAGACTGTCATAACCTTCACCGCGGCAGGCAATAATTCGCGCCGCATCCGACTGTCGCAGCCCTTTGATAAGCCGCAAGCCAAGCCGCAAGGCATGGCGCCCATGCGAGCTTTCCTCAAGAGAGGCATCCCATTGTGAGGCATTAATATCAACAGGCCGCAATTCCACACCGCTTTTTTTTGCATCTGCTACTAATTGGGCCGGGCGATAAAACCCCATTGGCTGGGCGTTTAATAGCGCACAGGTGAACACTTCGGGATAATGACATTTCAGCCATGCCGAGGCATAGACCAGCAAGGCAAAGCTTGCGGCATGCGATTCTGGAAAGCCATAGGTACCAAACCCTTCAATCTGGCGAAAACAGGCAGTGGCAAATTCAGCATCATATCCGCGTGCCACCATCCCCTTTATCATTTTGTCATGGAATTTATGGATATCGCCATTTTTGCGAAAGGTGGCCATAGCCCGGCGCAACCTGTCCGCATCAGCCCCGCTGAAACCAGCCCCGACAATAGCGATTTTCATTGCCTGTTCCTGAAATAATGGCACCCCCAAGGTTCGCTCTAGCACAGCTTGCAGCTCTTGCGAGGGGTAGCTGACATGCTCCAGACCTGCCCGACGCCGCAAATAGGGATGCACCATATCGCCCTGAATAGGGCCAGGCCGGACAATGGCCACCTGTACAACCAAATCATGAAAAGAACGTGGCTGCAGGCGCGGTAACATTGCCATCTGCGCCCGTGATTCTACCTGAAACACACCAATAGATTCGCCGCGGCATAACATATCATAGGTCTGTTTATCTTCTGGCGGAATACTGGCCAGGCTTAATGGCCGGTGATAATGGCGCTGCATCAGATGAAAGGCCCCGGCCAGGCAGCTGAGCATGCCAAGGGCCAGCACATCAATCTTTAGCAAGCCCAGCGCATCAATATCATCCTTATCCCATTCAATAATACTGCGCCCCTGCATCGCTGCTGGACGAATAACACAAATTTTATCCAGCCTGTCCTGTACGATCACAAAACCGCCAGAATGCTGTGAGAGGTGACGCGGAAATCCATAGAGCTGACGGGCCAATGCCAGCACCTGTTTCAGGCTGGGATCCTGTCTGTCTACACCGGCTGCCTGTAATGATTTATAATCAATACCATTTTCACTACCGCGCCAAACCTGGGCTGAAAGGGCGCGTTGCACATCCCGGCTAAGGCCAAAAGCCTTGGCGGTTTCAACCAGCGCGCTACGCCAGCGATAGGTTATTACCGCAGATACCAGCCCAGCACGATGCCGGCCATAACGATGATAGATATGCTGGATAACCTCCTCGCGGCGATTATGCTCAAAATCAACATCAATATCTGGCGGCTCATCACGGGCTTCACTGATAAACCGTTCAAACAAAGGTTCAGATCGTTCCGGGTCAACAGAGGTAATAAATAAACAATAGCAAATCGCCGAATTAGCTGCAGAACCACGCCCCTGACATAAGATATTACGGCTTCTAGCAAAGCGTACAATTTCAAAAACAGTCAGAAAAAAGGGCGCATAATTCAGCTTTTCTACCAGGGCTAATTCGCGCTTTAAATAGGCTTGCACTTTTTCTGGCACGCCAT
Source organism: Puniceispirillaceae bacterium (SeqCode) (assembly GCA_049889955.1). GTDB lineage: Bacteria > Pseudomonadota > Alphaproteobacteria > Puniceispirillales > Puniceispirillaceae > JADHLI01. The sequence goes on from JBMHCK010000074.1 coordinate 34,033, forward strand.
CTGGATAGCGTTTATGGCTGCCCTTATGGGTTTGCCATGCCAATTCTTCAAAAGCGGTGCGGCCTTTTTTTCTGGGCGCCGACAGGCTATATACAGACCCGCTATTGTCATGATCTGGATAGGCATAGGAAATATCTGCAAGGGTGAAATGGCACTTGCTGGCTAGCGCATCTGCAGAGATTAGCGCATCGGTAAATCCATGCCAGCGTCTGGCCATTTCCTGGGGGCTGAGTAAATGGCGTTCTGCATTTGCCGAAATATGGCATCCCGCCTCAGCCAGGCTTGTTTTATGGCGAATACAATATAACACATCTGCTAGCGGACGCCGCGATGGATGATGATACAGCACTTCGCCAAGAGCGGTAAATTCAAGCCCATCTGCTTCGGCCTGGTGTTTTAACTGATATAATCTTTCCTCGTCACAACCATCCCGCATCAGATACCCGCCAGCATAAACCTGACCTCTGGCTATCTGGGCAATGGTGCGGCCCTGTTCGCGCCAGGTAGTATTCCGGGCAGTATCCCGGGCAGTATCCATGGCAACAGGCGGGATGGTGATCAAACAGGTTTCGGCAGAAAGACGGGCCAGATCGCTGATATACAGATCTGGCATCTCGTTCGATTGATGGCCCTGACGCATCATCGCCGCACTTAACCATTGGCACAGCGATTCATAGCCATCAAGGCTGCGTACAAAACATAAAATATCCCCGCCATCACGCAAACTTATTCTGGCTCCGGAAATCAGGCGGGGCGCCCGTATCGCGCTGCGGCTATTTTCTGCATTCTCGTGATCAATATCTTTACTGGCTGACCAGGCCCGCACCAGCCCACCAACACCGCATAAATCGGCCACCCCCACAGCTTGCCAGCCAAGCGTAGCTGCCATTTGCATTATCTCTTCTGGATGAGACGCCCCCTGCAGAAAGCTGAAATTCGTCTGACAGCCAAGCAAGCTTTGTGGCAGATATTCTGGTGTTTTCTCTGTCATGAAAAACACCCATGCACAAACCATTCAACGGTCTCACCGCGTTCTGGCAGGCCCTCACGATAAACCCATAGCCGTATACCAGAAGATGTTTCAACACGGTAATAATCACGTGTTTTTACCCCCTTATATTCAGCATCCCACCATCGCGGCCCAATACGTTCAGGACCAGTAGCCCTGCATATTTGCCAGTTTTTTTTCCGCCACCGAAGCATGGCTGGCGGATGATCAGGAAGCAAGGCAACAACATGTACAGGCTCGGCTGGCTCAAACAATCTTATCGGGCGCGGCGGGGTCAGGCTGGCAGGGGCAGGCGCATGCCAGCTACTATCCCCATGCGCGTCTGCCAGCGGCTGATAGGCTGTATTGTCACTGATTTGCCAGCGTGATTTATGGGTAACACGCTGTACCTTATCTGCACCCAGCTTTGCCGCCAGAATATCCAGAACATGGTCAATTTGCTGATTTTGCGGATGGGCAGATTCTGCGCCCAGCAGGCCAGTTACCTCCATCTCTGCAGCCAGCTTGTGGGCGTGCAACCAGCTATAATCAATACCAAATTCGGCATCTATACGCTCGGTTGCCCCAGCGAGAAGGCGATGCAAAATCGCCCGGTCACGCCCAGGCCGTGACAAGTTGAAATAAAGCCGTCCAATTTGCCCGTCACTGCATTGCCAGCCCAGCTCGAAACAGGCAGCTGCCATTTCTGTCTTTAGCAGCAGTTCAGCTATCTCTTCTATGAGCTGATCTAACATCTGTTGCAGGGCTTGTACGCCAGCCAGCGGTTCTGGCCAGGCCCGGCTAACCCACAGGGCTGGCGCCGCCTTTATGGGGGTAGGTGTATAATCGCGGTTACCACATAACACTGCCCATTTCTGTACAAAATCAGGGCCAAAACGAATAGCAAGCTGGGCATAGGATAGGGGCTGTAAATGCCGCAAGCGGCGCAACCCTGCTTGCGAGAGCGCTTGCAACAGCTGATCTTCCAGCGATAAGACAGATAGCGGCAATTCAGACAATATCTGCATCAATGCCTGGCGTGAAGACGGCATCACCAGCCCATCTACAGCCTGCTTATGCCTATCTGTTATCTGATTATAATAATGGGCCAGCGCCCGGGCAGCAGAATAATAGGGGGCCGCCGCACAATATATTGGTATTTGTGCTGCCAGCAGATGATGTTTGATATCTGCGATAACCTGCTCAATGCCGCCATGCAGATGGCTGGCCCCGCTCATATCTATCCAGATGCCATTACTGCCAGCCGGGCTGTCAGGATTAGGGCCAGCAACATCTATGCCGGTTCTGGGGCTATAACGCCATGCCCATCTTGCCAGCTTTTCAAGGGTAGCCTGGTCCTGTTGAGGGGCTATTTCGGCGAGCAAAATATCTGGCAAACGGGCCCGGGCATCCGCGACCCCCATTCCAGCATAAAGACCTGCCTTTTTTGCGGTATCAGACAGATAGACAAGCCTGTCCATATTCTGGTGACGCCAATAAAGAGCAATAGCCTTATCTATCTGCCACCCTTTTTCAGTGCAAATCAGGCGTAGCGGTAAATCAGGCAGATGCACATATAGATATTCGCGATCCGCCGCGCGCCGGCCAGCAGAGGCACCTAGGCTATGATGTCCAGAAAAACCCGCCGCCATTGCCCTGCTCAGCTTGCGTAATTATGAAGATAGGATGCGCGCGCACTATCCCGGCAGATCGCTCTGGAGCTCGAAGTGGTGGCAGAAGATAATGCACAAGATGTTTCAGGAAAAGGCAGGCTGGCGTGTGTTTCTGGCAGGATATTCCTGGCTAGATGCATACGGCCAGATACCGGACAATAATAAATATCAGCACGTGCCTGATGGCCCTTGCGGCTTTTTGTCAAGCCTACAGACCAGCGTGGTCGCCAATCCTGTTTTTGGCTTTGATCGCCTGTCTTTGACGTAATTGACCAGCCGCTTTCAAAACCTGTACTGGCCGCAGGCGGACCAAGCAGAAACCCTATACTATCGCCGATACGCGCCGCACGCCGCAACCGTTGCGCCCAGCGCAACCACTGATCAGACTTTCTGGCCAGCACCCCATATTCAGCGACCACACCAGCAACACCTGTAGTCTGTAACGCCTCTTCAAACGCAGATAACAGGCGGGCAGGATGCCCATCATGTACAAAAATAACCTGGCCGGGATTTAGTCCCATTGCCCACAGCCCCTCGGCACATATATGCCCATACTGACCACTAAAGCGCGGGCTACACCAAATAATTGGCGCGTTAGGGCGCTGTTGCAACTGTGCGCGTAGCAACGCCACAATAAATCCAGTTGCAGCAGCATCATTAGGCGGGCCAACCATCAAATGCACATGCTGATGCGCCAGCCCCCCGGACAAAGCTGTATCAAAACAGGCAAGGCCGGTTGCAAGATAGCGCCTGTCTGCAACCTGTTGCGCTTCGATTTTTTCTTTCAGACAGGCAAAAACGCTGTTTTTCCTAGCTTTAGGCACCTCAGCAGACGATGGCTGGGCAGATGAAGCCTGAGCAGCGACCATATCCAGATAGGGATCGTTCTGACTCTGAGATGATTTTGGATCGCGTAAAGGCTGCATCTTTTGTGTATCTGAAGCTGAATACCATCCTCAGCCCAGGAATTCCTGTCATTTTTGTTCTTGTTTTGTTCTCATTTAAAAATAAGAAAGACGCCCCTGTGAGTCAAGAGGGCAAAGAAGCAAAATCAGACAGGATAATGCAGATCAAAATTTACCCAGAGCAGAGTCTGGAGGCTAAAATTTGGATAACTGGAGATTTATTTGAACAAATCGCGGTGCTTTTCAGGATCTGTCCAGGCATCTTCATCATGGCCAGAACGGCTGGAATAAAAGCTGAGGGCCATCAATCCGCACCCTAGCACAATCGTGCCAAAAGCCCCTGCTATCAGCGCCAGCCAGCCATGCATACCCAGCTCTACCTGCCCCATCTTTTCCCAGACATAAATACTGCCAAGACAGGTGCCAATAAGAGCGATAGCAGCAAGGCCAATCGCAAACATATTCAGCTTGCGATTCTTTTGAGCAGAAGGTGCAGTTTTCTTGGTCATCAGCTTGCCAACTCGCTTTCAACCAGCTTTACCCAATAGCTGGTACCAACTGGCAGGATAGAATCGTTAAAATCATATCCTGTATTATGCAGCATTCGCCCTTCTTGTGCTGGCCCGGCCCCAAGCCAGATATAGGCGCCCTTGCGCGCTTCCAGCATAAAGGCAAAATCCTCGGCTGCCATAGAGGGCGGCAAATCCAAATGCACTTTATCTGAACCCACAATATCGCTGGCAATTTCGGCCGCACGGTTTGCTTCTGCGGTGTGGTTGATGGTTGGCGGATAGCCGCCGCGCCAGTCAATTTCTGCCTCACAGCCATGTGCAGAGGCCAATGAAGTGACTATTTTACGGATATTGTCTTCAGCCATTTGCCGCGTTTCAGGCAGGATAGCCCGCGCTGTACCGCCTAGCTGTACCTCGTCTGGGATCACATTAAAGGCACTGCCGCCATTCACCATGGTCACCGATACTACCGCGCTATCGACCGGATTGGTTTGCCGGGCAACGATGGATTGCAAAGACTGGATTATCGCGGCGGATGCCAATACAGGGTCGGTTGCCTGATGCGGCATTGCCGCATGGCTGCCACATCCGCGAATAGAGATATGGAAATGATCTGCACTGGCCATACAGGCACCGCGTGAAATCGCGATATGTCCGGCCTCCAGACCTGGCCAGTTATGCATGCCCCAAACGCTGTCTGCGTCAAATTTTTCAAACAGGCCATCATCCATCATCTGTTTGGCCCCAGCCCCCCCTTCTTCGGCAGGCTGAAAGTAAAAATAAACCGTGCCATCAAACTGGCGTGTTTCTGCCAAATAGCGTGCCGCCCCAAGCAGCATGGCCATATGCCCATCATGCCCGCAAGCATGCATCCGCCCATCCTTGGTTGATTTATGGGCAAAGCTGTTTGCTTCTGGCATCGCCAGCGCATCCATATCCGCACGCAACGCAATTTTGCGGCCTGTATCGGCGCGCCCTTTCAGCACCCCAACCACCCCTGTTTTTGCCAGGCCGCGATGCACTTCGATACCAAAGCTGGCAAGCTTTTCAGCAATAAAATCAGATGTCCAGACTTCTTCATATCCAAGCTCTGGATGTGCATGCAAACTCTGCCGCCAAAAGGTCATATCCTGATGAAAATCAGCGACACGATTGATGATAGCCATCTTTCCTCCTTTACTGTGCAAAGCACGATCACTGCAGTTCTACATCTGTTAAGATAGGGTGGCAATGCCCAGATGTCGACCAAACACCAAGTGAAGTCGAAAGCAAGATAGGTTTTTTCACCCTGTGAGTAGATGGTATATTGGATGGGTTTCCAAAAACCGTTATAGATATTATGCAAAAATATTTGCGAACAGAATTTCGTCTGACAGTCCTTGGGGCGGCGATACAAGCAGGGTTAAAAGAAAATTATGGCAACATCATATATCGATAGAGGGGTGCGCGCTCTTCGCGACAGAAAGAAACACTATTCGATATTTTCACTGGCCCGGCAAGCCAGCAACTATCATCAGGGCTGGCAACAAGCCTGGCGCCATGCAGAACCAAAGGCTGAATATGATGCGGTAATCATTGGTGGCGGCGGTCATGGGCTGGCGACAGCCTATTATCTGGCCTCTGTGCATAATATGACCAATATTGCGGTGATTGAAAAAGGCTGGCTGGGCGGCGGTAATACCGGCCGAAATACCACCATTATTCGCTCCAATTATTTATGGGATGAATCAGCCTCTATTTACGAGCATGCGATGAAATTATGGGAAGGGCTGGCTCAGGATTTGAACTTTAATATCATGTTCAGCCAGCGCGGCGTGCTAACCATTGCCCATTCAGAACATGAGTTAAAAGAAATGTCGAGGCGGGTTCATGCTATCCGGTTGAACGGGATTGATTCAGATGTTCTCAGCCCGGAAGAGATTAAAAAATTCGTGCCGATAATGAATATGGATCAAACTATTCGCTATCCGGTTATGGGCGGTTTTCTGCAAAAGCGCGGCGGTACCGCCCGCCATGATGCGGTGGCCTGGGGCTATGCTCGTGCGGCTGATGATATGGGTGTGGATATTATCCAGAATTGTGAAGTAACCGGTCTGCGGCGGCAGGGACGCCGTATTACCGGCATCGAGACCACAAAAGGATTTATAAAAACCCGCAAGGTTGGCTGTGTTGTTGCGGGCCATTCTTCGGTATTGGCCGATATGGCGGGAATTCGATTGCCGATTGCCAGCCGGCCGCTACAAGCCCTGGTATCTGAGCCGATAAAGCCAATCCTGGATACGGTGATTATGTCCAATGCGGTGCATATGTATATCAGCCAATCTGACAAGGGTGAGATGGTATTGGGCGCTGGCGTGGATAAATATAACTCTTATGCCCAGCGCGGCTCTTTTCCCGTTCCTGAACATATGCTCGCAGCCGCCGTAGAGCTGTTTCCTGTTTTATCACGACTGCGGATGTTGCGGCATTGGGGCGGCATTGTGGATACCTGTCCGGATGCCTCACCCATAATATCGCGCACCGATATTGACGGGCTGTTTTTTAATTGCGGATGGGGTACAGGCGGCTTTAAGGCGACCCCGGGATCCGGCCATGTATTTGCTGATCTGATCGCAAATGATCGGCCAAATGATATTGCTGCGCCTTATGCGTTGAACCGTTTTGAAACCGGCTTGCTGATTGACGAGCATGGCGCGGCCGGCGTAGCGCATTAACCCTGATTGCAACACAGATTATTTTTTGGAAAAGCTGGAACGATGCTAGAAATTAAATGTCCCTATTGCGGGTCAAGAGATGAAGAAGAGTTTGCCTGTGGCGGCGAAGCGCATATCGCCCGCCCGCTGGCCGAAAACCCGATAAGCGATAAGGAATTTGCAGATTACCTGTTTTATCGCGACAACCCAAAAGGGGTGTTTCTAGAGCGTTGGCGCCATAGTGCGGGATGTCGGCGCTGGTTTAATATGGTGCGCGATACCGTTAGCCACGAGATTATAGAGGTGTATGCGATGGGGCAAAAACCTGCCAGCAAAGCAGGTAAAACAGCCTATGCCGCAAATTGGCGGCGTAGCAGCCCAGCGGAAATCGCCGCCAGCCCTGCCGGGCAAAAAACACGCAAACCCTCCAGCACAAAGAGGTCAGCAGGGTGATGGCAAAGAAAAACAACATGACGGTAAATCGAAATCAGCAAATAGCGGCCTCTATAGATAGCAGCGCCCCTATCAGCTTCACCTTTGATGGACGAACCTATCAGGGGTGCAAGGGCGATACGCTGGCCTCTGCATTGCTGGCAAATAATATTCATCTAACCGGACGGTCTTTCAAATATCACCGGCCACGCGGCATTATGGCGGCAGGGGCAGAAGAGCCAAATGCCCTGGTAGGTGTGGGCACAGGCGGCCGCATAGAACCAAATTTAAAAGCCACTCAGGTAGAATTAAATGACGGGCTGGTTGCGGTATCACAAAACTGTTTCCCATCACTGAAACTGGATGTTGGCGAGATAAATTCTGTTCTTTCCCGATTTTTTCCAGCTGGTTTTTATTACAAGACCTTTATGTGGCCAGCCAGCTTTTGGATGATGTATGAGCATGTTATCCGCCGGGCGGCTGGTCTGGGCAAGGTTGGTGATAACCCGCAAGACCCGGACAGATATGAAAAGCGCCATGCCCATTTCGATATTGTTGTGATTGGTGGCGGGCTTGCCGGACTTAGCGCGGCCCTGCAAGCGGCACAAAGTGGCCGCCGTGTCTTACTGGCAGAAGATCAGCATCAATGGGGAGGATGGCTTCGGGCCACCGACGATATCCAGATAGATGGCCTTACTGGCTCTGAATGGACAGATAAAACTATTGCCCAGCTAGCGGCTATGGATAATGTGACACTATTGCCGCGCACTACCTGTTTTGGGTATAGCGATCATAATTTCCTGACCTTTGCAGAACGGGTTACGGATCATTTGGCAGACAAGCCTGCCCATCTGCCGCGTCAGCGCCTGTGGAAGGTGCGCGCCCGTCAGGTGATTCTGGCAACCGGGGCGATTGAACGCCCGCTGGTCTTTACTGGCAATGATTTGCCAGGCGTGATGCTGGCCTCGGCAGCGCAAACCTATTTGCATCAATATGGCGTTTTGGCCGGACAGCGCGGTATCTTGATGACCAATAATGATGCTGCATGGCATTCTGCTTTTGCCCTGCATCGCGCTGGCTGTATGATAAAGCTGATCGTGGATACACGGCAAACCCCCGCACCTGCCCTTGTTAAGCAAGCGGCCGCGTTGGGTATTCAAACCCGTCTGGGTGCCGGGGTTAGCGCTGCCTATGGCCGCCTGCATGTTGCCCGTGTCGAAATTGCCTCGCTAAACAGCGACGGGGATGCGCTAGCTGGCGAGCCAGAACATTTTGATTGTGATTTGCTGCTGATGTCTGGCGGGTTGAACCCCGTTGTGCATCTGCACTCCCAAGCCAGAGGTAAATTGAAATGGGATGAGCGCAGCTATTGCTTCTGTCCATCTACCACGCATGAAGCTGAGCAGTCAGTTGGCGCCTGTAAGGGCAGTTTTGAGCCAGCACGCAGTGCAAAAGAGGGTATAGAAGCTGCCAATAAAGCGATTAAGGCAATTGCAAGCCATGCAGATGAGATGCCTCTGCCAGAAATCATCGCACCAACAATCAAATATGCGCCAATGCCGATTTGGGAAATTCCAAATGGCTTGCCAGCAGGGCAAGGCGGCAAAGCCTTTGTTGATTTTCAAAATGATGTTACCGCCAGTGATATCCAGCTTGCCGTGCGGGAAGGATATCATTCGGTCGAGCATGTCAAACGCTATACCACTACCGGCATGGCAACCGATCAGGGCAAAACCTCTAATATCAATGCGATGGCTATTCTGGCACGTGAACGTGGCGCAGATATCCCTTCTGTAGGCACAACCACCTTTCGGATGCCCTATACCCCGACCTCTATCGGGATGATAGCCGGACGCGATATTGGCGGGCTGTTTGATCCGGTACGAACCACCCCAATGGATAAATGGCACCGCGAAGCAGGCGCCAAGTTTGAGCATGTCGGCCAATGGATGCGAGCCTGGTATTACCCGCAAGCTGGCGAGAGCATGGAAGAAGCTGTCGCCCGTGAGGTTATGGCGGCCCGCCAGACAGCAGGGCTTCTGGATGCCTCTACATTGGGCAAGATTGATGTGAAGGGTCCGGATGCCGCAGAATTCCTGAACCGTATTTACACCAATAGCTGGTTAAAGCTGGGCATTAATAAATGCCGCTATGGGCTGATGTGTAAAGATGATGGCATGGTTATGGACGATGGGGTCACAACCCGTCTGGCTGAAGATCATTTTCATATGACCACCACCACAGGCGGTGCGGCTGGTGTGTTGGACTGGCTGGAAGAATGGCTACAGACAGAATGGCCAGAATTAAAGGTATATCTAACCTCGGTTACCGAACAATGGGCGGTTGCCACCTTATCCGGGCCAGCGGCCAGAGATATTCTAAAGGCTGCCGGGACCAATATTGATCTAAGCGATGATGGGTTTGGATTTATGTCGATGCGTGAGGGGCATGTCTCTGGCTTGCCTGCACGGCTCTATCGTATTTCCTTTACTGGCGAGTTGTCTTACGAAATTAATGTGTCTGCCCGCTATGGCATGGCCCTTTGGACAACCTTGATGCGTGCTGGCCGTGATTTTGGTATCACCCCTTATGGCACCGAAGCCATGCATGTATTGCGTGGCGAGAAAGGGTTTATCATTGTTGGTCAGGAAACAGATGGTACGGTTACGCCGCCTGATCTGGGTATGAACTGGATTGTCTCGGACAAAAAGCCCGATTTTATTGGCAAGCGGGCATTAGCACGCCAGTCTATGGCTGCCGAGGATCGCAAACAGCTGGTCGGGCTGAAAACAAAGGATCCAAAACAGGTCATTCCCGAGGGCGCACATGCGGTTCTGGATCCTACCCAGCCCCCGCCTGTAGAGATGCTGGGTCAGGTTACCTCTTCTTATTACAGCCCTAATCTTGGCCATTCCATCGCCATGGCATTATTGCGCGGCGGTCATGCCCGCAAGGGCCAGACCGTGTATTTCCCAATGCTGGATGGCAGCCCCACTATTGAGGCCACTATCACCGATACCAGCTTTTATGATCCAAAAGGAGAGCGTCTCAATGGCAAACTCTAATCTATCTGAAACTGGCCATAGCGCCCCTAACGCGCAGATGCCGCAAGCTACCGCCCTGCCTGAAATTCTGCCAAATCCGGAAGGGGGGGCAGCTGGCCTCAGTATCGCAAGAATAGCTGGCAAGAGCCTGATTAATCTGCGTGCAGACGATAACATCAAAGCCAGGCTGGAAACCCTGTTTGGAACAGCCTTGCCTAGCCAGCCAAACAAAATGGCCGCCATTGGCACGCGCCGCGCCTTGTGGCTGGGGCCAGATGAAACTTTATTGATGATAGAAGAAGCGCAGCTGGCTGAATTCATGTTGAGTGTGAAAGCAGAGCTGGGAGATGCCCATTATGCAGCTACAGAAATATCGGACGCGCTGGCTATTTTCCGTCTAGGGGGTACGCGGCGCCTGGATGTGCTGGCCAAGGGATGTTCGCTTGATTTACATCCAGACAGTTTTCATATCGGTGATTGCGCGCAATCCCTGCTATCGCATGCTGCGATAACACTTGCCGCAGATACTGATAATAGCTTGCTGTTATTCTGTCGCACCAGCTTTTCAGATTATGTGTGTAGCTGGCTGAAAGATGCGTCCATAGAATATGGCTATATCTTGCTAGATAACACCTAATATCCGTGCAAATGAGTGGGCCAGCATCCAGCTAGCCAGCATCCAGCTGCCGGTATCCACACCACAACTTCACCTAGTCGGTCAATAATCACTATCTGGCAGGGCCGCCATACGGCTATCGATATAATCGCGCAAGGCGGCATCGATTGCCGGATCCATTTCAGGGGCCTGATATTCATTTAGCATCTGAATAGCACGGTTGCGTGCGCGTTGCTCGCTTTCCACCCGCCCTTCAATGTCCCACTGCTCAAAAGTGGTGTTATCAGCCAGAGAGGAACGCCAGAAAGCAGTTTCAAAATTGGCCTGTGTATGGCTGCTGCCCAGGAAATGCTGGCCAGGTCCGGTTTCCCGCAACGCCTCTAGCGCCAGCCCATTTTCAGAAACATCAATACCGGCAACCATGCTATCCATCATGGTCAGCTGGTCCGCATCTAACAGCAACTTGGCATAGTCAGAGACCAGCCCGCCTTCCATCCAGCCAGCTGAATGTAGAGCAAAATTTACCCCGCCTAATACGGTCGGCAACAGGGTATGTGCGCTTTCATACGCAGCTTGTGCATCTGCGGTCTTGGACGCGGTAAATGACCCGCCAGAACGGAAAGGCACATTCAGCCGGCGAGCAAGTTTTGCCGCACAATACAGAACTTTTGCAGGTTCAGGTGTTCCAAAGGTTGGCGCGCCTGTCTGCATGGAAATAGAGCTGGCAAAACTGCCAAAGATAACCGGGGCACCTGGATTAACCGCCTGACTAAAGGCAATACCGCTCATCGCTTCTGCCAACACTTGGGTCAGTGTGCCTGCTACAGAAACAGGCGACATCGCCCCGGACAGAATAAAGGGCGAGATAATACATCCCTGTCCGGCACGGGCATATACCTTTAGCGCGCCAAGCATAGTATCATCCCATGTCATCGGCGAATTTGCATTGATCAGCGAGACCATAACGCAATTCTGGTCAACAAACTCTTCACCAAACACAATCTTGGATAGAGCGACACAATCTTCGGCCCGCTCCGGGGCGGTAACAGACCCCATATAGGGCTTGTCAGAATAGCGTAAATGGGCATAGAGCATTTCCAGATGCCGCTTTGTAACTGGCAGGTCAACTGGCTCGCATACCGTGCCGCCAGAATGATGCAAGCCTGGCAACATATAGATAAGCTTTACAAAATTATTGAAATCTTCAATTTTCGCATAGCGGCGCTCACCTTGCAGATCGCGCACAAAAGGCGGGCCATAAACAGGGGCAAATACTGTATTATTGCCGCCGATCACAACCGAGCGTTCCGGATTGCGGGCATGTTGGGTGAATTCAGACGGCGCTGTTTTACACAGATCGCGGGCTAATCCACGCGGAAAATGCACCCTCTCCCCATCAATATCACACCCCTTATCTTTCAGGATAGACAGCGCTTCTGGATCATCTCGGAACTCGATGCCTATCTCTTCCAGCACGGTTTCTGCGTTATGCTCAATAAGCTCACAGGCCTCATCACTAAGCATATCCACAGGGGGAATATGGCGAACCAGATAGGGCGCCGATACAGCAGAGCTCGTCTGTCTGGCGGTGCGACGGGCATCACGTCCGCCGCCGCGCCGTGACCGCCTTTGCGGATTAATATCATCCATATCTCAATTCCTTATCGGCAAATACCTGTACGCGCAGGTGATTTAATTTCGTTAATCTTAAGCTCGCAATTTTTCATTTGCGGGGTCAAACGGACTTTCATCAATAACAATAGCTGATAATCGCTGACCCAAAATTTCAATTTCAAGGGCGGTACCACTTGTCGCTAATTCAGGGGCAACCATGGCCAATGCCAATGATTTTTTCACCCTGAAACCATAGCCACCAGAGGTTGCCCGACCAACCAGCTTGCCCTCCTTGAAAATCGGATTTCCGCCCAGCGCATCGGCATCTTCCACACCCTGAACTTCCAGCGTAACAAAGCTGTTAGCAAAGCCGCCTTCCTGCCATGCGGCCAGACCATCACGGCCAATAAAGGATTCCTTTTGCATCTGCACAAACCGGTGCAGGCCAGATTCATATGCCGCATATTCAATGCTCATCTCGGTGCCAACCATACGATAGGATTTTTCCAATCGCATCGCATCCATTGCCCGAATACCAAATGGCTTTAGACCAAATTCTGCACCCGCAGCAAATAGCGCATCGAAAATATGATTTTGGTATTCAATCGGATGATGCAGCTCCCAGCCAAGCTCGCCTACAAAATTGACCCGCAAAGCCAGAGATGGGGCTAAATTTATATCTATGTGCTGGCCAGACAGCCATGGAAATGCAGCGTTTGACAAATCGGTTAAGGTCAATTTTTGCAACAGATCCCGTGATTTCGGCCCGGCCAGAACCAGAACCCCCATCGAATTGGTTAGATTGGTATAGGTTACCGAGCGATCATCTGGCATATGCTTTTTCAGCCAGTCATGGTCCAGGCGCTGTGCAGCCCCTGCCGAGACGATATAAAAGCTATCATCAGATTCCCGCATAATGGTAAATTCTGAATGCACGCCGCCACGCGGTGCCAACGCATGTGCCAATATCACCCGGCCATTTTTACGCGGTAATTTATTGGCAATAAGATTTTCTAAAAAGGCCTCGGCACCCGGCCCTTCAATACGACATTTTGCAAAAGCAGACATATCCAGTAGGCCGCAATTGGTAGTCACATTGGCAACCTCATTACCAACATGTTCAAACCAGTTAGACCGTCTGAACGACCAGTGATCTTCGGCAGGCACCCCTTCCGGCGCAAACCAGTTCGCCCTCTCCCAGCCAAATTTCTGGCCAAAAACAGCGCCCATATCCTTTAGCCGGTCATAGCAAGGCGTGGTCCGCAAAGGTCGCGCCGCTTCTCTTTCTTCATCGGGGTAATGAATGGTAAAGACATTGGCATAGGCTTCTTCATTTTTCTGCTTCAGATAGCTTTTTGTTGCATAATCCCCAAAGCGGCGCGGATCGACCCCGTTCATATCAATGGTCGGCTCGCCATCTACCATCCATTCTGCTAGCTGCCATCCGGCCCCGCCAGCAGCGGTAATGCCAAAGCTATGCCCTTCATTCAGCCAGAAATTCGGCAAATCCCATGCCGGACCAACAATCGGGCTGCCATCTGGCGTATAGGCGATCGCCCCATTATAGACTTTCTTTACCCCAACCTCGCCAAAGGCTGGCACCCGGGCTATCGCTGATTCAATATGCGGCATCAACCGTTCCAGATCTTCCTGGAACAGCTCATATTCGCTGCTGTCATCTGGGCCATCAAAATAACAAACAGGCGCACCTTTCTCATACGGGCCAAGGATCAACCCGCCATTTTCCTCACGCATATACCAGGACCCGTCACTCTCGCGCAAAACCCCCATTTCCGGCAGCCCTTTGGCCTGACGTTCCTGGATAGCTGGATGCGGTTCTGTGACAATATATTGATGCTCAACCGGAATTACCGGAATATCCAGCCCAACCATCGCCCCAGTGCGGCGCGCAAAATTCCCGGTTGCTGAAACAATATGCTCACAGGTAATCTCGCCCTTATCTGTGGTAACCTTCCATTCCCCTGATGCGGTGCGGGTAATCGCGGTTACCGCTGTGTTCCGATATATCTGGGCGCCATTATCGCGCGCCCCTTTTGCCAGCGCCTGGGTTAAATCTGCTGGCTGAACATACCCATCATCTGGATGGCGAATAGCCCCTATCAGCCCATCTGTTACCGCTAGTGGCCAGATATCAATAACTTCCTCAGGGGTCAGGCGTTCTACCTTTACCCCAATCGTCTCGGCCACCCCTGCATATTGCAGATATTCATCCATGCGATCGCGGTTAGTTGCCAGCCGAATATTGGATACTTGCGAGAGCCCGGGATTAAGACCTGTTTCTGCTTGCAGGCTACGATACAGATTTACCGAATATTTGTGAATCTGGCCAACCGAATAGGACATATTGAACAAGGGCAGCAAGCCAGCTGCATGCCAGGTAGACCCGCTTGTCAGCTCTTTGCGTTCAATCAGAACAACATCAGACCAGCTCTTTTTGGCTAGATGGTATAGCGTGCTAACGCCTACAGCGCCGCCGCCTATAACTACAACTCTTGCATGGCTTTTCATCTTACTGCCCCTCGCGTCAATCGCTATTGAAAACACAAGAAAAAACTATCAACACCTCTGAGTTTGCCAAGTTTTACCAAAGAAACATGTTTCAAACCGACCCAGTTTTGACAGATTCAGGCAACCACCAGATCAAAAGTGTCATTTATCTGAGTTATAGCCCTCGTCTGATCAGGGATAGAGGCGTTGTGCCTGCCATGTGGCTGTAGCTGATTTCGTATAGCGGAACCGATCATGAAGCCGATATTCCCCATCTGCCCAAAATTCAATTTCATCTGGCTTGATAAGAAACCCGCCCCAATGTGGCGGTCTCGGGATATCCTCGCCATAATTTGCTTCAACATCAGCAACCGCATCCTGTAAAATTTGCCGGGTTGCCAGTGGCTTGGACTGATCAGAGGCCCAGGCGCCAACCCGGCTGCCACGGGGGCGGCTGTTGAAATAGGCATCACTTTGCGCGGCAGACACTTTTTCAATCTGTCCGCAAACCCGCACCTGGCGGCGCAGGGATTTCCAATGCATAACAAAGGCGGCTTTGCCTGTTGCCAGCAGCTCAGCTGATTTTCGGCTGGTATAATTGGTGTAGAAAACAAATCCTTCGGGAACAATCTCTTTTAGCAGCACCATTCGAACAGACGGCATGCCAGAGCTGTCCACAGAGGCAATGGCCATAGCATCGGGGTCATTTATTTCTGCTTCCTTTGCCTCGGCAAACCAGCTGTCAAAGAGCTGATAGGGGTCAATATCCAGCTTGTCTGCATCCAAAACACCCATGATGGTATCTCCTTAACATTTGGTTTGGTACCCGGTATTTTTGTATATTTTCCACATCTTTGGTGACCACAACAGTGATAGCCTAACCATGCCAATGAAAAATATTTACGTCAGATCTTTTAAATAGGGTCTGTCAGGGGAAAAACAAGCGCGAATAGCCGCTTCAAATCTGTCTTGATCACTAGCCGCATCGCCTAATTTACGCGCAATTTTTTGCCACCCAAAATAACCACAGCTTACCCTGTTAATCCGGGCAGATGACAAGAACAATTATAACATTTTATACTGCCTAAAATTTGCCATTTTTAATGAATATTCTTATACTGCAATTATCCTATGAGGATGCAAAATTTGCTTTGGGGAAAATCATTATGAAAGCATTACACTTACTTCCAGCTTTTGCACTTGCGCTTCCGCTTGTAACCATATCCGCAACCGCCTCTCTGGCAGAAACACGGATGGAGAGTGTAATCGGCACTGTTACCAAAGTAGACACACTTACCCAGTCCTATATTCGCAAGACGCCAAAGGATGAACGCATCTGTTCAATAGATGAAGTGCCTGTTTATGGCGAGGCCCAGCAGGGCGACGAAATCGGCTCAATGATTATTGGCGGCCTGCTTGGCTCGGCCGTTGGCAATAAGCTTTCCGATGCGAATGGCGGCGGCGCGGCTGGTGCAGTAGCTGGCGCATTATTGGGGCGCCAGCATGCTAAAAAAAGCACCCAGCAAGGCGATATTGTGGGCTATCGGCAACAGGAAGTATGCCAGACCAAGCGGGTAGTATTAGAAGAAGAAGTGACCAAAATCACGGGCTATCGACTGCAAGTTGAAGCAGATGGCCGCATTTTGAGCCTAGAAGATCCAAATCCAGCTAGCGTTGGCGACAGGGTCGAGATCAGAAAACAGGTTAATTATTCGCTGAAATAAA
Source organism: Puniceispirillaceae bacterium (SeqCode) (assembly GCA_049889955.1). GTDB lineage: Bacteria > Pseudomonadota > Alphaproteobacteria > Puniceispirillales > Puniceispirillaceae > JADHLI01. The sequence continues at coordinate 50,743 of JBMHCK010000074.1, forward strand.
AAAGCTGGCGGCTGGCATATCGCCAGACAGCCAGTGCGAAAGCCTATCCGGTTACCGGATTTTTGCAGATATATGCGCTCTGGCTGGATTTATCCGGCTGAATTTGTTACATCTATCACGAAAACACCTGTCATCCTGTTTCGCTGGGTTGCTCTGTGCAGATAATCTGTAAGCAGCCAGCAAAAACAGCGTGACACAAGGCATCTACAGCATAGAGGGTTACATGTCTCAATCATCAGCGATTATGAACGGAAAACGCGGCCTTATCATGGGGGTGGCCAATGACAGGTCTATCGCATGGGGCATTGCTGCACAGGCCGCTGCCGCTGGGGCGGAACTGGCATTTACCTATCAAGGGGATGCGTTAAAAAAACGGGTTGGCCCATTGGCAGAATCTGTTGGCAGTGACCTCGTCATGCCATGTGATGTTACAGACGAAGCGTCGGTGGATAGCGTGTTTGAAACGCTAAATGCAAAATGGGGCAAGCTGGATTTTGTTCTGCATGCTATCGCCTATTCTGACAAAGAAGAGCTGAAGGGTGAATATGTTGACACGAGCCGCGAGAATTTCACCCGCACCATGGATATATCGGTATATTCTTTTACCAGCATTGCGCGGCGCGCCGCAGCGATGATGCCAGATGGGGGCTCGTTGCTGACCCTGACCTATTATGGCGCAGAACGGGTGATGCCACATTATAATGTTATGGGCGTTGCCAAAGCTGCCCTTGAAGCATCTGTGCGCTATTTAGCTGTGGATTTGGGTGGCCGCAATATTCGGGTAAATGGCTTGTCTGCTGGCCCGATGAAAACACTGGCCGCCTCTGGTATTGGTGATTTCAGATATATTCTGAAATGGAACGAATATAACTCGCCTCTAAAGCGCAATGTCACCCTTGATGATGTTGGCGGCTCGGGGCTGTATTTGCTGTCTGATCTGTCTTCTGGGGTGTCTGGCGAGACTCATCATGTGGATTGTGGCTATCATGTTGTTGGTATGAAGGCTGTTGATGCCCCGGATATTTCTGTAGTCTGAACCGATGGGCGATAATAGTTTCGGCACCTTATTTTCATTTACCAGCTTTGGGGAAAGCCATGGCAAGGCAATTGGCTGTATTGTCGATGGCGTGCCGCCTGGCCTGAGTTTGAGCGAGGCTGATATTCAGCCCTATCTTGACCGGCGGCGGCCTGGCCAAAACCGGTTTGTCACCCAGCGCCGCGAAGCAGATGAGGTTGAGATTCTGTCTGGCGTGTTTGAGGGCAAGACAACCGGCACGCCTGTTTCCCTGATCATTAAAAATACAGATCAACGCTCAAAAGATTATGGGGATATCGCCAAACAATACCGGCCAGGCCATGCCGATTTTACCTATGATGCAAAATATGGGCACCGTGATTATCGGGGCGGTGGGCGCTCTTCTGCCAGAGAGACCGCTGTTCGGGTAGCTGCAGGGGCGATTGCTGATCTTGCCCTGAAAGCAATTTTAGGCGAGGCCTATCAGCTATATGGCTCTGTTGTACAGATTGGCCCCCATGAAATTGATACCGCAAAATTTGACCCTCAACAGATAGACCAAAACCCGTTTTTCTGTGGGGATAGTGAAGCAGCAAAAAATTGGGAATCCTATCTGGATGAAGTTCGCAAAAATGGCTCTTCGGCAGGTGCGGTTCTGGAAATTGTGGCCCGCGGTATACCCGCTGGTCTGGGCCAGCCCCTTTATGGCAAGCTGGATGCGGAAATCGCTTCGGCAATGATGAGCATCAATGCGGTTAAGGGCGTTGAGATTGGCTCTGGCTTTGGCCTGTCTGCACTCCCCGGCCATTTAGCCGGCGATGAAATGCGGATCGGCGAAAATGGCGAACCGGTTTTCCTGTCCAACCATAATGGCGGCGTGCTGGGCGGTATTTCAACTGGCCAGGATATTGTTGCCCGGGTCGCGATTAAACCAACTTCCTCTATTCTGACCCCCCGAAAATCTATCGATAGTGCGGGCGCGGAGACAGATGTGGTTACCAAGGGCCGCCATGATCCATGCGTAGGCATAAGAGGGGTTCCGGTTGCCGAGGCCATGCTAGCGATTGTATTGCTGGATCAGCTGATGCGCCACCATGGCCAAACCGGCCTGTTACCGCGTTAAGCAGCAGAGATCAGGGTTTTTCGGCACAAAACAGATATTCAATATTGCCATCTGCCCCGGTTATTGGTGAGGGGATAAGCCCCCGCTCCTGCCAGCCAGATTGCTGGCATATAAACGCCCTTACCAGCGCAATTGCCGCCTGTCTGTCGTCTTCTTCTCGTACGACCCCGCCCTTGCCAAGTGCCGCCCGGCCAGCTTCAAATTGTGGTTTGATCAAGGTCACCAACATACCGCCAGCCCGCACCAGCCCTAATGCCGGAGCCAGTGCCTTGGTAACCGAAATAAAAGAGAGATCGCACACCACCACATCAATCTGTTGCGGAATAAGGGTAGTATCCAGGTCCCGTGCATGGGTTTTTTCCAGATTGGTCACCCGCTTATCGCGTGCCAGTTTTTCGGATAATTGGCCATGCCCGACATCCACCGCGTAAACATGCCCGGCGCCATAACTTAGCAACACATCGGTAAAGCCGCCTGTACTGGCCCCGACATCTATACAAATAGACCCATCCAGAGGCAGCAGCGCAAACGCCTCCAAAGCCGCCTCCAGCTTTAACCCGCCGCGGCTGGCCCAGCGAATACTTGCCTCTTCTATTTCAAAATTACCGTTAAGCGGAACGGTCTGCGAGGGCTTCACCAAAAGCTGGCCATCCAGCTTAACTGCTTTTTCACGGATTAGGGCCCGTGCTTTCTCGCGGCTAGGCAACAGCTTGCGCCGAACAAGCACCATATCTGCACGCCCCTTTTGAGAACCTGTCATTTAACATATATCGGGCATATATCGGACATACATCTGGCCCACTCTAAACACACATACTTTCGGCCTAATAATCTGGTCTTTCTAGCTTACCGCATCCTCTGCCTTGCTTTGTGGCTGAACAAGGCGCCGTGCCACCGCAAAAAGCTGTTCTGCGTCCAGACCGGATATCGCTAATTGTCGGTCACGTTCAGCATGGTCAAGATAGCTATCTGGCAAGCTGGCGCATCTGATTTTCAACGCCCCATCCAAACAGCCTTCTGCAGCCAAAAATTGTAAAACATGCGCAGAAAAGCCGCCCGGGCTGCTTTCCTCTACAATCAACAAAGCTGAGTGGTTTTCGGCAAGGGATCTAATGCAGTCCTTATCAAACGGCTTGGCAAAACGCGCATCAACCAGCGTTACGCTCACCCCTTCTGACTGCAGCATGTCGGCAGTTTTTTCACAAATCTGCAACATCGTTCCCAAAGACAAGATAGCGATATCGCTGCCCTGACAGATTGGCCGGGCCTTTCCTATTTCCAATATTTCTGCTGGCACATCCAGGCTAGCCCCGGTACCGGTCCCGCGCGGATAGCGCAAGGCAGATGGCCCGTCATCATAAGCTGCCGCCGTGGCAGTCATATGCATCAATTCTGCTTCATCAGCAGGGCACATAATCATCATATTTGGCAAGCATGACAGATAGGCCAGGTCAAACACACCGGCATGGGTAGCCCCATCCGCGCCAACCAGACCGGCCCTGTCTATGGCAAAACGCACTGGCAGATTTTGTATCGCTACATCATGGACCAGCTGATCATATCCGCGTTGTAAAAAGGTAGAATAAATCGCCGCAAAGGGCTTCATTCCCTCAGCAGCCAATCCAGCAGCAAAGGTAACGGCATGTTGCTCGGCGATACCCACATCAAACACCTGAGAGGGACAGGTCTTGGCCAGTTTATCCAGACCTGTTCCAGACGGCATCGCTGCGGTAATAGCGACAATATTGCGGTCCTGTTTGGCAAGCGATGCCAGCGTTTCTGCAAAAACCGAGGTATAGCTAGGCTTGTTACTGGCAGATTTTGAATGCTCGCCCGTGATGACATCAAATTTTGGAACGGCATGATATTTTTCTGCTGATGGACCAGAAAATGGATGGCCATGCCCTTTTTCTGTAACCACATGCACCAACACCGGGCCACCAATCTGGCCATCCTTTAGATTTTTTAAAATCGGTAATAAATGGTTCAGATCATGCCCGTCTATCGGCCCAATATGAAAAAAGCCCAGCTCGTTAAACAGGCTATGCCCACTTACCAGCTCGCGTGCCAGATTCTTTGCCCGTTTGGCGGTGCGTTCTATTTCCGCAGGGAACCGGCTGGCAACTTCCTTGACCAGCCCGCGAATAGAATGAAAAGGCTGAGAGGAGATAAGCTCGGATAAATAAGCAGACATTGCGCCAACTGGCGGGGCAATAGACATATCATTATCATTCAGGATAACAATCAAATCACTTTCCGACGCGCCCGCATTATTCAGCCCTTCAAAGGCCATGCCAGCACTCATCGCGCCATCGCCGATAACCGCGATTACCTTATTATGGCCGCCTTTAACATCTCTGGCGGTAGCCATGCCTAGGGCGGCGGAAACAGACGTAGAGGAATGCCCTGCCCCAAAGGGGTCAAATTCAGATTCAGATCGTTTGGTAAAGCCAGACAGGCCGCCTTCCTGGCGCAGGCTTGGCATTTGCTCACGCCGGCCAGTTAAAATTTTATGCGGATAGGCTTGATGCCCAACATCCCAGATAAGGCGATCAGCGGGTGTATCAAAAACATAATGCAGGGCAACGGTTAATTCAACCACGCCTAGCCCGGCCCCCAAATGCCCGCCAGTTTGCGACACAGCGCGGATCATATCCTGGCGCACTTCATCTGCGAGCTGCGGCAATTGTGCCTCGCTTAACGCGCGCAAAGCCTGAACTGATGTAATTTTATCCAGAAGTGGTGTTTGCGGCCCCGTCACTTCCCCCTCCTTATACATACCTCCCGGAACATACTCTCCGGAACCCAGCTTTTATTTCAGGCATACACTCATATTGGTGCCTTGCTGGTTTTTCTTTATTCTCTATACGACAGGTTTAATGATTCCGGTTTATAACAAAATGTGCCAGACCACGTAACCCTTCACCTGCGGTGCCATATTTATCCAGGCTGGCACAGGCTTTTTCAATCAGATTATCGGCCTGCCTGCGCGCTTCTTCCAGCCCCAACAAATCAACAAAACTGGCCTTTCCCTGCTCAGCATCACGGCCGGCTGGCTTGCCTAACTGTTCTGCGTCTGCTTGATAATCCAGCAAATCATCAGCAATCTGAAAGGCCAGCCCCAGATAGCTGGAAAACCTTTCCACATCCGCGAGCATCGCTTCATTACCACCGCCCACAAGCACGCCCATCATCGCAGAGGCCTTGATCAACGCCCCTGTTTTTAATTCCTGCATGGTTTGTGTTTGTTGCAGATCAGGCGTGGTTGTTTCGGCCAGCAAATCCAGCATTTGACCGCCAGCCATGCCGCTAGCACCAGAGGCTGCTGCCAGCACCGATACCAGTTGTAGTTGACGGGCCGGTTCCTCTAACAGCCCTTCTTGTGACAGCACGCTAAACGCTTCGGTTTGCAGGGCATCCCCGGCCAGAATAGCGGTAGCCTCATCAAAAGCTTTGTGACAGGAAGGCACCCCGCGCCGCACCTCGGCATCATCCATGGCAGGCAAATCATCATGAATCAGTGAATAGGCATGCAGCATTTCAACAGCCCCGGCGACAGCCAAATGGGCAGATGGCGCCGTACTTTCGCTAGAGCCGCTAGCCAACCGGGCCGCTGATAATACCAGGCTGGCACGAACCCGCTTGCCGCCATTCATCGCCGAATAGCGCATCGCTGCCAGCAGCGGTGCGGCTGGCGAGGAAGCAAGCATATCAAAATGGCTATCTAGCCAAGCTGATGTCTGGACAGCATCCTCTTGTAAAAGTTGCGGAATAGTGACCATTAGCTAGCAGGGTCAAATGGCGTTGTCGTGGCAGCTCCGCCATCTTCTGGCAGCTTAATCTGCTCAACCTTTAGCCGTGCCTCTTCGAGGCGCGCCTGACAATGCCCTTTTAGCGCCATGCCGCGGCTATAGGCGTCAATTGCCTTATCCAGCGATACATCGCCGCGCTCTAGCTGGTCAACAATGGCTTCAAGCTGACTTAACGCCTCCTCAAAGCTAAGCGCCTCCATCCCGGTCTGCGTGGCAGTTTGTTCTGTTTTTTGTTCTTCTTCCATTGCCAGCAATCGCTCCATGCTGTTTGTTTTGATGCCTTGCTTGCCTAGCGCTTTTCATTAATGGTTACGGCAATGGCCTTGACCATTTCAGCAATTCTCTTGCGCACTTTTGGCTTTTCTATCGAATAATAGGTACGCACTAATTCCAATGTCTCTCGGCGGGCCATCGGATCACGAACCGCTTCATCATCTATTGAATGCTCTGCCCCGCGGCTGATACGGCGCGGAGAGGATTGCATAACATCATCGCTCATATCATCAAAGAAATAGCTAATTGGCACATCGACAATCTGGGCAATATCCCACAAGCGTGACGCGCTGATACGGTTTGCCCCGCGTTCATATTTCTGCACCTGTTGAAAGGTGATATTCAAAGACGCCCCAAGCTGCTCCTGTGACATGCCTAGCAAAGTTCGGCGCAGACGCACCCGCTTGCCAACATGCATATCCACAGCATTGTTATTCGTTACTCTGAAATTCTTGTCGCTATTTTCAGCCATCGTCTTTCCCTATATTCGCTCAAGCAAAGATAACACTAAAGGTTGCATAGCGTATAGGATATTTTTGAGCAATAGTTTTTAAGATTTAACTAATATGGACAAGTTACCTATACTTTTGGATAGGGGGCTAGGCTTTTTGCACCTGATGTGAAATGGCATCCAGCCCCCGCAGCAAATGCGGAACAATGCTGGTTTCAAACGCAGAATGCCCGGCATTATCCATGATTTTCAGCTTTGCATTCTGGCCCCAGGCATCGGCCAGCTTTTTTGCTGAAAAAGGCGGGCAAATCACATCATACCGACCCTGAACGATATAGGCAGATAGATGGCTAATCTGATGCACATTCCCTAGCAGATAGTCCTTTGGCATAAAACAATCTGACAGAAAATAATGCGCCTCTAGCAACGCTAGCGTGTAAGCAGAAGCCCCGCCATCGCGCAATACAGCCCGCAAGGTTGCACAGGAATTCTCATAGGCTGCCCACTGATTAGCCGCTGCCATTGCGATAGAACGGCTAGGGCTGGTCAGGCGGCGATAATAGGCAGAAAGAATATCACTGCGTTCGGTGGGGCTGATATAGCCAGAGAAACGCGCATAGGCTTCTGGAAAAAATCGGCCCATATCATACAGGAACCAGTTAATTTCTTCACTGCCGCCCAGAAAAATTCCCCGCAACACAAACCCCAGACAATGTTCAGGATAAGCAACCCCATAGGCAAGCGCCAAAGTAGAGCCCCAGGAGCCCCCAAATAAGATAAATTTATCGATGCCCAACTTTATGCGAAGCGCCTCGATATCCTCTACTAAATCCTGGGTAGTATTTTGATGTAAGCTGGCATAAGGCTCAGAGCGGCCACACCCGCGCTGATCAAAAAGCACGGCTCTATATTTCTGCGGGTCAAACAGGCGGCGATGGGTGGGCGCACAGCCTGCCCCCGGCCCGCCATGTACAAATAATACAGGCACGCCATTGCGACTCCCACATTCCTCATAATAAATAGAATGCGCATCACGCTTTAGAAAACCGGTATTAAACGGGGTTACCGGCGCATATAGATTTGTTTCTGCATCAAGAGCATGCAATGGTTTGGACCCTGCCTGTTTTAAATGAATAGCCCTGTTTACACCAAAATATGGGTACCAGCTATCCGGCCCTAACTTAGGATAATTGTGGCAACAAATCCAGCGGCATATCTGTTTGGGCTTCCAGGCTAACCCGCAGCTTTTTCAAGGCGCGATGCTCTAGCTGGCGTACCCGCTCTTTGCTGACGCCAAGGGTGCCGCCCAATTGCTCTAATGTGGCGCCTTCATCATTTAGCCGCCTGCGAAAGATAATCAGGCGCTCGCGAGGGGTTAGCTCGTTTAACGCTTCATGCAGACGATCCGATAATACTTTCGCATCATGCATAGAGGTAACCACCTCTTCGGGGTCTGGGCGTGTATCTGCCAGAAAGTTTTGTGCCTCACTATCGCTTTCCGAAGATACCGTCATATTCAGGGATGCATCCGGACCAGACAGGCGTTGTTCCATCAACACCACATCATTCACATTCACCCCGATAGTCTCGGCAATTTTCTGCCGTCCCTCGACTGATAATGGACCGCCATCTGCCTCTCCAATGCGCGCACGCAGACGCTTTAACCGGAAAAATAACGCTTTGTGTGCGGCAGTGGTACCGGTGCGGACAATCGACCAGTTCCGCAAAATATGATCCTGAATAGACGCGCGTATCCACCAGGCGGCATAGGTTGAAAAGCGAAAACCCCGCTCTGGCTCAAACCGCCGTGCAGCCTGCATCAAGCCTATGTTCCCTTCCTGGATAAGATCACCAAGGGAAAGTCCATAATGTCTATATTTTGAAGCGGCGCTAACGACCAGGCGGCCATAGGCAAGAACCAGCTCATGCATAGCGCGGTGGTCATCATGATCCCGCCAGCGTGTTGCAAGCTCCAGCTCATACTCACGCTCCAGCAAGGGTTTTTTCATCACCTTGCGGATAAAATGATTATCGGAATTGCGTGTCTCTGATTGATTAACCTGCGTCATAATATCTCTCCGTACCATCTATACGGAGAGCCAGACAGCCCAGATCAAACAGAAGACCGGCAAGAGCA